>CAYUNZ010000236.1:0-3787 GCA_964446205.1 uncultured Desulfohalobiaceae bacterium | reverse complement strand
GACCGAAGAAATAAGAATTAAGTATTTATATCTTAACTCCTTTGTCTTGCGGTTCCCGGTCCACGGTAAACGTTTCACGTCTTATTTCATGCTTTTTTGTGCCTGGCAAGGCATGGGGGTTAACATGCTAAAGCTACCTTGTTTTCAAGCATATTTAGCAGATAAAAAAGGCCGGGATATATTCTCGGCTTTTTTTGTCTTAC
Source organism: uncultured Desulfohalobiaceae bacterium (assembly GCA_964446205.1). Lineage (GTDB taxonomy): Bacteria > Desulfobacterota > Desulfovibrionia > Desulfovibrionales > Desulfothermaceae > CAYUNZ01. Next base: position 3,584 of record CAYUNZ010000236.1, on the reverse strand, counting down.
CTCTTTTTTTGTGTTACCTTCCGAGCCATAGGCAAGTACAGCAATACATATAGGCGAGTGACAACAACAAGACAATGAAGCTAAGAAAAATTTTATTATCCTTCTTGGACAGTCAACATGCTTTTTATGTTCTTATCTTATTTTTGTGCATTGTAATCATAAACCAATGTCTACTAATTGAAGTTAGATGCGGTCTAAACCACGCCAATGATATTAGCCATGATCCTTTTTTTCTTGATTCAAGCCAGCCTATAGTGGACATAAAAGCAAACAATTCGGATAAAACGCTTAAGGTGCTCTCAAAAGATAAGATCTCTATTTCATTAAGCCTTGATCCTGGTAGTTATACAAAACAAAAAACAGACTGGTGGATTGTTGCCAATACACCTGTCGGGATATTCTCCTATGTCTATCCCAATTGGCAGAAAGATCTCCATTACTGCCTACAAGCCCCTTTATACAAATTTTCTGCTTTTCAAATCCTAAATTCTCCTCTTCCCAAAGGGGAATATACCTTCTATTTTATTGTTGATAACAATGCCAATGGTGTTATAGATATAACCTGGTGTGATTCAATAACCGTACATGTGCTCTCTTCATTAGAAGTGGTCGATAACTCTTCTTTATCCAATCGGACACCTTTGATTTTGGTTCATGGGAACGGTGGGGAAGCAAAACCAAATTACCGGTGGGGTAACTTCCTGAAGCAAAGTAAAAAAGATTCAGAATTTCTGGATAAATTCAAAATCTATCTTTTCCAATGGGATTCTGATCAGTCCAATAAGTTTAATGCTGATGCTCTGGGAATAGCTATAGATGGACAGGAGGAGCTAAATGACAAGAAGATAATTATATTGGCTCACAGCAGAGGAGGTCTTGTTTCCCGTTATTACCTGAACGACTATATTACAAAAACAGGGCTCTATTCAAATCAACCGGCAGGCCAACGGGTTGATAACCTAATCACTTTAGGCACTCCTCATAGGGGAAGCCCTGTAGCAGATCCTTACTGGACTATTTTTTCCTTGGACTACAACTACCAACCATTTATTGCACGACAACTCAGTTTTTTTTATCTAAATTATGTCTATGATTCCTCTGCTAAAAACATGCTGTGGGATGACACAGAAGATGAGCTTACAAGAAGTAAAGTCTGTTGGGCACCAGCTATCCTAGATAACCAGACTGAGTTCTGTACAGTCCTTCCATCTACACAGAGCCAACTGTCCAGGCTAAACAGCAAAGACTCTTACTTAGATAAAATCATTGCCTTTGGCGGTAATGAGTTTAATGGCCAAGACATTTTATTAAACTATAAGTGGGATGAGCATAAAGCCCTGTCCTTATCTTCGACTTTTTTAGCTGAAACACCCATAATTCCGCCTAATTATCCCTACAAAACTATTAATGATCAGTATCTTCCATTTAGAGCCAACGACGGTTTAGTCCCTTTAATTTCAGCTTTACCTCTAGAAACTGGATCAGGGAATCTGTTTACAGTCAGAGACGGGCAACTGATCTACGATCCCCAAAAAATTGATTCTCTTTGTCAACTTCAGAAATGTATCGTTATTAAGGACAGACAAGTCGATCACCTCGACTTTTTAGATGATCAAGACATAATCAATTCAATCATAAAAACAATAAAAAAAATTGACCACCCTTAAAACTATATATCAAGGCCCTACAAAACACAATTTTGTAGGGCCTTCTAGAAGTCTTTAAAATTATCATCATCAAGAGGGATGACGTCTTCTGCTGATTTATGGCTTCTTTTTGAGTCTAACGATTTGTCTTGTCGTTTTGCTTCCTGATTTCCGCCATGACCTGATGAACTATATTTCATATCCCTCTGGCTAACTTTTTGATCTCTTTCAGTCTGCCTGTAGCCCCCTGTTTTTCTCTGATCAAACACCTTGCCTGAATTCCTGCTCCCATAGCTACTACCAACTAGGCCAACCAAATCCTCAACCATATCATCCAATTGCCTAGCTTGAGCGGAAAGCTCTTCAGCAGCACTAGCAGATTCTTCCGAGTCTGAGGCATTTTGCTGAACCACCTTGTCCATCTCTGAGACTGCTGTATTGACTTGCTCTATACCTTGAGACTGTTCTTTTGAAGCTGCGGCTATCTCAATAATCAAAGTATTGACCTGATCGGAACTATCCTTGATGCTCTGCAAGTTATTGGAAACCTTTTCAACAACCGAAACACCTTTTTCCGAGCTGCTCTGTGATTCCTCGATAAGCCTGGAAGTCTCCTTGGCCGCCTCTGCACTCCTCTGAGCCAGATTCCGAACTTCCTCAGCCACTACAGCAAAACCCTTACCAGCCTCACCAGCTCTAGCAGCCTCTACAGCTGCATTCAAGGCCAATAGATTAGTCTGAAAAGCAATATCATCGATTGTCTTGATAATTTTGGAGGTCTCCTCTGAAGAGGCCCTAATTTCGTTTATAGTTTCATGCATCCCAGATACGGCCTGAACACCATTATCAACCAAAGCGGTAGTCTCTTGCATGGACTTCTCTGCTTTGTCGGCGTTGTCGGTTGTCTGTTTTGTTTGTGAGGATATCTCTTCCAAGGAAGAGGAGGTCTCCTCTAAATTTGAGGCCTGCTCGCTTGACCCCTCAGCTATTTGTTGGCTTGATGATGAGACTTGGTCAGAGGCAGAGTTCATCTCTTTGGAGCTGTTTTGCAGGCTGTCGATAATCCGGCTTATCGGTTTAACAATATTGATTTTGGTAAACAAATAAGCCCCTATTTGAGACAAGATCAGGATAGTCAAGGTACAAAGGCTGATTGTCCAGACCACAGCATGCTTATTCTTCTGAACAGCTGACTTTTCAGATTCTATTTTGGCCTGCATTTTGTCTTTGATTGACTGAATATGCTTCTCCATTTGCTGTTTCCTTTCCTTAACCACCTGCTGAATATCCTCTATATAAGCCCCGGTACCAATAATCCAATCCCAGGGCTCAAAGAGCTTAACAAACGAAAGCTTTGGTAACGGGGCTTGCCCCTCATACTTTGGCCATTCATATCTGACAAAGCCTTGACCCTTCTCTTGACAGACCCGGACCATTTCCATAAAGAGCTTTTTTCCATTAGGGTCTTTGGAATTGGATAGATCCTCACCATTTAACTCTGGTTTATAAGGATGCATAACCATTGTAGGTTTCATATCATTAATCCAAAAATAATCCTTGTTGTCTTGGCCATAACGAAGATTTTCTACCAATAAAATAACCTTATCCTTGCTCAACCCCATGCTTTTGGCTTGCTTGATCATACTAGATGTTGTTTGAACTTGACTTTGGAGATAATCTTTTTTGTATTTTATCATTTTACTTCGAAATTCCTTTATTTCTTCCTGGGTTAATGCTTTAACCTCCTTTATATTTTTTTGTTGAATATCTTGTATTTCTTTTATTGTTCTCTCAGAGGATTCATTCAAAGAAAACATAGAGATGCCCAAAATAAGTCCAGCAGTAATAATAAGGACAACAAAGAAGGCAATGTTTATTTTGGCAGTGATTTTCATTTCTAATCTCCTTATTTGCCACCATCTACTTGATATTGACAAA
>CAYUNZ010000235.1:0-3828 GCA_964446205.1 uncultured Desulfohalobiaceae bacterium | reverse complement strand
CACACAAAAGATGCTGACCGTTCACCGTGGACCGTTGACCGAAGAAATAAAAAATATTTTCAATGTCTTACAGTAAATTATATAAGTTTTTTGTTTACTGTTTATCTATAGACAGTAAGCAAATCACATTCTTGGACTACAATTACAGTCTAAACAAAAGAGATCATGCCGATCACAAAAAAGGGAAATAGTCGGGACAGTAATCTCGAAGGAAGCCAAGGCAGCAAGATACATATATCCAGAATCGTTATGGCCACAGCCTTATTGGCCCTCGGTTTGATTTACCGCCAGGATCTGCACAATACGCCATACGCCTTTGCTGAATATTTCCTGTTTTTGTTGTCCTATCTTTTGGTAGGCGGTCCGGTTGTCTGGACTGCCATCAAGAACATCGGACGAGGTCAGGTCTTTGATGAGAATTTCCTCATGACTGTGGCCACTGCCGGTGCCTTCGCCATCCACGAATTGCCGGAAGGGGTGGCGGTTATGCTCTTTTTCTCCTTGGGCGAATACTTCCAGGACAGGGCAGTCGATCGATCCAGGAGATCCATCGCCTCTCTTATGGACATCCGTCCAGACTATGCCAACCTACTAATTAATGATCAAAGCCAAAGGGTTGACCCCGAGTCTGTCAAAGTAGGCCAGATAATCGAGATCAAGCCCGGGGAAAGAATCCCTTTGGACGGAGAGGTCATCCAGGGCAATTCATTTGTCGATACCTCGGCATTAACAGGTGAAACCGTACCCAGGAGAGTTGAGCCCGGACAGGCAGTATTTTCCGGTGTGATCAATGACAGTGGTCTGCTGAAGGTAAAAGTCTCCAGGGAGTATTCCCAGTCCTCTGTGTCCAGGATACTGGAACTCGTTGAAAACGCTGCCTCTAGAAAGTCACCGACTGAAAATTTTATCACCAGGTTCGCCAACTGGTATACCCCAGTGGTTGTCTTCGGGGCTCTGGCCGTGGCCTTTATCCCCCCTTTGGTCATACCCATGGAAAATTTCAGTCAGTGGATCTACCGGGCCCTGGTTTTGCTGGTAATTTCCTGTCCCTGCGCCCTGGTCGTCTCTATACCTTTAGGGTATTTCGGAGGGATTGGTAGTGCTTCCCGCTCCGGTATCCTGATCAAAGGAGCCAACTTCCTGGAAGCTCTGACAAGGGTCCATACCGTAGTCTTTGACAAGACCGGGACCCTGACCCAAGGCGTCTTTAAGGTAACTGAAGTTGTTGCCAGAAACGGGTTCAGCCAGGATGATCTTTTGGGCTGGGCGGCCCTGGCCGAGGCGCATTCCAGCCACCCTATTGCCAGATCAATTCTAGAGGCCTACGCCAAAGAGGTCGATACCCAAAGAGTAAATGATTACCAGGAAATCAAGGGTTGCGGCGTCAAGGCCACGATCGACGGGAAAACCATCCTGGCCGGGAACGACAGGTTGCTGCAAATGGAGCAAATAGACCATAAAGACAGCGATCTGACCGGAACCGTGGTCTATATGGCAATTGACGGAACTTATGCCGGCTATCTGATCATCGCCGATCAGATCAAGGAGCAAAGCGCTTCGGCCATATCAAGCCTAAAGGCAACAGGCACCAAGCGAACTGTTATGCTGACCGGCGACAATGAGCAGGAGGCAAAGCGGATGGCCTCTGAAATCGGCATCGACAGTTATTTTGCCGAACTGCTGCCTGAGGATAAGGTAAAAATAGTCGAAGACATGGAAAGACAGCTCAACAATGATGCCCAATTGGTTTTTGTTGGTGACGGGATCAATGATGCCCCGGTAATTGCCCGAGCCAATATAGGGGCAGCCATAGGTGCCCTGGGATCGGATGCGGCCATTGAAGCTGCAGATGTAGTACTTATGAACGGTAATCCCGGGAAACTCTCCCGGGCCATTGAGATAGCCAAGTTCACCAAAAAGATTGTCATCCAGAATATTGCCCTGGCCCTGGGAGTCAAGGCTATCTTTGTTGTCCTCGGCACAATCGGCCTGGCCACTATCTGGGAAGCGGTATTTGCTGACGTCGGTGTGGCCCTGCTAGCAATATTTAATGCCACCAGGACCCTGAGATTCCCAAATAGACTTCAGGGATGCTAGTCTTGTATGTACTCATGCTTCATGTCCTCCCTTAGCTTCCATTGCTGGATACGGACATGATCCTTGACGACCTCAATCGCTTGGTCAAGTGTGTCCGCCAAGTTGTAATCCAGGTCTGTCTTTTCCTGTTCAAAGAACACGGACTCAAAAAAGACCTCGGTTATCTCATCTATAACCTGACTCATCCTGTTTGAAGCCACATCTTCCATAGAATCGTTAAAGACATTAAAGACCAGGTCAGCCACCAGATTTTCAATATTGCGATTGACCCTCTTGCCCAAGACCGGAATCGATCCAATGGTGGCCAGCTCCCGGTTTTTCTCTATTGCCAGTTTAATCCTCTGATTGATATATTCCCGGATCTCCTCCCTGTAGGTCGAATAATTGGTATTGATTGCCTTTTGAAGACGATCGGACAACCAGCCCACCAATATACCCTTTTGTGGTTTCAATATATTGGTATTGATCTGGTCGGCCAGGGGATTGCCCTGGCGAAACTGCTCCTGAAAGCCGGTCAGGATCTTTAAAATCACCCGATCCGATATCTCCTCGGCTAAGATATTTATATACTTGACAAATTTTTGGTAGAGATAGGTTTGGGTGAAGTCGATCATCTGCAGACGCTGCAGTCTGAAAAGAATAGAGACAATGCGGATAATCCTCAAGAATCTCAATGAACCGACCGGTACAGAACCAAGGACGTCGTACCAATGGATAAAGGGATAAAAGAACCAGCGATGATAGGTCCGTCTCTTTATGGATATTGTCCAGCGTATCAAAATCTCGGTAACATATACTGAGACAAACAAAAGATCATAGTAAAAGAATTTTTGATGAACAGGTTCATAAAAGTGGTAGATACCGGGTAGATACCGAGAGACGGTTGTTTTGACAATCTCCAGGGCATATATCCAGTCAAAGAGTATCCAAATCAGATTGATGGACAAGATAGCCATCATCAAAAGATCAAGGAGGAAACAAACAAACTGGATATTGCCTGAAAATCGGAACCTCTTCATGTAAGAATCCTGTGAGCTGATAAAGCTGATAGTCTGAAAAGATGTTGACCGTTGTCCGTTTACCGTCTACCGAAGAACAGTAAACATGTATAATTTACTGTAAGAAAAATTGGAAACAATTTTTTATTCGGTCAACGGTTAACGGTCAACATCTTTTGTATGCCTCGTTGTGACTGTCATAGCATGATCTTTGAACTAAACTTACCAGGACATGACCTGATCGAGTTCTTCATCCGGGACATCAAAGACGACGTTGTGCGGACCTAGCCTCTCTCTTAGAAAATATCTCGGCAAACGGTCATGGGATTTCGTAAACCCGGCCCGCCTGTTGAAGTCAAGTTCGCTTTTCAAAACAGCCTGACCGAGCTGGGTGACATCATCGGCTGAAAGGGACAATCCGTAGCAGGCATTGATCATATCTACCAGGGCCTGAAAAGTCTCCGGCTGATCCAGGAGAGGAAAGGCCGTAAACAAACACATGCCCGTGGAATCCAGAGCGGCCGTGGCGACTTGCAGATTGCGGGAGATATCGACTTGCCCTTCGGAACTAAGCGGCTCTACATCGCCCCCTATCTTGAAAATATTAGCCGCGACTGCATAACCGGCAGTATGATCGGCTCCCATAGTAGAGGTGGCATAGGTCACTCCAATGCCCTTAATTGCCCGCGGGTCATAGGCCGGCATAGCCTGGCCCTTGACTACAGGAGCCCTC
>CAYUNZ010000234.1:0-3895 GCA_964446205.1 uncultured Desulfohalobiaceae bacterium | reverse complement strand
TACTGTCTCCACAAAAAATCTTCATGATTTCAAAGAATTTTCCTCGGAAGTCCGTAACTGGTTCAAAAGTCAAGAAAACTATTAAAGGACTTGTTGTCTGAACTGGCAGAGCAGGTGTCTCTTAAAGATTTTTTAGGTACTGAAGGTTTGAGTCTTGTAGATCCCTGGGAGTTTATAGTGAGATTATGCCTTTTACATCTGGTCGTTATTATCCCCTGTCTAAATGAATCCCGGACCATTAGTCAGGTGATTGCCAAGATACCAGGTGATATTCCTGGCATCAGCCATGTTGATGTTGTGGTAGTTGATGATGGATCAAGTGATGATTCAGCCGCTATTGCCCGTAACATGGGGGCTTACGTCGTATCTCACCCAAACCGGATGGGAGTGGGGGTAGCCTTTAACACTGGTCTTAATCAGGCCATTCAGCTAGGCGCGGATATCATGGTCAATATTGACGGAGACGGGCAATTTGACCCTGGAGATATACCCAAGCTTGTGCAGCCTATACTTGAGGGCAGGGCTGACTTTGTGACTGCCTCCAGATTCAAGGAGGCTAAGTTGGAACCAGGCATGCCCTGGATCAAGAAGTGGGGTAACAAGGGCATGGCCAGACTGATAAGTATCCTTACCGGCCATAAATTCTATGATGTAACCTGCGGTTTCAGGGCCTATTCCAAGGAAACCATGCTCCAGTTGAACCTTATCGGCAAATTTACTTACACTCAGGAGACATTTTTGGATCTCGCCTTCAAGGATATTAAGATCAAGGAAATGCCGATCAAGGTTTTGGGCCAGAGACAGTTTGGCAACTCCCGAGTAACTCGCAGTATATGGGCTTATGCTGTCAACTCAGGCAAGATTATCCTCAGGGCATTTAGAGACTACAAGCCCCTTCGGTTTTTCGGCTATGTTGCCATTGTCTGTTTTGTCCTCTCCCTGGGCCTGGGAATATTTTTCTTTGCCCACTATTTCATAACCGGGGCTTTTAGCGGTCATCTCTGGGCCGGTTTCAGCTCCGGATTTTTGCTTTTGTTCAGTATCTTGTTTTTTGTCACCGGCCTTTTGGCCGACATGTTCGACCGGATAAGGCTTAATCAGGAAAAGCTGCTGTATTTGGAGAAAAAAAAGATGAACTCAAGGGGAGATTAGGGATTTTTTGATATGGTCTGCTTGAAATTAAGGTTAACCATGATCGGATAATCAACTAATCAATTTCCAGACTTTATAAATGGTTGGTTAAGGGTTCGGAAAATTATTTACCAGTAAATATCTGCCTCGTATAATCTGAACTTTGAATCATTGGTTATAATCCCCATAGATTCAATATTGGCCTGGGCAATCAACATTCGGTCAAAAGGATCTTTATGATGCATTGGCAACTGTCCGGCAAGAATGGCCTCCTCATTTTGTATTGGCATTATTTCAATCTGATTTTTGGCAAGCTCGGATGGTAGAAGAGACTCCAGAGGTTCCTCAAATTCTAGCCTGCCAAGTGCGCATTTGATAGAAAGTTCCCAGGAGCTTGCCGTGCTCCAGAAAAGATGGTTTCTATAACTTTTAATTATCCTACAGGCGCTGGATGAAAGGCGTCTGTTTTCGGTCAGCCACCATATAAGAACATGGGTGTCCAGCAAATACCTCATACATGACTCTTAGCGATAAAATTCGTTCAAAATGTCATCTGGCAATGGCTCAAAGAAGTTGTCTTGCATCTTGATTTTTCCTTTGGCCGTTCCAGGCTTGCGATCTTGCTTTATATTTTTTATTGGAACGAGCTTGGCTACAGGCTGGCCGTAACGAGAAATTATAATCTCTCGACCCTCTGATATAAGTCGAGAGAGTTGAGTTTTGGCCTTGTGGATATTTATCTGCTCCATAAAGCGTCCTCCAGTATTTATATAAACTAATGTTAGTTCAAAACAATGATAAGATCAATGGACAAATAAAAAAGTGATAATACGGACCTGATCCCCTTTTTTAGGATGTTGTTCGAATTTTTATTGCAATGGAACATCTAGTCCTTAAAACTTGCTACTTGAAACTTACAACTCGTTAAACTTGTATGCCTGAATTCGAACCAACCAAAGACAATAACCGCATTCTGCTGATAACCTGGAACTTTCCGCCCAAAAAAGGCGGGATGGAAAATCTAATTTACGATATCTACCGGCACCTATCTTCTGAAAACAGTATTGATGTAATTGCTCCGCATAGTTCTGAAAAAGAGGAAGAAAATATATACAGGCCCAAATATCAGAGCTTTTTTTATTTTGTCTGGTTCGCCATTTTCAAAGGCATCAGCCTGATTCGGAAACAAAGGTACTGGTGTTTATTTGGCGGCAGTTTGACAGTCTTGCCTATTTTGGCAATCCTGAAAGTGGTTTTTAGAGTCAAAAGTATAGTTTATGCCCATGGCCTGGATATAATCTATGACAGCCGTATCTATCAGCTTATGCTAAAGATGTTCATTCCCATTATGGACGGCTTTATCTGCAACAGCCGAAATACCAGGAATATACTTGAAAATAAGTTCAGCCGGACTAAAAATGTAGCAGTAATACCTCCGGGACTGGATATGAATCAGTACGATATTCAGACCAAGAGGCCCTATTCCAGGCGGTACATACTAAGCGTGGGACGTTTGACTGAAAGAAAGGGGTTGATTCAATTCATTGAAAATTCATTTGTGCATTTTGCCAAAGAGTTCCCTGACGTGGATTTTGTGATAGTCGGGGACGAACCTAAGGAGGCCATGTATCATAAGACCGGCTATAAACAGAAAGTCAAGGAATGTATAGACGAGCAAGGCTTGCAGGACCGGGTGGTCTTATACGGATGGGCAGAGGAAGAGGAGAAGCTGGCCCTGTACCAGCACTGCGAATGTCTGGTTTTCCCGGTAGTGCCGGCCAAAAATGATATTGAGGGATTTGGCATCGTGGCCATAGAGGCCGGGGCCATGGGCAGGCCCACGGTAGCCTTTAATATAGGTGGCATAGGAGATGCGGTGATAAATGGTAAGACTGGTTATCTTATTCAAAATCAAGATTATTTAAGTTTTACCAAAGCAACAAACTCCATATTAAATAATAATGAATTTTATAATATTAAAAAATGTATAAAAGAACGATTTAATTGGTTTAAGATTAAGAATTTTTATAGTAATTTTTTTAAAGAGTTGCTCTAATGAATTTTAATACACAAAATAAATTTAAATTTGAAGATGTTCGTTCATTTTATGAAAATAAGTATTATGGTACTCCAAAATTAAAATATAATATTCCTTTACATTACAGAAGATTGGCTAAAAAAATAAAAGTTAATAAAGGACAGAACATCTTAGATGTTGCTTGTGGAACTGGAGAATGGCTGTCTGCTTGTTATGAAATAGGTGCTAAGCCATTTGGAATAGATATTTCTCAAAAAGCTGTTTCTGTATGTAAACAGAAAATGCCAAATGGTTTTTTTTTGCATGAATCTGCTGAATATCTTCCATTCAAAGAAGATAGTTTTGAATCTAGATCAGACAAAACAGATTTTTTGCTAGAGAGCGTATCCCGTTTTGAAATTAAATTATTTTTGGGTTTGCTAGCTTGCTGCATAGCCAATCGAACATATTGATCGATGCTCGATTGATTTGTATTTCCTGACAATGCATCTAACATTACATCTATCCTTTTTTACTTAAGATTCATTGCATTAGCCCAGGTGTTTCGAATTTCTTTTAGCAATACCTGTGCTTCTTCAAAATCTTTTTCATGGATTAGGTTTAAAATATACTGGTACATTCCGTAAAAAGTTGATGCAACTTTTTTTTCTTTGAAATTCAGAGAATTAATCAGTTCCTGAACGGCTTCTGCTGCTTTGATATGATCTTCTCGGCCACAGGCTGAAA
>CAYUNZ010000233.1:0-3897 GCA_964446205.1 uncultured Desulfohalobiaceae bacterium | reverse complement strand
TGTACCGGATTAAGACCTTTAAAAACAACAAATTTTGACTGGATTTTCTAGATAGTTCCCATCCGGAAATTTCTAATTTCCGGATATGGAAATAATAAGTTTTTAATTCGGAAACTAGATTTTTTTTCGTTTGATAAGGAAATCAAGAAATTATGAGGAGGCGTATCTTAATACGTCGACGAATAATTTTGAAGATTGACGCAGTCAAACGGAAAAAGGGCAGTTTCCGGATAAAAACTAGTTAAATACTGTCTCTAAGCAAGGCATTCAAGACGCAACTGCAAAAAATCGTAGTTTGAAGCTTAAGGCATGAATTAAATCCAATAACTCTTTGATTTAACTTAATACTTTCAACTTAATACTTAGCACTGCCTGCAAAAATTAATTTTTTGCAGGCGCATCATTCAATAAACTGGTGCACTTCCATCTTGTATTTAACCGATAATTTCTTATGAATAAACCGATCTCAATCGACTCGGCAAACATTGATCATAGATCCGGGGAGTTGGTCATCCAGTCCAGATACCGGCAATTTGAGATGTATACTATCAATCCATGGGAGCAAGGACTTAAATGCTACCTTCTTACCGGTCAATGTGAAATTGAATCTGAACCTCCTCCAGAATTTCCCCTCTTGGGGCTAGATCAAAACACAGACATTGCAAAGAGTCTTAGACAATTTACCGTTTCAATCCCTTCAGATATAAAGGAAAAAGTTTGTCCGTTTTCCTATCGCCAATTGGCCATCCTGCAGCTAGTCAGGAAAAACAGATACTGCCAGGACCTTTTAGATACCAATCCTCTCCTCCTGTGGCTCATAGCTCACAGGCTTGACGGGTCTGATCTGACTGTTAACCAGGCAGCCTCACTGGCCAATGAACGGCAAACCGAGATACTAAAACAACTACTTGGCTTTGGCTCAAAATCGCTCAGTAATTTCCTCAAAAAGCTTGTACCTTGCAATCTGGATTGGCCTGAATTCAAAATCTTGATGGCTGTTCTGAAACGGCCTGATATCTGGCAATCATTTACGCACAACAAATCTGTCACTCTCCCCCTGCTGGAGATTGTCCTTGAGGAACCTGAGATTGCCAAGCTGCCGGTCTTGAGAAAGGAACTGGAAAATCCAAAACAGAGTATTTTCTATATCAGGCACTTGAAAATGCTCTATAAAAGTTGTCGGAAACTAGCCCAAAAACACTCTATTACCGATTTTGAATCGGCAATAAAAAGATGCCGGCACTTTATTGATCTCAATCAATACTTCCAGACCCTACATCAAAGATTCAACCATCGCTTGACCAGGCAGATCGCAGACTGGGAGCAGGCTCAAGAGACCCAGGAATACCTTGAAAGATTATTTCAGGCCAGGACCGAAGAGTTGCAAGCTACAGAAAGACAAGAAGCACATACACCAAAAAGAAAGCCTAAGGACATCAACCAGAAGTTCCCAGACCCACCAATCCCCGGCAATAAGGACATACGACCCATTACCAGCAGCTATGGCCTTATCTATGAGGGCAGAAAGAGTGTCATGGACAATTGTGTCGGCGGAATGGAATACAGAAAAAAGGTCTTGAACAAAGAGATCTACATCTACCGGGTCTATCGGCCTGAGAGGTGTACCTTGGAGTTAATCATAACCCCTTCAGGTCAATTGGAGATCGGCCAGTTACTCTTAAAAGGCAACAAACACCCCAAAAAAGAAACCAGGCGATTTGTGGAAGATTGGTTGAAAGGATATGACTACAAGTCAAATCTATAATTAATGGTGAGAAAATAATATAAGCAGTCGATTTATTTTAATTAAAATAATAACTCTCTAGCTCTTTTGGATCTTTAACAAACTTCTCAGGTTGATCTGAATTAAGACAAAGACGCCCTTGAACGAGCACCGAAACCTTATTTGCCCAAGGCAAAGCCAATTTAAGATTATGCTCTACCATACAAACCGATTCGACACCAAAAGATTGCTGTAGACTTTCCACGTTCTCAATAATTTTATTTGCTGCCTTAGGGGCAAGCCCGGCTGATGGTTCATCAAGGAGAAGCACTTTGGGGCTTCTCATCATTACCATGCTAAGGGCAAGGGACTGACGTTCACCTCCAGAAAGAACACCGGCCCTTTTTTGTAATTTTTCTTTGAGAAAACTTATTGAATCAAGGACCAACTCTTTTTTTTTATCAAGATCCTTTTTTTTAAGAAGAAATCCTCCTAAATCTAAGTTTTCTTCGACAGTCAGTCCAGGAACTATATTTCCAGTCTGAAGGAGATATCCGAGACCATTTTTCACTCGTGTCCGTACAGATGAATTTGTTATATCTTGTCCAAGATACCCTATAAGTCCATTTTGCAGAGGCATTAGACCAATAACTGACTTTAAAAGCGTTGTTTTTCCTGATCCATTTGGACCAACAAGTAGCAGTTTATCTCCAAATAAAACTTCCATGGAGATTTCATATAAGACCTGCCTCTTTCCATAAGCGGCAGAAATTTCATCTATGCTTATTAGCTTATTCATTGCTCACAAGCCCAAATAGGTTTCCCTTACTTCCTTGTCTCCCAGAACATGATCGGTCTTGCCAAAAAAAGAAATTCTGCCTTCGTTCATAAAATAGACCCAATCACTGATTTCCGTTACTACACTCATATTATGTTCAACCAGAACAATAGTCTTATCAGGATGTTCTGTAACAATCTTCTCTAGCACATTGAGTACCTTTTTTATCATTATTGGATTGAGACCAGATGTGGGTTCGTCAAGGAGAAATAAGGAAAAGTCACCAGCCAAAATCCTGGCTATAGCCAGTAGTTTCTGCTGACCATATGAAAGAGAAATGCCCTCAGAATAAAGTGTCTCTGATAGGCCTACAAAATCCAGCCAAAACAGTGCCTTTTCGTAAGCTTCCTTATTAATGTCCTTCAGTCTTTTTCTATGAACAATAGGAAACCACGGGTTCTCAACTTCTTTACTGAAGCAGGCAGAGGTGACATTTTCTAATACGGTCATATCTTCAAATATCCTCACATCCTGAAAAAGTCGGCCAAGCCCCTTTCTTGCTATTTTATAAGGAGGAAGACCGGTAATATCTTCACTCTTGTAAAACAATTTCCCACTATCCGGTTTGAGTTCACCAGTAATAAGATTAAACAATGTAGTCTTGCCTGCCCCGTTTGGACCCACAAGTGCTGTGATTCTCCCGGGTAAAAAAGTAGCGGTCACACGGGCAATTATTGGTATTCCTCTTATGGTCTTATTAAAGTTCTTGATATTGAGTGAATCAGCTTTCATTTGACTGTGTATTCCCCTGCTATACCTTTTGGCCTGATAAACATGAGTACAATAAGTGCTAATCCGTATATCATCTGTCTTAGGTTTGCGGCTACCGCATCAGGTAGACCAATAAATCTCAGGGCTTCGGGCAAGAGAATCATAAACAATGTACCCCAAAATGGTCCGATTATATTCCCGGACCCACCTACTAGCAAGATAGTTAAAAGAAAAATGCTCTCATCAAGTGTAAAGGAAGTAGGGTCTATATAGGTCACATAAGTGGCATAAAGACTTCCTGACACAGAAGCAACCATACCGGCAATTATAAATGCATAGAGGAAAAGGTGAATCGGTGATTTACCAAGGCTTTCCGCTGCTATTTCATCGTCTCTTAAGGTTTTAAGTGCTTGACCAAAAGGGGATCTGTAAATAACAAAGAGCAACAGAAAAACAATGGCCAGGCATAATAAGACTAAAACAAGATATTCCGGCAGGTTTGAGATCTCATGTCCAGCGATTACAGGCCTTGGGATCCCAGAAATACCGTAAGGACCCTTTGTAAGGTCGACCCAATTATATAAAATTGTAAAGACAATCCTTTGAAAACCAAGTGTAACCAAAA
>CAYUNZ010000232.1:0-3943 GCA_964446205.1 uncultured Desulfohalobiaceae bacterium | reverse complement strand
ACCATCATCTACAAGATTGGATGTCTCCTTCATTGATTTATCAGCCTGATCGGCATTGTCGGCATTTTGTTTTGTCTGCGAGGACATCTCTTCCAAAGAGGATGAAGTCTCTTCCAGACTTGAGGCTTGCTCATTGGAGCTCTCAGCCAAGGATTGACTGCTTGAATTGACCTGCTCTGAGGCGGAGTTCAATTGTTTAGAACTTTGTGATAAGTTTTCCTGGAGTCTTTTGAGAGAAGCATTGATAGAGCGAACAAAAAGAAAGGTCAAAATGAAGGCCACTACAAGAATACACACTCCAACAAGTACATTGGTAATGATCATGCTTCTTACCGGGGCAAAGACTTCAGAGTTAACAGCACAAACAGCTGCAGTCCAACCTGTCAAATTGTTCTTTTGAAAACTGACGACTTTTTTTTCACCCTTATATATGTATGGCATAAAACCGCTTTCCTGCCTCATCATCTCTGGGCCAAAATCCAGTTCTTTCATGTTGAGTTTGTTGATAAGAGAACTGTCTCTGCCATGAGCAATGACTGTTCCATCTTGATCATACATATAGGCATACCCGGTTTCACCCACCTTGATCGGATCAATGAACTGTTTATTAAAAGCCTGAATATCTACAACAGCGAACAAGACCCCTTGTATTTGACTATCCAATTTGACAGGATTAGAGATTACAAAGATGGGATTGCCTGTACTTTTACTTTCAATAACATCTGAAATAAAGGTTTTCCCATCTCGAGATTTCTGAAAATATTCTCGATCACCCAAATCAATTCCCAAATAATCGTCAGTAGAGGCAGCAATCACCGAACCTTCGAGATTTATTAAGCCTATGCCTTCGTAATAACTATATTTTTTTGCCAAATCTTTCAATTGATTGGTAGCTTGTTTTCTGGCTGACTTGCCAATAATTGATTCTTTGGTGGACTCAGCATAAACAGTCCGGTGACTCCAAATGTCTACATTTGCTTTTCTTTCTTTGATCCATGAGGTAATTACTGTATCAAGAGCATGAGACTGTCCCTCGATACGATCGACAATGGCTTTATATAAAGCTTCTTTTGCTTTAAAAGAAGACAAAGTGACTGAAATACCAATGCCAAATAAGAGAATTATTGATGTGAGTAAGAGAATTTTGTTTTTAAGGCTTAACTTCATTCAATATCCCCTTTCATAAATATTATAATACCTTAACATGCTAGGAAGGGAACAAAAGTATTTTTGAAAATATAGCGTGTTAGATAATCAATATGTATCTTGCTCACTTGTTCTTAGTCTTCATTTTTCTACTTGCATGTTATATTATCTCAGCGTCTTATTGAGCTCCTCAACAGACATATCATCATTATATATGCCAGCTGCCACTTGATAGTCAGTGTTTGGAACAGGCATAACATATGTGATCTTTCTAAAAAGTTTATCTTGGGGATGGCCTGGTTTTGGCCACCAATATTCGACCCAACCACCTTTAGGGTCCTTACTCACTTCACAAAATTTTTGAAAAAATAATTTTCCAGTCTTTTTACACTCAAGATCTTTAAGATTCGGACCAACAATACTTGGTTTAAAAGGATGTGCCGCATTGGTCCACTTGGAACAATTTAGCACCCAAACATAGCTATCCTTCCAAACAAACTCACCATCTTTTTTGTTGAATTCTAAAAGAGCGTCTTCACCCAAATTTTGTAACACATTGGCAGCCTTGACCACCATTTCATACACTTCTCTTGGAGTGGCCTTTTTTTGTTCCGCATAGGCCTCTGAAACGAAAAAAAACACAAAAGACAAAAGAAGCAAATAAAAACTTAATCTTTTCATACGACAAACCTCCATTTAAGAATTATAAAAAAATTTCAAACTTCATGCTAACAGCTATAGTTATTTGGATAAAACCTAGTTTAGATGACTTTAATAGGAATAACTAATCAGGTCAACACAATTTCTTTTTCCGTGAAAATATTAGAACTACAACGAAAGTTTATTAACACATTAAAACTCTTTGATTTTGTCAATCAAATATTGAAATGTTGGTCAAAACAGAATGTACATATAGTTCTGGCAGGAGAATGCTTCGGTTGTCTAAACTTTCCACAAATTGGACTCCTGAATAGAGAGAGACGTTATGTTCAGTCACAATTATTTTGATACATTTCTCTCAACTACTTCCAGGAATTCATCCTTGTCCACCGGTTTGGCAATGTAGTCGTCCATGCCTGCTTTTAGGAATTTTTCCCTGTCTCCGGTCATGGCATAGGCGGTTAAAGCTATTATAGGAATGTCTTTGTATTCGGTTCTTGAAGAACGTATTTGCTTGGTTGCTTCTACCCCATCCAGGACAGGCATCTGGACATCCATTAACAAAAAATCAAAGTATTCTTTTTCAAGCTCTGAAAGGGCATCCTGACCGTTTTCAACCACTTTGACCAAAGAACCTTGTTTTTCCAATAAACGTCTTGTACTTAGCTGGGTTATGTAATCATCATCTGCCAGAAGGACTTTGTATTTCTTTTGCAGGGGCTCTTCGGGACTTTTCTCCTCTTTTTCGTTCTCTTGCGGCAATGAAGACGGAAACCTGAAGGGCAGACTGACATAGATCTCGGTTCCTTGACCTTCCTGACTGGATATGGACATATGGCCATTCATAAGATTGAGTATTCTCTTGACCAGAGGCAGCCCCAGTCCTGCCCCTTCAAACTGCCTGGTATAAGGGGAATCTGTATCATTGGCCTGGGTAAAGCTTTCTAGGACCCGATCCAGTTTGTCCTCTGGAATCCCTGGGCCTGTATCTCCTATAATAAACAGCACCCTGCATTTACATGGATCTGTGCTTGATAAGCTATGGGCCTCTAAATAGACCTGGCCCTTTTGAGTATATTTGCTTGCATTGCCTACCAGGTTGAACAGGACCTGTATCAGACGTGTCTTGTCCCCTAACAGAATCAAGAATTAGACGGCAGGTATTTAAATCTGTAACATCCCCATAAGGAGGTTCATGGTCAACATTTTCATTTAAACCCAGGTCAAAGTTGTGTAAAAAATGTATGTTGGATTCATTGTATTTGTTTACTATGTTTTCCAGATATTTAATTCTTTCTTTCAATTCCTGGTATGATGTTTTTTTAGTCATAACAATACCTTGAATGAGTATTAAGACTTATAGGAGCTTGGTCTTGGTTGTAGATGTATTGGAAGCTGATTTGGGTAAATAGCTTAGCCACTTTCACAGCAAAAACCTGTGGGCTACGTATCATAGCCCTCAAAGCCTGAGTTTGGAGGCTACACATAAAAGTCCTCACTTCATTTTATTGAGTTGAAATGTGACAAGTATAAATAAATTATTTTAATTTGAATCACAAACCGAAATAAAAGTCAACAATATATGGCTACGCCCACGCTCCTAGAGAGCCAGTGGGGTCAGGTCTTGATTTTTGAATTCAACTGGTGTACGGACAGATCATGTCCAGACCTCTGCGAATCGAGTATCCCGGAGCTGTTTACCATGTGATGGCCCGGGGGAACGCCCGAAGCCCGATATACTTAGATGATGCCGATCGAGGCATCTTTCTGAATGTCCTCGGCAGGGTAGTCTTTGATCTCAATTGGCTTTGCCACGCCCATTGTCTTATGACCAACCATTACCATCTCCTCATCGAAACACCCGAGGGGAATCTGTCGGCAGGTATGCGTCAGCTGAATGGAGTCTACACTCAACACTTCCACAAGGTACACGGATCGTCCGGACATCTCTTTCAGGGTCGCTTCAAATCTATACTCGTCGACAAGGACTCGTATTTGCTGCAGCTATGCCGCTATATCCTGCTGAACCCGGTTCGAGCCGGTTTGGTCCGCGACCCGGCTGACTTCAAATGGTCCAGCTACAGAGCGATGATAGGCAAAGATGCTGTCCCCGGGTTTTTGACCACTGATTGGCTGT
>CAYUNZ010000231.1:0-3945 GCA_964446205.1 uncultured Desulfohalobiaceae bacterium | reverse complement strand
TAACAGAAATATACGTAAACCTTTAGTAAACACATTGAGTTTTACACAAAGCTTTGCCTTGTAATGATTGGATTTATAAACATTGCGATGGTGATTAAACAGCGATCTAATCAAACTTGTCTTGTCCTTGTTTTGTTTTATTAAACATCAAATGCCGTTGCTTATAACATTGTTCTTCTTTGTCAGCTCATCTAGATAAACATATAAGCTTGTCCAGTTTTTGAGCTGAAAAACTGCATTTGTTTTGATCTAGTTTTTAGACCTGGGCAATAGCTTTTATAAGCTTGTATTATAGGTCTTCGGTTTAACATGTTGACTGTTTACAGTGAGAGAAAAAAGAGAATTACTTCTAGTTCTTAATTCTTCTGTCAACGGTTAACGTTGAACAGTCAACGTAAAGTAGCTAATATAGCAATTGCACTGCTCTAGTTTTTTGGTGACTAGGATTTTTGAGACTATGGAGTGCTATATATACTCTGGGCTATAATTCCAGGGTTGGACTAAGTGAGTCGAGCTTTGCTTTAAGCCTTTCTTTTTCTTCCTCTATTATTTTAGTATTTAGCTTTTTATGCTCTATAGTATAGGGTTGACCATAGGTGATTCTACATTTGGCCCCTGGCAATGGCAGCTGGAATTTATCCCATGACTTTTCAAATCGTTTCAGACTAGAGATTGAGGTCCGCAAAGGGGCTATAGGTGTCTTTGTTTTGTGGGCCAGGTATAATATCCCCTCTTTGACAAGATGACGAGGACCTTTAGGGCCGTCAACAGTAAATACCGCATCCTTTTTCATGGTCTGCATATTCCTATATACTTCGCGGAGAGCTCTAAGCCCTGCCCTATTGCTTGAGCCACGAGCCAGATTATAGCCCAGTCTTTTCATAACCTGAGCCAGGATTTCCCCATCTTTACTGGCACTGACTACTGCGATTATTCCTTCATTCCTATGGAAATAACAGGGGACAAATAATTCGTCATGCCACAAGGCATATATAAGTTGTCTCTGTTTTCTTATTTCAGCAAGATGGTCGTATTGGTACTGCTCGTATCTCAGTAATCTGCCCCAAAGCCTGAGAGTAACAGATAGTGTAGAACCAAGTAGACAAGGATTAAGATTGTTGATCATAATGATTTTGACCTTTGACTTTCAATATATTTCCTAATATAGAAAGGTTAATTCTTAGTCAGGAAAAATATATTCTTTTATAGTATGTAATTATAGCGAGGCTATGGACTCAAGTATATATTGTCTTCTTTTGTTTAATAGGAGGTCGTAACCAATGAGTCAAAATTATGCAACTTGCGCTGCCTGTCCCTATGAATTTTCTGAAAGATATTGTATGCGGGAAAAAGGAAAGGGTCCTGAAAATTGCCCTTCTCTAGCTCATAAGGATTTGAAAAACAGAGCAATTGATGCTTTGAAAGCTCCATATATTTTTGAATTTGCCCGTCAAGCCTCAATACAGGAAAGTGCCGGATATGGGAATCGTGACAAAGGCTACTCCCATGTCTACCCTCTTAAGCCCAGGATTGTCGAATTGATTGAATTTGCTCAACGGATGAACTTCCAGCGTTTAGGGCTTGTCTTTTGTATTGGTCTTAGACAGGAAGCTGCTGTAGTCAATAATATTTTGAATGACAACAATTTTGAGGTTGTCTCAGTAGTCTGTAAGGCTGGTCGGGTCTCAAAGCAAGAGCTCCAGCTCGGTCAAGAGTCCCAAATTGATATGACAGCTGAAGAAGAGACTATGTGCAATCCGATACTTCAGGCATTTGTCCTCAACCATTATCAGACTGAACTCAATGTCCTTCTAGGCTTATGTGTTGGACATGATTCCCTTTTTATTAAATATGCAGAGGCCTTTACAACAGTTTTGGCAGTAAAGGATCGTTTACTTGGTCATAATCCACTGGCAGCTATATATCAATATGATAGTTATTACCGATATCTTAAAAATCCAGTTAGCTCATTGTAAAATTTGACAAAAAATATTTGTTAACCATTTTTTGGGGATTTGACAGATAGTCACTTTGTGGTTATAATTTGGATATTTTATAAAGATTAATGTCTATAACGGTGTTAGCCAATTATTGGTGACGGTTCTTTAAAAGGCACATTTCAGACTTTAACAATGCTTGAATAATGGATTTAAACCAGGAGGATAACTTATGGGAAAAGTTGGTATAATCGGAGTGGGACAAAGTGCCTTTGTTCGAGGCTATCCTGGCTCTATTAAAGAATTGACCTTTGAGGGTTTCCGAGAAGCAATGCAGGATGCCCAGATATCTACTGAGGATATAGAATCCTCTATTATCTGTTCTTCTCCGGAATATGACAAGCAACGTTCACCGGCCGGGGTACTTTCTGAGTATCTAGGCCTTATCCCTCAACCTACTTGCTATCTTGAGACCCTGTGCTCCTCAAGTAGTATGGGAGTAAGAATGGGCTACTCCCTTATAAAATCTGGATTACATGATGTTGTAGCCATAATTGGGTTCCAAAAAATGTCGGAGATTACTTCGGCTGAGTCTCAGGAGCGTATGGGTCGAGGTGCAGATCTTCAATGGGAGAGCCCTTTCGGGACCATGATGCCTGCTTATTATGCCATGTATGCCAGAGCCCATATGGACAAATACGGGACAACATCTGAAGATCTGGCCAGCATCCGGGTCAAAGCCTCGACCTATGGACAGATCAATGACAAGGCTGTTTACCGCAAGGCTGTGACCATGGACAAATTAACAGATCCTGAGAGCAAGATGGCAGGGCCGGTGGCCAGTCCCCTGAGAGTGGGTGACTGCTGTGCCAATGCTGACGGGAGTTCCTGTATTATTATGGCCAGTGAGGAAAAGGCCAAAGCCTTGTCCAAAAAGCCAATATGGGTACTTGGTGTCGGAGCAGCTTCAACAGCTGTCAATATGTCCGGAAGAGATCTCTTTACAGGGCTTACTGTAGCCAAGGATGCGGCAACAGAGGCTTATAAAATGGCTGGAGTCTCCCCCAAAGACATCAATGTAGCTGAAGTCCATGATTGTTTTACTATTGCTGAACTCATGGCTTATGAGAACCTGGGTTTTGCCGAGCCTGGGAAGGGTGTTGAATTGATCCGGAACAAGGAAACCTATAAAGACGGAAGTATTCCAGTCAATATTGACGGGGGATTGCTCTCTAAAGGTCATCCCATTGGTGCGACAGGTGGTTCTCAGATCCGAACCATTGTTAAACAACTTCGAGGTGAAGCCGAAGAAATGCAGGTCAAAGATCCGGAGATCGGACTTGTCCACAATATCGGCGGTGTGGGACTCTATGGCAATGTGACAATTTTAGGGAGGTAATTAGAACATGAGTACAAAAGAAATAGATGATCGATTCAAAAAATTCGGCACAGTCAGCTTCACCTCTGTTAGTAAAATAAATGATTTCATCGATTATCTGGAACAAGGCAAGGTTATGGGGACGAAATGCCGTGACTGTGGGATGAAGTTCTTTCCCCCAAGAGCCGATTGTTTTAAATGCCTGACCAGCAACATGGATTGGTTTGAAGTCTCTGAAGCTGGAAAACTTATTAGCTTCAGCAAGCTCCAATACGGACCGGTAGGTTTTGAGAATGATCTTCCCTATACAATAGCAGTGCTTGATTTTGGGGAATACAAGGTCTTTGGCCGTGTTTCCGACAAGGTACCTGAAGACGATCTCCAAGTGGGGATGGATATGAAAGTAGCCGTTAATGAGCTGCCAAACGGTCAAATGAACTTTGTTTTTGAAAAAGCTTAACATATTTTATTATGGATAATCATTTAGAGTGTTCGTAAAAGTAAGGAGGTGATTCATATGGCCGGAGTGCCTGATAAGATTCAAACTTGGCAAATGGTTCAACCAACAACAAAAAATAAAGAAACTGGTGAAGTGACTCCAGGAAAGCTGGAGAAAACCGCCATCGATGT
>CAYUNZ010000230.1:0-3950 GCA_964446205.1 uncultured Desulfohalobiaceae bacterium | reverse complement strand
CTTTAATATGTCCACCAGCCGGTCGATATCATTCGCACCGCTTTCTGACGTTGAAGCCTCCGTTTGGGACGCAATCGGGTCAGCCGCCAGGGCCGACGCCCGCATGTGCCCGCCCCCGACGACGAACAGGCACAGAAAAAAAAATGCCAGAATCGTCTTTCCTGTGCTTCGCTTAAGCATTCTCTTGGTTTTTAACATTTTGGCTCTCAACCCCATTCCGGTGTTTCTCATCGCCTGCCCGGCCATTTTCCCGCTGGCGATTCCGAATATCTATATCTTCATTAATCCATTTTTTAGCATATCTGGCTCAGCACCTTCCGAAGGGACAATACCTACCGCAACTTTTGTAGCCTTTTTATCATCGTTGCAAATAGCCGGTGCAAATGGTCGAGTAGGCCAAAGGAACCGCCCCTTTGGCCTCTCCCAGAACCGTACGTGAAACACTCGCTTCATACGGCTCTTCCTGTTCAATCTTTTGTGTACCCCTTCTAAACACAGCTCCAGTGAGGAAACCAGTCCGGATTCATTCTTCTTGACCGGTTTATCCTTCTGGCGGCCTGCATTAGCGTCTTTAACTGCTTATACTTTGCTTTGGCCCAGCGACTCAGGCGTTTATCAAAGTGGAACAGCACATTCCGGATAATGGACTTGCCAAATAACCCGTAATAGGTCAGCCAGCCTCGCAGGCGGCTTTGGCAGTACTTTCGGATATCTGTTAGTTCCTTTTGACGCCAATACTTCCAGGGCCATCGATTTATCTCCTGCCGAATCCGCTTTGCCGATTTTTGACTCACGGCTGCAATGAATAAAAGACCCTGGTAACCTTGTCTTGTCTTGATCCAGCGTGGCCTGAAAGTGTAACCAAGAAAGTCAAAAGATACATCTTCATGGTCGCCTTTATTACGACCACCTTTGCAGTATGAAATTTTTGTTTTGGTTGGATGAAGCTGGAGGCCGCATTCGTTAAATCTATTGTTCAACAAGGTCAAAAGCCTTCCGGCTCCTCTTTCGCTGGAACAATGGCAGATTATATCATCTGCGTAACGTTCGAACTCTATACCTTTCCAGTTCTTTTCCACCCAAAAATCAAACACATAGTGCAAATACAGATTTGCCAAAAGCGGACTGATGACGCCCCCTTGCGGCGTTCCTTTGCGTTTCACTTCAATCCGACCATTTTCATGTTGTACCGGGGCCGTAAGCCATCTTTTAATGTACATCAACTGCCAGGATTCTTTGACATGTAATCTCACGGCCCGCATCAGCAGTTCATGATTAATTTCTTCGAAGAATCCCTTGATATCCATATCCAAAACCCACACTCGCTTATTACATCGTTTCTTGGCAATCAATAACGCTTGATGCGCTGATTTGCCAGGTCGATATCCATAAGAATGCGGGTGAAAGTGTCTTTCCAGTTCCGGTTCAATCAGAAGTTTTACCACCATTTGAGCTATCCGGTCCGTTACCGTTGGAATTCCAAGTGGACGGATACCCCCTCCCGGTTTCTCGATCTCTACTCGCATTACCGGAGGGGGATGGTAACTTCCTGAAGACATTCGATTCCAAAGCTTGTAAAGGTTGTCCCCGAGATCCTGCTCAAAATCAGACAAGCTTTGAGCATCAATCCAAATCCTCCCTTATTTGCTTTAACCCGTTTGAATGCCTCATGGACAAGCTGTTTGGAGATACTAAAAGGTTTTGTCTCAATCTGAAGATTCCTCCCAATTTCTGGTTGACCTCCTTTTTTCGACTGAACAGGCTGCCCCCTTTGCTCCATTTCCATTACAGAAACTTCATCACTACTACGAGGCAGTCCGCCCCTGTGCCCTGCATTGGTACTCTCGTATTGTGTAGTTAGCACGCAACTTCTCCCTTGTCATTAGGACGACAGGTTCTCATGTTCCGTATCAAAGCCTGCTCTGAATTCATGCCACCTCCATGCCGGCTGCCGCTTCGTCCGTGACCAGATAACGTCGAAACTTGTCCCGGGAATACGCTCGTTCCCCGGTTTTGACAGCATTTATCCATATCGACACCTCATCAGTGGTTCATTTGCATTCATCTCTTCAGAGCTCACCTGACAGATTTTCTCTGCCTTTTCCCTATCGCTCACGACAAATATTCTTAATATATGCCGCATAAGGCGGTTTGGTTCCGGTATCTGATTACCGAAACCGAGGGGCCTACCCTCATCTTTAATACAGCAAGGAAGACTATTGTCTTCCGTCATGACACACGAGCGTAGCGGAATTTGCATCCGATTTAATTTGCCTGGTTAGCCGCCAATTATTTCATTCAATCCATCGATAATATTGACAAGCTCCTCTGCAGAAGAAGATGCAATCTTTTTCCCGATTCTTTTTGTTGAAAGCGTGCGGATCTGACTGATTTTGACCCAGGATTTTTTTGGAAGTTTCGTGTCTGAAAGTTCAAGTGTAAGCGGAAATCCAGCCCGTTGAGGCTGGCTTGTGATTGCAACCGCGATAACGGTGCCAGACCGGTCATTGAAGATATTATGACTCAAAATAAGAACAGGGCGGAAACCGCCCTGTTCGCTTCCTATAATAGGATTCAAGTCAGCCCAACAGATATCGCCCCTCAATATTCCGGCCATTCATCCATCTCCATGACAAGCCCTTCTTCCGCCATATTTTGTTCATACTCCAGGTCAAGCTTGGCGCATTCTTGAGCCAGACGAGTTCTCTCAAGGCGATGCAGCTTATCGGCAACGGCCTCCTGGATCGCCTTGCTGCGGTTCGGATACACCTTGGCCTTCACCATTAAATCTAATTGTTTTAAAAGCTTATCATCGATTGTAATTGCAATTTTTGAAGCAGCCATTTTTGTCACCTCCGGTATGAGAATATATCATACCGAACAGCATTTCAAGCTCAAAATTTTCATTTTCGCCGGCTAACGGTGCGGTCAGGGGCAGCAAGGGCTCTCAATAACCATTGAAAATGATTTAAAAAATGCTATTGCACTGCTGACCCAAGTGGCTCGGCCCTTGCTGTCCCCTGGACTGCCAGGTTATGAAAAAAAATATCAAAAATTCAATTATTTCTTTGATTTCAGATACCTAATGGCTTCATCTACAGAATAGCGCCATTCGCTAATGTAAGTTTCTTTCCTGCCCGAAGGTTGCACAGACATTACCCAGCGACCATCTCTATCTCTCAAATATGTCCTGTATTGGATGTATTCCCGTGGGGGCTTGTATGTATTCTTGGGATCACCTAACTTCAGCGTTCCGAAAAATACCTTCCAAGGTATTAAAAAGATATCTCAAAGCTTTCCATCAGAACTACCACCACAAATAAGAACAAAATCCCCGGATTCATCTAATTTTTTTGGGTCAACACCAATATAATACTCTCTTTTTTTATCATCGTAAGTCTTCGATTTGCAGAAGCATCTTTGGTTATTTATTACTATAGTTTCAATCCATCCTCGCTCTCTATGCAAAATATTACAATTCAAAGAATTTGATTTCGCAATTTCCAGAAATTTGTCTGCCCATTTAATCATCATTGATTTTCCTCTTAATCAAGAAAAACAGTGGGATTTCATAACCAGGGATTATACAGAATTTTTTTTCCTAATAACCATGAAATAGGTATATTATACAGTATGCAATTATAGTGCCTTATATCTCAATTTAGAACATTTATTTGGTTTTGGTCAGTTGAAATTAAAAAATTCTTGACTCTTATTTCTTTCCATTCCATATTGATAAAAATTTTACAGAATAGTATCTGATAAACATTTCAATAAGTTTTATAAATATGTTGATATGTTACATACTAAAACTTTACATATATGAGATACTTAAGTCAACTATAATTATATGGGGAAAAGGGACATTATGTTGCGAGTTATATTATGTAGCGAGAAATTCCAAACTTTCAGCTAACAATAATTCCAACAACTCAATTTCAAGCCAAAGG
>CAYUNZ010000229.1:2368-3958 GCA_964446205.1 uncultured Desulfohalobiaceae bacterium | reverse complement strand
AGGGAGTGAAAGTATGCGGCATACATTATCCATTTTAGTAGAAAATGAACCTGGTGTTTTGTCAAGAGTTGCCGGTCTTTTTAGCGGTCGGGGATTCAATATTGAATCTCTCAATGTGGCTCCGACTTTGGATAAGAATGTGTCATTAATGACCATTGTTACAGATGGAGATGATCAGATCGTAGAGCAAATTATCAAACAATTGCGTAAGGTCATTACTACTATCAAGGTTGTGGATATGAATTACGTCCAATGTGTGGACAGGGAAATGGTTCTTATAAAGGTAAATGCCCTTGAATCTTCTCGGGCGGAAATTTTGCGAATAGTAGATATATTTCGTTGTAAGGTTGTTGATGTAAGTAATGTAGAAATGGCCATAGAAGCAACTGGAGATACAGGAAAAATTGATGCCTTGATTAATTTATTGCAACGTTTTGGGATCAAAGAACTGGCTAGGACCGGAAGTGTGGCTATGCGGCGAAGTATGCAAAAGATGAAGAATTGATATTTCTAACTTCGGACTATATTAAAATTATAATCTTAATCAAAATCATATTACTGAATAGTTAGCTAGTCAGAAAAGAATGAAGGAGGACAATATGCAAGTGTATTACGATCAGGATGCTGACTTAGGGGTACTGCAAGAATCGACTGTTGCTATTATTGGTTATGGGAGTCAAGGTCATGCTCATGCTCAAAATTTACGTGATTCAGGGTTGAAAGTCCTTGTAGCTGAGAGCTCTGGACAACCTAATTATGAACTGGCTAAGAAACATGGTTTCCAACCGGTGTCAGCTTCTGAGGCTGCCAAACAGGCTGAACTTATTCAAATTCTGGTTCCGGATCAATATCAGCCCCAGGTTTATGCCCAAGAGATTGAGCCCTATATAACTCCTGAAAAAACTTTGATCTTTAGTCATGGATTCAATATTCACTATCATCAAATAGAGCCTCCGGAAAATATTGACGTGATCATGATTGCTCCAAAAGGACCGGGACACCTTGTTCGCCGGGAGTTTGACAAGGGATGTGGGGTACCCAGCCTAGCGGCCGTATATCAAGATGCCTCTGGCAAGGCCTTTCAAAAGGCCTTGGCCTATGCCAAGGGTATTGGCTCTACTCGGGCTGGGGTCATTGAGACTACCTTTACTGAAGAAACAGAGACTGATTTATTTGGGGAACAGGCTGTTTTGTGTGGTGGAGTAACTTCCTTGATCAGAAATGGTTTTGAGACTTTGGTAGAAGCCGGCTATCAGCCAGAGGTGGCCTATTTTGAGTGTATGCATGAACTAAAATTGATTGTTGACCTGTTTTATGAAGGCGGATTTAAATTGATGCACTATTCTGTCAGCGATACGGCAGAGTATGGGGATTATATCAGTGGATCCCGAGTAGTGGATGATCGGGTCAAAGAGACAATGAAAAAAGTTTTGGCTGAGATTCAGGATGGTTCCTTTGCCAAGGAATGGATTTTGGAAAATAAGGCTGGTCAACCTTCCTTCAAGGCTTTAAGAAAAAAGACCCATGAACATCAAATTGAGGTGGTTGGGCAAAAATTACGCGATATGATGGCCTGGCTCAAGAAATAGA
>CAYUNZ010000229.1:0-2268 GCA_964446205.1 uncultured Desulfohalobiaceae bacterium | reverse complement strand
AAAGTGATATTATGTTGGACGGTTCACAGGATTCTTTAGGACAACAAGGGAGATCCTTTTATAAACAAGGCGAGTTTGAAGAGGCCTTAGGAATATTTCATGCCCTTTATGAACAAGGTTCCCGTGATTTTAATCTTATCCAGTATATGATCCAATGTTATGTAAAGTTGCAAAATTACTCCGGACTTGCCGATTTTCTTGCCCATGTTGTTGTTGAGAATGAGTTTGCAGCCAAAGAACATGCCCAACTACATTATCGTCTTGGTTTGACATATTTTAAATTGGATAAGATCAATTTAGCCAGGGAGGCATTCTGGCAAGTTCATAAATTAAATCCAGATTATCCTAAACTCGAAGAAAAGCTTCAAGCTGTTGATAAGAAGCATTTCCGGACAAGTTCCAGATATGATTTGTTGATTCAAAAAGGAACCTTGACCAAAAAACTATTGGAACAGGCAAGTGAAAAAGCCAAGGTCAAAGATGTAGATATTGATCAGATCCTTATTGATGAATTTAAAATTGCCAAAAAGGATCTTGGGGAATCCTTAAGTGCTTTTTATGGGGTCCCTTTTGTTAGCTATGATGTTAAATATGAGACTCCTTTTGAAGTCTTTGAAAAAAGACGTTTGGAACCTGAGTTTCTTAAGCGGTACAAATGGGTCCCTTTAAAGCAAAATGAAAAAAATATTGAAGTTCTAATGGCCAATCCGTTTGATTTGAGCAAGGTTGATGAGATTCGATTCATACTTGGTACAAGTCAAATAGATATAATGGTGGCCCTAAAACAGGATATTGACGACTTTGTTGATAATTTTTTCAAGGACTTGAGTAAGGGAGAGGAGTTTTTTGGTTTTGATGAAGAGATTAGTTCTGAGCAGGACAAGGATCAAGAAGATTGGGCCTTGGAAGAGACCTCGTCTGAAGAGCAGGGAGAGATAGTCCGACTGGTAAATGCTCTCCTTGTGGAGGCTTGGAAACGTGGGGCCTCTGATATTCACATTGAACCCAATGCTCGCTCTAAGTATTGTATAGTCAGATTAAGGGTGGACGGGACATGTCATGAGCTCAGGAAATTCCGATTTAGTTTGAGCCGTTCAATCGTTTCCAGACTAAAGATAATGTCCCGTTTAGATATCGCTGAGAAGAGATTACCACAAGATGGTAAAATAAGGTTAAGAATGCCTCAGGTAAATAAGGTTGTTGAATTTCGAGTAGCTACATTACCTACTATTGATGGTCAAGAGGATGTTGTCCTCCGTTTATTGGCCTCTGGAAAGCCGATGCCTTTGGAAAAATTGGGATTGGCAGACAGGAACTTAAATATCTTTCAAAATCTGATCAGGCAACCTTATGGTATGGTCTTGGTTGTTGGTCCCACTGGATCTGGAAAGACGACTACTCTACATTCTGCTCTTAACTATATCAATACAATAGATAGAAAGATATGGACAGCTGAAGACCCTGTTGAAATTACCCAGGATGGATTGCGTCAAGTACAGATTAGCCCGAAAATTGGCCTGACCTTTGCGTCGATATTGAGGTCTTTTTTGAGAGCAGATCCGGATGTTATTATGATTGGTGAGATGAGAGACAAAGAGACAGCCCATATCGGTGTTGAGGCTTCTTTGACCGGTCATCTTGTATTCTCAACCTTACATACAAATTCAGCTCCAGAAACAGTGACTCGTTTGTTGGATATGGATTTGGACCCCTTTAATTTCTCAGATTCATTGCTATGTGTACTTGCCCAGAGACTGGTCAAAACGTTATGCCCATATTGTAAAGAGGCATATACTCCGGATAAGGAACAAATGGAGGAGCTAAAGAATGAATTTGGTTCTGGTTGGGAAAAATATTTCGGCCAGGAATTTTTAAAATCCCCAAAGCTCTATAGGCCAAAATCATGCAAATATTGCTTTCAAGGCTATAAAGGTAGGTTGGGCATTCACGAATTGATGGTCAACAGTGATCAAATCAAGCATCATATCAAATTCCAGAAACCTACTGAAGAGATACGTTCTCAGGCCAAGAGTGATGGAATGCTTACCTTGAAACAGGATGGAATTTTGAAGGTCATTGATGGAATTACCGATGTCAATCAAGTTAGATCTGTTGCTGGAAAGAATTAACAGGAAATAGATTGATTCACATTTCTCGGTTCACATTCTTTTCATGCTTTGTTGTCCAGCCCTTTCAAAAGGGCTGGATGGACGTTAATATGAA
Organism: uncultured Desulfohalobiaceae bacterium; assembly: GCA_964446205.1. Taxonomy (GTDB): domain Bacteria; phylum Desulfobacterota; class Desulfovibrionia; order Desulfovibrionales; family Desulfothermaceae; genus CAYUNZ01. The sequence continues at coordinate 45 of CAYUNZ010000229.1, read as the reverse complement.
AAGATTTTAGCCCACGAAACACACGAAAAAACACGAAAAGAAGAA
>CAYUNZ010000228.1:0-4005 GCA_964446205.1 uncultured Desulfohalobiaceae bacterium | reverse complement strand
GCAAATCAACAGTAGGTGGTTTACCGCTGATCCTACAGGAATATCTGATTCCGCTGAAAGCAAAAGCATATTTGGATTTATTGCAGTTAAAAAATACCGCCGGTATAATTCAGAGCAAGGATTTGAAGAAGCACAAAAATGATGTGTTCCGCCTGTATCGGATTTTATCAGCAGATGTACGCATACCCTTGCCGGATGCAGTCGCGAGGGATTTTCGGATATTTTTGGATGACATTGCCGCAACTCCTCCGGACTTAAAAACTTTGGGTATGAAGCAGATATCAGTGGATGCCGTGCTGAGCAATCTTAAAACAATTTATAGTCTTTAAAGGCTTTCTTTTGAGTAATATAAATGCGCATTATCGATAAATTACAGGATAATTTAAGAGCGGCAGCTGAATATAATCCGGAAGTGCAGGTAGCACCTGCCTGTATTTTGTGGCCGGACAAAGAAAGACAGTGGGAAGCCGTTATCCCGCGGGTTCAAGCAGAAATGCCGGAATTGTTTGTTCTGGGTGAATATGCGCCTGATAAACGCATCGGGCCCGGCATATGGCTGCGATGTGTCATCGCCAATACCTTGGAAACCGTGAAATTGCCTGAAGATAAAACGCCTGTTATCTATATGCCGGGTGTAGGGCGTCAAGACCTTCGCGCCGTGGAATCCTGCCCGGATTACTTAAAGCCAATCGTTGAACTTCAATACCGGGGGGTTATCTGGTCCCAGGTAAATGCCAAGGATTGGACGATATTGGCCTTTCTGAAATCCTCGCAAGGTGGGCTGGGGCTGGATGTAGCTCAGGACAAGGCTACTTTAAATGCTATGCAGATCGCACTAAACCAGTTTCTCGACGAAGACTATGATTTACTCGTTAGCCGTCGTCTTGATGAAGATTACTTTAACAATCTGCTTACTGGCGGAGATCCAATAAAGGAACTTCTCCAGTGGCTTGATCAAGGGGAATCATTTCGAAAAAATATGGGTGAGAATGAATGGCAGGCTTTTGTTTCCCTATGTATTTCCCAGTTAGGGTTTAATCCGGACAAGCAAGGATTGGTTGCAGGCGCTAAAAAACTGGCCGAACGAAAAGGGCAATGGCAGCCGGTTTGGGACCGGTTCTGTGAAGCCCCTCAAAGATACCCCAATATTCCAAACAGGCTCCGAAAAATAGAAATGCAAATAGAATTTTTTGCAAATGAGCTAACGCATGGTGGCTGGCCTCAGTGGAATGATATTCAGGAAAGCCGATTAAAAAATGAATTGGCAGGGTTGAACCTCCACAACCCCAGTGAGGCCCGTAAATATATTTTAGATTTGGAAAAAAAGCATGGCTCCCGTAGAAAATCTGTATGGGCTGAATTTGATGACACCCCACTTGCAGATAGTTTAAAATGGCTCGCAAAACTGGCTGAGCAGACCCAGAACGCTTTGGCCGGCGGCGATATCGAAGATATTATGGCCGGTTATATGTATTCCGGATGGAGGGCAGATGATGCAGTCCTGAGGGCATTAGAATCCGTTAGAGATCAAGGAAGCTATAAGGCGGTTGCCATTGCGATAAGAGCTGTCTATATGCCATGGCTTGAAGAATCCAACCAGTATTTTCAACAAAAAGCTGAAGAAGAAGGATATCCAGCATACACAAATCCAAAAAAAGAACAGATAAAGTTCGAAAAAGGGGAATGTCTTTTTTTTGTCGATGGACTGAGGTATGATATTGCGCAGCGTCTGATTTCCCAACTTGAAAATAAAGGGTATGGTGTTGAGTCATTCCAACGGTGGTCCGCCCTTCCGAGCGTTACTGCAACTGCCAAACCTGCTGTCTCCCCGGTTCAACATCGAATTGTCGGCAAAGAGCCAGGGGCTGATTTTGAGCCTGTTGTTGCTGACACCGGGCAATCCTTAAAAGGCGGATATCATCTGAAAAAGTTGTTACAAAATGAAGGCTGGGCTATTTTAGATAAAAATGAACAAGGCGTTGACAGTGATATGGCCTGGTGTGAATGCGGAGATATTGACAACGAAGGCCATAAGAGCGGATGGAAAATTGTTAGGTATATTCCCCATATTTTGTCTGAACTCATCGAACAGATTGAGAGATTACTTTATACGGGCTGGATAAAAATCCATGTTGTGACAGATCATGGATGGTTGTTGATGCCGGATGGATTGCCAAAGGTGAATTTGCCTTCAGCATTATCAGAAAATAAATGGGGAAGATGTGCAGTTTTAAAACAGGGTGCTAAAAGTAAAGAAAAACAATTCCCCTGGTATTGGAATGAAAATCACTTCGTAACATTAGCCAGTGGTATTAGTTCCTATCGGGAAGGTATGGAGTATTCTCATGGTGGATTGAGCTTACAGGAATGCCTGCTTCTTGATTTAACTGTAACAAGCAAAGGCATAAAAAAGGCAGGCAGATCAATTGAAATTACAGATATTATTTGGCGCGGCCTACGCTGTAAATTTGCTATAGATGGGGATTATGAAGGGTTACATGTTGATATCAGAAAACAGGCAGGAGATCCCAATAGCAGTGTAGTAATGGAACAGAAATCAAAACCGGTGGATAAATCTGGTAAAGGTTCTGTTATGGTTGAAGATGACACATTGGAAGACGAGGATGCTTATATTGTCATTATCAACGAAACTGGAGATTTGATAGCCCAGGCCCAGACAATTATCGGAGGAAAAGACTGATGGAAATGGACTATCTTGACCAGTTGGCGGCTGAGGTGCTGGAAGGCTATCTCGTGCGTAAGGACTTAGTTCGGACCTTTAGCCGCCAATTTCCTGTACCGACTTATGTAGTGGAATTTTTACTTGGCCGCTATTGCGCTACTACTGATGAAGAGGAAATACAGGAAGGTCTGGAAATTGTTCAGCGACAGTTGGCAAATAGAACGGTTCGTTCTGGTGATGAAGAATTGTTCAAATCAAAAGCTAAAAACGAAAATACTATCAAAGTTATTGATTTGATAAACGTTCGTTTGGATGTGAAAACAGACTCCTATTTAGCTACATTGCCGTCACTTCTTCTAAGAGATGTCAGAATCACTCCTGAAATAGTAAACGAACACGAAAGGTTACTTACCGGCGGCTTTTATGCTGAAATAACTTTGAGCTATGATAGTGCGATATCTCAAGAAACCAAAGGCCGGCCTTTTGGAATAGAAGCATTAAGACCTATTCAACTATCCAAAAGTAATGCGTTGGATAGTATGAGCAAAGGGCGTAGGGCCTTGACAACCAGTGAATGGAAGAATTTGCTTTTGCGCTCAACCGGACTGGAACCTCAAGCATTAAATGAGCGGGCCAAGGATGCTATCTTATTACGTATGGTTCCTTTTGTGGAGAGAAATTATAATATAGTTGAGCTAGGTCCAAGAGGTACTGGAAAAAGTCATCTCTATCAGCAGGTTTCACCGTATGCCCATTTAATTTCAGGTGGAAAGGCTACAGTAGCCAAGATGTTTGTGAACAATGCCACTGGACAGCGAGGTTTGGTCTGTCAGTATGACGTGGTCTGCTTTGATGAGATTTCTGGGATTTCCTTTGATCAGAAGGATGGAGTGAATATCCTTAAAGGATATATGGAATCCGGTGAATTCAGTCGAGGTAAGGAGAGTATTCGGGCAGACGGTTCAATCGTAATGGTGGGTAATTTTGAAGTGGATGTTGAACATCAGCAAAGGGTTGGCCATCTCTTTGGCCCTTTACCTGTGGAAATGCGTAATGACACTGCTTTTATGGACCGATTGCATGCTTATATTCCTGGTTGGGATGTGCCTAAAATGAATCCAGAATTTTATAGTGACCATTTCGGATTGGTCAGCGATTTTTTGTCTGAATGCTTTTCTAGACTGCGTATGCAAAGCAGACTCTCGGCTCTACAAAATAAAGTGCATTTAGGTGGAGCATTAAGCGGTCGAGATATAAATGCTGTTCATAAAACAGCCGGTGGACTGCTCAAACTATTGTATCCAGATCCAGAAATGCCGGTT
>CAYUNZ010000227.1:0-4106 GCA_964446205.1 uncultured Desulfohalobiaceae bacterium | reverse complement strand
AAGAGCCGGGCTTTTTTAATTAGTTTTCATCCGGAAACTGCCCTTTTTCCGTTTGACTGCGTCAATCTGCAAAATTATTCGTCAATTTCATTTCCATAACCTACCGAAATAGATATGTATTATAATGCATACAGTTGCTATACTCTTTGTGAAATTATATTATGACCCAATTTTACCCCTTTTTAAAGACAAATATCCAGTTAATACTATATAGTTTGAGTTATGCTAGGCCAAACACCATCCAGACTCATCCCTGAATGGCGTTTTTTGGAGAGCGAAGGAAGCGATTCTTTTCAATAAAACTCCTTGTTTTTAAGATAGTTATAATAAAATTAAGAGGATATAAATGAACCCTAATAAGATGTTAGTTATAGATAACTATGATTCATTCACCTATAATCTCATACAAATGTTCATGCCTTATAATCTGGTCATTACAGTCAAAAGAAACGACGCTCTGACTATTCCCCAAATCCAGACACTCAATCCCGATTATATTCTCCTTAGCCCAGGACCCAAGACCCCGGCCCAGTCCGGAATATGCCTGGAGGTCATTCATGCCTTTTACCAGGACATACCTATCCTGGGTGTCTGCCTGGGTATGCAATGCCTGAATGAGTGTTTTTCTGGCCGGACTTTAAAAGCCTCCATACCTATGCATGGTAAGACTAGCTTAGTTGCTCATAATGGGAGAGGGATCTTCTCAGGCCTTCCAAACCCGTTTCTAGCAGCAAGGTATCATTCTCTTCAAACTGTAGTTGCTCAGGATTCAATCTTAACCATAGATGCCCAAAGCGAGGATGGACTGATAATGGGTCTTTCTCACCCCATTGCTCCGGTTTTCGGAGTCCAATTTCATCCGGAAAGCTTTTTGACCAAGCATGGGGGACAAATAATCGAGAACTTTTTAACCAAGGGAAACCTTGGTCCATCAATATCTCCACCAATTCTCCAGAATAAATAGCACACTTCCAGATGTATTTATCAAAACATATACCTGCACAGGAGTTGAACAATGAAATCCTTAGATTCTTATACAGGTACAATAATCAGAATCCGAGCAACCAGAATGAAGACTCAAAAAAGTTTTTTGGATATTGCTTCCAGATATGTCCATAAAACTGGGACTGTGGTTCTTTTGAGCGGAGGTCAGACGGATTCTGCCAGATACAATATCCTGGCTGTACAGCCCTGGCTGAGTCTTCGCTCCTATGGACTAAGAAACACTTTAAAACTGGATAACCATGACTACAAAGAAAAAGGGGATCCTTTTGAGCTGCTCAAGTCAATTATAAACACCTATTCCTGGATCGATCCCTATCAAAAGGCTCCAATTGTTTCAGGATTATTTGGCTATCTGGCCTATGACCTGAAAGACCATCTGGAGAATTTACCCAAGACCTGCCTCCAGGATCTTCCTCTGCCCCAAATGTGTATGTATGCCCCTTCCTATATTTTGGTTGAAGATATAGTCCAAAATAATAAAACCCTTTATTTTACGGAAAGGACAGTTAAACAGACAGATAGCTGTCAACATGATCCGAAACTATTCGAAAATTTGGGGCAAGATCATGTTTCTGACTGGTTTCAAGGAAAAAAGGAATACTTTTCTTCGACCTTGACTAAAAACGAGTATAAGAGATCAGTAGATCAAGTTAAAGATTACATAATCAGCGGAGATGTCTATCAGGTAAACATTTCTCAGCGGTTCTGCCTGCCTTTTCAAGGAAACCCTTTTTCTTTATTCAAAGATTTGTTCCAAAATAATCCAGCCCCTTTTTATGCCTATATCAATTGCGGCGATCATCAAATAGTATCCACCTCTCCAGAGAGATTTTTGTTCAAAAAAGGGCTGGAATTAGAGACCAGACCAATTAAAGGAACCATTCAAAGGGGAAAGACTCAAGAAGAGGATCAAGAATTAGCCAAAGAACTTATTCAAAGTCCCAAGGATACAGCTGAACTCTCGATGATAGTCGATCTTCTCCGCAATGACCTGGGAAAGGTTTGTCAGGCCGGCACTGTTTGTGTCCATGAGCACAAGAGGTTGGAGAAGTATAAAAACGTCTTCCACTTGGTGTCGATTATAAAGGGGACCATGGGTTCGAACCAGGAGGTCACAGATCTGATAAAAGCCTGTTTTCCCGGAGGATCCATTACCGGATGTCCCAAGATCCGATCCATGGAAATCATAGACGAGCTGGAACCTGTCCAAAGGCATATATATACCGGATCAATCGGTTACATCAGCTTCCATGAGACAATGGATTTATCTATAGCCATACGCACGGCCACTATTTATAATCAGAGGATCTTCTTTTCGGTTGGGGGAGGGATTGTTTATGACTCCGAACCGGAGAAAGAATTTGCCGAGACCATCTATAAAGGGGAGACCTTGATGCAGAAAATTCAAGGAGGGCAAACAGAAAAAAATCAACCCAAATATCTCTGGTTTAATGGCAAGATCATCTCGGAAGACATGGCTTTAATTCAGTCCCAAAGCCCTGGGGCCCAATACGGTTACGGTTTGTTCGAAACTATTCGGGTAGATGAGGGTAAAATACATTTTCTCATTGATCATATAAGCCGTTTATACCGGAGCTGGAAGGTAGTTTTTCAGCAGGAGCCTCCAGAATTGGACTGGAAGGAAATCATAGACCAGGTAATTAGCCAAAACCACCTCGATCATCAAACAGCTGTGGTAAAACTATCGGTCTGGAAAAATAATGGTTCTGGTCCATATTTTTTCCCTTATGATCTATCGATCTCTGCCAATTCCTACCAACATAGACTCAAAAAGTCCCGGAAATCCGGATTAGAACTCTTAACCTATCCTGAATACCGTCAATCTCCTCTAGCTGACCACAAGTCCATGAATTATCTATATTACTTTTTGGCTGGGAACTGGGCCAAAGAAAAAGGCGGAGACGAGGCCTTGATCTGTAACCCGGATGGCAGCATCTCAGAGACAAACACCGGGAATATTCTTGTAGTCTTTCAGGATCGGATAATAATCCCCTCTTCTGATCATGTTCTACCGGGTATAATCGTGGATCGAGCCTGTCAGATACTCAAAGAGAAAGGATTCAGGGTTGAACAAAACACACTTGAATCTTGGGATCTTTTGTCCGCCGATCAAGTCTTGATATCCAACTCCCTTTTGGGAGTTATCCCGGTTCTGAGCCTGGACAAGACAAATCTTCCAGTTGATTCTCAACTTTCCAGCATGTTGAATTTCAATTTATTTGGCAAGCCTTGGTAAAACGAAGTATAAGAAAAATCTTATTACATCAGCAAGCATATCGCCATCTTCTTTAACCATAAACAACAGCTCTATTCCCATAGCTCTGAAGAACTTATTATTCTAACTTGCCTAGATGTAAGGCAAAGAAACTTCTCCCTTGTCTCTGTGAGTATCTCGCTGATTCCCATACCTAGTAGAATAGGATTAAGTTTCTCAGCCTCCCCACCGGATCAAAATTTTTTGGGCACTGATCAGGAATTATGGTCAATTATGATTGACGACCTGCTATGAAACAAGATAGTAATATGATTATTATCATTTATTTCATAAAATTTTTGTAATCAAAGTAAAAGGCTACTCCAAGATCGTAAAATAATCCGATGCACCCTTACTGATTACTGTGATCCTTCTTAAGGAAAAGACTATATGGACTGGCAAAATATCCTTTAGATAGAAGGAGTTGGAATTTGGACACATTGATCCCAACATGGCTAATTTGGTTTATCCTGGGTTTTGTTTTTGCATTTTTGGAACTCTTTTTGCCCAGCTTTATATTAATTTTTTTTGCGATAGGCTGTTGGGGATCAACTCTCATTTTATTGCTCTGGGATTTAAGCCTTACTCAACAAATACTGATGTTTATAGTAACGTCAATTATATCTCTGTTGCTTTTGCGCAAATGGTTGATACAGACTTTTCGTGGGATATCTGACGTAGTGCAAGATCAAGACTTTGATGATTTTCCAAGGGGTGAGCACGTTCAGGTTTCAAAAATCATCACGCCTGATAAAATGGGGAGAGTACAATACCGGGGGACGGATTGGGATGCTGTGGCTGAAGAAATGATTGAACCTGGTGAAAT
>CAYUNZ010000226.1:0-4124 GCA_964446205.1 uncultured Desulfohalobiaceae bacterium | reverse complement strand
CCTGGAGCACCACATTTGCAAGTCTCAGGACTTATTCGGAATACATTAAGATAATGACAGAAACAGAAATGAGGTTTAGCTGTACAGCTATCCTTATCTTTCACTTTTTAAATTGGATGTATGTGGATAAAATTTGAAGTGGACAAAAAAAAGCCTTTACAGGTTTTCCTGTAAAGGCTTTTTTTTGAATGGCTCCCCGGGACGGACTTGAACCGCCAACATGGTGATTAACAGTCACCCGCTCTGCCTGTTGAGCTACCGGGGATCATGTCTAAAAAAATGAATTTACTATTTAACCCTTTATTCGTCAAGAACTAATCTACACAATCATAAAATTTTCATCTAATCCCACTTTTGCAAGGATAAAAAACGTGCTTAAAAAAGCCTTTATCTCATTATTTACATCAGAGCTAAAATATAATAGTAAACATTTGTAATTCTTTTTGTCAATTCACTATAAATTTACATCACCAATAACTTTCAAAATTCAAGTAGGAGGTCAGACATGAAAGAGGTTGTTATTGTCAGCGGTGCTCGAACTGCAGTTGGTACATTTTTAGGCACTTTAAAGACAACTCCAGCTGCCCAGTTAGGGGCTATTTGTATTAAAGAAACACTAAAAAAGGCTGGTTTGAAGCCAAAAGCCAACCAAGGTATGGTCGACAATGCCCCGGATAAACTTAAAGGTATGGGAATTATTGAACTTGAAGAAAAATACCGGGATTGGGAAGAAGCCCACAAAGAAATCAATATCGACGAAGTCATCATGGGCAACGTAATTCAAGGAGGACAAGGACAAAATCCCGGTAGACAGGCAACCATCTATGCCGGTATGCCCAAAGAGACCCCAGCTATAACAGTCAATAAAGTTTGCGCTTCCGGTATGAAGGCTATTGCCCTAGGAGCCCAAGCCATTATGTCAGGTGATTCTGATATAATTATTGCCGGTGGCATGGAAAATATGAGCCTAGCCCCGTATGCCCTACCAAAACTGCGGGAAGGAGCCCGGATGTTCAATACGGAAGCCAAGGATCTTATGGTCTTTGACGGCCTGTGGGAACTCTACTATGATTATCATATGGGGCTGACTGCAGAAAATATTGCCGAAAAATATGGCATCAGCCGGGAAGATCAAGACAAAATCGGCTTGGAAAGCCATCAGAGGGCCAGAGCAGCAATTGCCAATGGAACTTATAAGGATGAAATCGTACCCATCACTATCCCTCAGAAAAAGAAAGACCCGATTGTCTTTGAAGATGATGAACGACCTATGGACACAACCTTGGAAAAAATGGCCAAGTTACCGACTGTATTTAAAAAAGACGGCACAGTTACCGCCGGCAATGCCTCAGGCATTAACGATGCCGGAGCTGCAGTCCTCATCATGAGCAAGGAAAAGGCAGATGAACTCGGTCTAGAACCTTTGGCCACTATAAAATCCTTTTCAGCTGGAGCTATTGATCCGGCCTATATGGGTCTTGGTGTCATACCAGCCACAAGACTGGCTCTAAACAAAGCTGGCTGGAGCATGCAAGACGTCGATTATACAGAACTAAATGAGGCCTTTGCCTCTCAAGCCCTGGCCTGCATCCGTGAATTAGGCATGGATTGGGAGAAGACCAACGTAAACGGCAGCGGTATCTCCATAGGTCACCCAATTGGTTGTACCGGAGCCAGAATCACCTATGGACTGGCCAAAGAAATGGTCAGAAAAGACTACAAACGAGGCCTGGCCACTCTTTGTATCGGAGGCGGCATGGGCTATGCCATGACCTTGGAACGCAAATAGAACAGATCACAGATTTAAATCTACTGTCGTCCCGGCCTGTTAAGCTTTTTGACCTTATTCTGGCCGGGCCGATTCTTGATTAACCGTGCCCTTAAAAACAATTTTATTATCAATGCAAATCTCTAAACTTACCTTTGTTTCTTCATCTCGGCAGGCAACCTTAATCTCAGATTCCGTCCCTCCCTCCAATTCAACATATTGACGTCGCAATAAAGCAAAATCAATATTCTCAAGAAGGATCCTCAAACACTCAATTTCGTCTTCCAGTTCCCAGTTAGCCTCTTTTTGTTTGAAATAGCGATTGATGTCATCATTATATCGACGTTTTATCTCTGTCTGTATACAGTGGTTGGGTAACTTGATTTTTAATTCCATATACTTACCTCAATAAAAAAGCCGACTGACATATTTATATATCAGTCGGCTTGAAAATACAAAAAAATCATTTCTCGAGGCAAAAAAAATAGATTATTTTGACTCTTTGACCTTGTCCGTCATGGTTGGAGCAAATTCAAGAAGATCTTCAACAACACCAACGTCAGCCACTTGAAAGATCGGGGCCTTTGGATTCTTATTCACGGCCACAATAAATGGGTTCCCCTTGACACCACCCATATGCTGGAATGATCCACTAATACCCATGGCCATGTAGACCTTGGGTTTAACAGTTTTCCCTGATGTTCCAACCTGTCTGGATTTCTCTAGCCATTTGGCATCCACAACCGGACGAGAACAAGAAACTACTCCACCCATTGCCTCGGCCAGTTCATCGGCAATCTCAATGTTTTCTTCATCCTCAATACCACGACCAATGGAGACAAGGATGTCTTCTTTGGTGATATCGACCTCTCCCACTTCTGCTTCGACAATTTGCAGGAACTTACGTTTGGCCTCTACTTGACCTGCTTCTGAAGACTTGTCAACAATCTGTCCCTTCTCAGACTGACTCTCGTCTGGCTGAAAGTTCCCTGGTCGAACAGTTATGATGGCCCCATTAGAGATATCACAACTCATATAGGCATGGGCTTGGCCACTGTGTTCCTGTCGTATAGCCTTCAGATCATTACCGTCAACTCCTTGGAATTCGATTACATCTGTTATACAAGCAGCATCCAGTTTGACAGAAAGACCAGGCGCAAGGTCCATACCCAAGGTATCGTGTGGGATCAAACATAGTGCGTCCTGAGGTAACATATTAACCAAAAGACCACGAATAATCTCAGCATTCGGATAGGCGATTTCAGAGTTATCGACTTTCCAAACCTCTGGATAGGTCTTGGCTGCTGTCTGACAGACACTGTTTAAGTCCTCCCCACTACCGAAGACAAGGGCAATGACATTGGCTTCAGGATCAATCATCTTTCCAGCATTGATCATCTCCAAAGCAGAGTCATCAGCAACTCCATTATGATGTTCTATATAGGCAAAGATTTGACGGCTCATTATTTGATCCCTCCTTTGGATTTCAAGAGTTCAATAAGTTTTTCAGCAACTTCTTCACTAGATCCCTCCAGGATTTCAGCGCCTTCACCCATTTCAGGTACAAAATAATTCAAACGCTTGACCTTTGCACCGTTATAACCGACACTATCGACATCTACAGCCAACTCAGACAAACCGTGTACCGGAATATCCACGTTGGCCACTTTCCGAATACCACGAATACCAACATAGCGTGGCTCATTAATACCGGTTTGAATGGACAGGACACAAGGCATGCTGATTTCATTCATTTCCTGATTGCCACCTTCAATCTCACGTCCAACCTTGAGGGTCTTTTCGTCGCTAACCTGAATCTCATTGACCAGTGAGGCATATGGCCAGTCCAACATGGCTGCCAAAAGTCCTCCAACCTGAGCTGCTGCTGTATCTGACTGGGCACCACAGAAGACCAGGTCATAAGAACCTTTCTCTACTTCCGACTTCAAAACTCTGGCTATACCTGTACCATCTGAGCCTTCTATGGACTCATCTGATATCAAAATACCATGATCAGCACCCATAGCCATCTCACGGCGTAAGATCTCCTCATCTTCCTCATCTCCAACTGTTACAACAGTAACTGTCCCACCGTGATTATCTTTCAATTGGATAGCTTCCTCTACAGCATAATTGTCCCACTCATTGACTGAATATACCACATCTTCACGCAGTATATCCGAGCCATCCTTGTTAATCTCAATCTCGTTTTCAGCCGGATCTGGCACTCTCTTGACACACACTAAGATATCCATAGACACCTCCCAATTAATTTATACTTATAGACGGCATAATTTACGTCCTAATCTGCAATACTTCCCAAGCTAACCCTCACCCCCTGGCGGACACAAACATG
>CAYUNZ010000225.1:0-4154 GCA_964446205.1 uncultured Desulfohalobiaceae bacterium | reverse complement strand
ATTTGTGTGGCCTGTTTTGAACGGGATATTGCCGGGGCCTTGGGGCTGCACCGGGCCGCAGTTGTTCAATACCTGCGTCCTGAAATCATTGGTTTTGTACTCGGAGCCTTGATGGCCGCCTACCTAACAAAAGAATTTCGACCCAGGCTCGGTTCAGCACCAATTGTTCGTTTTGTCTTGGGGATCTTTGCCATGATCGGGGCCTTGGTCTTTCTGGGATGTCCCTGGCGGGCCCTGCTTCGTTTCTCTGCCGGAGATCTGAACGCTGTCTTTGGTCTATTAGGTCTAATATTTGGGATCTGGATCGGGACCCTTTTTTTGAAATCAGGTTACAACCTGGGGCGCACCCAAAAGACCTACCCTTCAGCTGCCTGGCTCTTACCGTTGATCATGGTTTTCTTCCTGGTCCTCTTGCTTGTCTTCCCTCAAATCCCTGGGCAACCCAAAAGTGGTATCTTGTTTTACAGTCTTAAGGGGCCGGGTTCAATGCATGCCCCGCTACTCGTTTCCTTGATTATTGGCCTTATAATCGGCGTGATCGCCCAAAAGAGCAGATTCTGCACAGTCGGGGCCTTCCGCGATCTAATCCTTTTTAGGCAAACCCATCTCTTTTTTGGTCTAATTGCCCTCATAATATTGGCCTTTTTGACCAGCCTTATTCTAAATCAATTTAGCTTGGGATTTGAGAATCAGCCTGTGGCCCATACCATGGAGATCTGGAACTTTGCCGGAATGGTTTTGGCCGGGCTGGCCTTTACTTTAGCCGGAGGGTGTCCCGGAAGGCAACTCTTTATGGCTGGTGAAGGGGACGGTGATTCTGCAATCTTTGTCCTTGGCATGATTGTCGGGGCCGGGTTTGCTCATAACTTTGGCCTGGCCAGTTCTCCTAAAGGAGTTGGACCGCACGGGATAACCGCCACCATCCTTGGTCTATTGGTTTGTATTTTTATTGGCTTGACTATGAGACAAAAAGCTTTAAGGAGTTAAACACATGACTACTGAAGTCGATGCCAGAGGACTGTCCTGCCCACAGCCGGTCCTCATAACCATGGAAAGCATGAAGAAACAAAAAACAGGTCAAATTACTATACTTGTGGATACAGAGACATCCAAGGAAAATGTTTCTCGGGCGGCTACAAGCCAGGGCTGGCAAGTAAAGGACATCCGGGAAGATGGTGAAAACTATGAACTGACAATTGTTAAGGAATAATAAGTGTCTTTACTTGATTGGTTCAAAAAGAATAAAGACAAAATGCCGAATAAAAGGTCGGCTTGGGGACGGGGGATCCTTGTTTTTGAAAACACCAGCGAGGTTATCAGGGCAGAAGATATCCTCAAAAGCGAGGGTTGGCAAGTTCGGGTCATGGGTCCCCCTCCGGAAATCAGGACCGGATGTGATCTGGTCATTGAGGTTCCCCTAATTGAAGAGCTAAATATCCTGAGAACGCTTAAGGAATCTGGTGTAGAGCCCTTACAGAGCGTTCCGGTAAACAGCCCTTTGCTTAAGCCTGTAGACCTATTTCAGGTCAAAGACATGAACGGCTATTTCATGGTTAGAGCTGCCAATATGAAGATGACCCTGGACAAAAATACCCGAACAATAGTCAATGTCTCCGGCGGGGGTTGTCCGGATGTCCCTTATCTGGCCCAGGAGCTGGTTGGCAAGAGATTAGACTTATGTGATCATCCGCGTTTAATAGGCCATACCCTTTGCGGCTATGCCTTACAACTTGCCTTTGAGGAGATGCAACGCCAATGTACGCCATCGTAGGGACAGTTCCTCAAGATACTTTTCCTTTGGTGCATGACCAGGCCTTTATGGAAGAGGACTACCTGAGAGTCCAGAATCAGAGAGTAGCTATTAACAGAGGTACCCCGGCCTTAATAGCTGCGACTATGGTAACCGGTGAAGTCCTAAACCTCCCTAGTCCAACGGTTTTTCTAGTCGGTGACACTGGGCAGGGTCAGGGCAGCCGCAGCCTATACAAATGGTTGAGTAGCTCTCTGGATAAATATGAATTCAACACCATCGCCTTTCACTACCTCCAACCTGATGTGGATTGGCACAATCGGGTCTTGTTTGCAGTCCATGAGATGAGCAAACGCCCGGTCCTTATAGCTGATGCCGGCTTTATGTATGCAGCCAAGATGAGTGACCAGGCTAAGGAGTACGATCTCTTCACCCCGGATGCAGGAGAACTGGCCTTTTTAGCGGATGAAAATGCACCTCACCCTTTTTATACCAGGGGCTTCATCCTTCAGGAAGAAAACAAGGTTCCGGATTTGATTCTAAAGGCATTTGAGCATGGCAATGCCGCCAGGTATCTTTTAGTTAAAGGGGAGCTGGATTATATTGCTACCAAAGATGGTATCCAGGATATTATCAAACATCCATCAGAGGAGGCCATGGAAGCTGTAGGCGGATCTGGAGATACTCTAACCGGAATTGTTACCACCTTAATTGCTTCTGGTATTGAGATTGGCCGGGCGGCATCCCTGGCAGCCAAAATCAACAGACTGGCTGCCTATTATACCAGCCCTAACCCGGCCACGCAGATAATGGAGATTATAAAAAATATTCCCAAGGCTGTTCAAGACTTAAAAAGTAGCATTTTTTTAGATGATTAAAAAATTTTTAAAGTTTACCCAGAACTCTTATGGCTCAGAGGCTAAAATTCTACAGCAAGTTGACTTGTCACCAGATTTCTTTCATCCTCATTTTCATATTCACCATAAAGATATTCAAGGGACAAAGAGGTGTATTTAAATAGGTTATAGGTAATTGCTCCGCCGTACTGGTTTTCTGGTTGAAAGTTACCAAGATCCTCTCCACCTTCATATTTGGCAGCCAGTTCCAGATCAGGAATAGGAACAAAGGCAAACTCAAAGTTCCAGGCCTTTGGTTCAAGGGACTGTCCATTAGAAAAGTCTAGTTCATCTGCCTCAAAATCATTCAGAGCACCTACATACTCAGCTTTTAGAAAGTATCTATCCTGATAGGCAATGCTCAAAAAACTGCCCAATCCTGAGACGTAATCATTTATTTCCTCATTGGGGATTTCTCCTTCCAGTCCGTCGCTATCTGCAAGGTTATTTATATACGATCCGCCAAGCATCATGCTAAATCCTGGCCTTACATCCTCTGGAAGTCTAAAATAGGCACTGCCCACAAAATTGTCGATGTGATTGTCATCACCTTCTTCCTCTACGTTTCCATTAAAGGCAGAAGCGGTAATTTCAAACATATCATTGGCCAAACCCACGGTTGCAGCACTCTCTCTGGTCTCACCAATCTCTAATGTGATAGGATCGCTGATAAAGTGGGACTCATAGAATCCAAAGGGGACATATAATTTCCCGACATTAAGATACATAGGCAGCACATCTTCCCCGTCCAGGGTAATATAACCTTCGTCAAGATCAACAGGCTCTGTATCATCTTCTTCCCACAGAAGCAGGGCATGTCCACTGACATGTTTGGCTATGTCGGCATCAATGCCAAGTTCTAAGGTAGCAAGAGTCAGATCACTGGACTCCTCGTCATCCTTATTGGCAGCATCAAATTCTTTATCCTCATAGCTGGCTTCTGCTTCCAACAGACCGCTTATGGTTATTTTTTTACTCCACTCCCCAAAAAGCGGAGTTTCTTTAAGCTGATCTTCTACTTTGCGGACTCTGTCTGCCAATCCCTGAACACTTTTGGGGTCTTCCGGCTCAGTTTTTAGCTCGCTCTTTTTTGACATTCGGCTCTCTAATTTTTCTTCAAGTTCCTGCAAACGTTTTTGGGTCTTTTTGAGTTCCTGCATAAGTTCATAGTTAGACATGCTTTCAGCCAAAGCAGAACCTGAGGTCATAACCGTAAATACAAAAGCCAGGATAACTGCATAAATTGTTTTCTTCATAGCTTTCTTCCTTTCTCTTTTTGCTTGAGTTTCATAAAAAACTGGACAGTTAAAAGTTATCCGTTATCGGTTAATAGTGACATAAAAAATGTCATTAAATAAGTAGCTTATAGAGTTTATCTGTCAGTTATGGCTAGTAAATAGAATTAACATGAAAGAATTTGCTTATCATATTGAAATATTGAAACAAGAATAGGACAACCACCCCTTAATCCCCTCCTTTGAAAGGAGGGGAATTTAAGAGGAACAATC
>CAYUNZ010000224.1:0-4162 GCA_964446205.1 uncultured Desulfohalobiaceae bacterium | reverse complement strand
TATGTCCGTCATCTGCCAGGACCCTGAAGGCCTCATGCTAAGGAGTGAGCATTTTTGACTGCTGAAAATAGTTGCAGTCGAGCATCTAAGCTTGTACTATAAGGTTTCCGGTTTAAGATGTTGACTGTTTACAGCAAGAAAAAGAAAAGGGAATTACTTCTAGTTCTTAATTCTTCGGTCAACGGTTAACAGTCAACGGTCAACGTAAAGTAGCTAATATAGCAATTGCACAGCTCTTAAAATTTTGGCCAAGGTAATACTTGAAAGAGACAATAATGTACTGCTCTATCACTAGATCTAATCTGAAGATCAGAGCCTTACGGGCCAATAATCTCAAAAATCTCTTTGATATTACTAACTTTCTCCAGTTCCAACAGAGTTGCAGCTACTTTTTCAGCCTGATTCTTATCTAAAATAAAACAGCAGTTGTTGAGGAATTTTTCCTCAAGCCCCACATCGTCCATATCAAGATCTGCAGCCAAACCTTGTTTACTATATATTTTCCTATCATGGTCAGATCCTACAACCACTTCTACGTCATCTCTGCTCCGGCCGTGGTCATCCAGTTCTGTAAATACCAAGATCTTCTTCATAAACCCGACAATGCGATCGTCAGTAAGTGTGGTCTCTGTTTGCCAAGCCGGACCTATATCTACACTGTAAGCCAAAACCGAAAAAACATAGGCTACATTGAATTGGGCATCAATGTGGTTCTCTACCCTTCCCCCCTGCCATACCGGAAGAGTGACCAAAGGACTCAACTTTACTCGCACTTCATGGATATCATCAGGTCGGAGATTATTCTCTGATAGAATCTGTCGGAAAAGGGCCAGAGAATTCTGCATGGCCCCACAACAGGGAAAAGCTTTGTAGAATACGCGGTCTGGGAAATGCCATCTCTGACCCAGAGCCTCTCTTACTGCCTCTGGCCTCCATGAATCACAACCAAAAGCACGCCAGAAACCATAATCTCCATCTAGGATCTCTACATCTCCAGTGCAACCCATAGCGGCAGAAAGTACTGACATAACCTCTTGTTGAGATAAACTACCTGCTGAGAGATACTTGGGTATGCCTGCCGGAACCGTCATAGAAAACTTCTGCAACATAGGCACAGGCACCTGATAACCGGCTATTCCCATGGCCTGGGCTGTTTGATCAGCATCAAGCCCCTTAAGTCTGCCGGAAGCAGCCACGCCACCAAAGGTACAGAGACCATATCCAGGTGTTGGCAGTCCCATTACAATGCCTTTATCCGGGACTTCGACCTGGAAGCGGCGTCCAAAGACCAGTCCAGAAGCAATTCTAGTCGTAATCTCGTGGGCTACAGCAGTTGCCACTATACATTCTTCACCGGAAACCTCTCCAGCTTCAGCCATAGACAAAATTGCCGCCAACACATATGGAGTGGCATGCTCCGGAGGTGACATAAGGGCCTCATAGTCCAGGGAATTGATCAATTCTCCGGTCGCATAAGCTGCTGCAGCAACAGAGACTTTTTCCTTTGTACCCAAAATACTAGCCTCAGGAGGACCAGCCAGAGTCCTAGCCAATGATATAGAATACCAACCTTTTCTGGTTGTCAAACCGCCTACAGCACAACCGATAGAATCCAGTATCAGCCTTTTGCTTTGATCAATCACTGCAGGAGGCAGCTTTTCATAGGACATCTCTACCGCAAATTTAGCCAGTTCTTTGGTAATGGTCATAATTACCCCCTAAAGATTTAGACTATACTGTTTGATCAAAGATTGAACTTTTATACATGCTCCACCCGGTTCGTGACAGATCCGACCAATGCAACACATTCTGGTTTTTTACTCCATATCCTAGCTCACATCTACAGGCTATATTGCCCCCTTATACCTTATACATGCCCCATTTTCTATAATCCTTGAAGTCCATTTTACCTTTGGCATAGTTCTCATGCCAATTCTTACTGATAGGCATATCCTTGTATAACTGTTCTCGCCAGGCTTCGAGAAGAAGCCGGGGTCTTTTCATAAAGTCAGCTGCACAGATAACCTGTTTACCGGTTTTATCAGATAACCTTTTTAGCCAAATAAATCCCTGCTCCGATCTCATTATATGGTGATCAAGAATCAAAGTATCTACAGACTTAGATAAAGTCACTGCATTTTCCCAGGCCATATCAATCATCCTTTTAGATAAGCGATGTAAATATAAAGGAGGACCTGAGGACAATACTATATCAGGTTGCCATTCCAGGATTTGCTCAATAGCTTCCCTGTTAAGCAGTTGTATGTCCGAGGCATGAACAAAGGCCCTTTTTTGACCCTCGATTTTCGTCATCATAACTTCTCCAAGATGACTATCAGCCTTCCCATGAGCAACTGCCTCAGAAAAGGATATGGCCCCATAGCTCTTTCCTTCCACATCTTCCAAGTCTCTTCTAAAAAATGATGCTAGCTCCCGGGCCCTGCCTCTCATATTCTTGTGGAGTCCAGACAAACCCTTAGCC
Source organism: uncultured Desulfohalobiaceae bacterium (assembly GCA_964446205.1). GTDB lineage: Bacteria > Desulfobacterota > Desulfovibrionia > Desulfovibrionales > Desulfothermaceae > CAYUNZ01. Next base: position 1,680 of record CAYUNZ010000224.1, on the reverse strand, counting down.
CAAAATCGAAAATCATCCTTTACATTTTGTATTTGCGTTGTCTGAAGTTGATAAGGATTGGCATCAACCAAAGGTACATGGTCGCCATGATAATGACTAATAACTACATCAGTAGCACTTATAAAGGCTGATATAATCTTATCGCGAATCATTCTGCCGACAACTACTTGAAAAGGATGGGGCAACAATCCATGCCTACTATAACCCAAGGCTATCCCAGGATCGATTAATATCTTTCGTTCTTTGGTCTCCACACTACAACAAAGACCTCGAACCCCTAAAGACTCAGTGCCTAAAATCTTGATATGCATGGCTAATTATATTTTCCTTGTTTAAAACGGAAGTCAACATATATAAAGATACAGTGTAAGCAATTGCTATATGGGGCGAGCAGGACTGATTAATTCAGGCAGTGCCTCATCTGGGGAAGGAGACTTGGGCCAGGCTGTTGCTACAACGGTCATAAACAAAAGAGCCGGCGGGATGGGTATAATCTCAGGTCGTAAGGCATTTCAAAAGCCAATCAAGGACGGGGTAACCTTGCTAAATGCCATCCTGGATGTCTATCTCTGCGATCAGGTAACTATCGCCTAGTCAAGGACATATAATATCTTCTTTTATGCCTTGTTGTGACCGCTTTGGTATGTGCGTTAATCTATTTGTATTTATTGAGCTTTTATTCTCTTTTAAAACCATATCTTCTATATTCGGTCTAGATAAAAGGAAGAGAGACAGAGCAAATATTCACCTCTCTTCCAATACAGTCAAAGCCATCTCAATTTTTTATTCGAGTTGCTGGTCCAAGTAGCCGCTACCCTCAAGTTGAGTATTGAAGAAAACTGTCTCTGTATCAAACCCGTAAATAGTGCTGTCATCGTCTACTTTTGTCAAGAATCCAGAGAAGATCATAGGAAAACCAATCTCAAACCCATCTTCATCAGCAATAAAATCAAAAATCGTAAGGGACTCATCAGGTTCAAAGCTTTCCACACATTCTGTTTTAGTGCTATTCAAGTCCAACACCTTCATCCCATCAGAATCTTTATAGTACAAATAATATGTGCTGGCTTCATCAGGGTTTAGAATGTCAAGCTTGATATACAAATCACCCGTTTTTTTCCCCTGATTGGTCACTGTGATCTTGGGATGGATTGTAGTATCATCTTCATCTGTTTTCCCATAAAAGGCCTTCTCTTCCCATTCAAAGGAAACGGTGTTATTTGTTGTACCATTGTTATACATGTAAACATTTTCTGCGTAATCGCCTTCAGGGTTAACGCTCAGGTCAATGGCGTTATCAAAATCGTCAGCAGATACAACAGCTGCAACGAAAAAGACAGACCAGAAAAACAGGATGATTGGCAACCATTTAAAATTATTTGCTCGATTCATAGAACTCTCCTTTGTAGTCAGGATTTATCTTCATCTAATCCCTTAAAAAGATGACCAAAATATAGAAATTGAAAAAAGGGAAAAACAACTACCCAAAATCATATAAGTTTCATCGACAGAAAATCTGATAACTTTAGCCAAAGTTATTTTTATCCTCTCTGGCAATCTCTTCCTGCCTCAATATCCCTCCGTCCATACCTCCTTATGTCTTCCATAGCCCATGGGTTCTCCCCGAGACGCTCACCTTCTCAAGATGCTAAAAATTTACAATTCAAGAAACTAAACTCA
>CAYUNZ010000223.1:0-4168 GCA_964446205.1 uncultured Desulfohalobiaceae bacterium | reverse complement strand
AATTGAAAACTTGTTATTTCCATATCCGGAAATCAAAAATTTCCGGATGGGAACTTCTAATTAGTCTAGCTTAAGCTTTCCAAATATTTCCTGTATAAGAATCTAACAATTTATACCTGAAGATCTCACTATTGTCTATCTTTTTTTCTTTATTGGCCAGGATTTGGTATGCTTATAGACATACAGTTTTGGATAAGTCCCAATTCAAGCTCTCTAAAGGCCTAAACATTTTGCATTTGAGTCAGTTTGAAATATAGGCCTTTCTCAGCCATAAGCTCTTTGTGGCTGCCTCTCTCAACCAGGTTGCCCTTATGTAGGACAAGTATACGGTCAGCCATTTTGGCTGTTGTCAAACGATGGGCTATTGTTATTGAGGTTCGATGGTGCATCAGGTCCTTTAAGGCGTCTTGAATATGGTACTCTGTTTCCGAATCTATGGCTGAGGTGGCTTCGTCCAGGATCAAGACCTCAGGATCACGGGCAAAGGCCCTGGCTATACCGATGAGTTGCTTTTGCCCGGTGGAAAGGGAGACCCCGCCCTCACCGATCTTGGTGTTGAGTCCCTGAGGTAAACGGTTGACAAAGGTTGAACAATGCGAAAGTTTTAGGACAGTCGAGAGTTGCTTTTCTGTAAGACAGGGATTGCCCTGGAGGATATTCTGGTAGATGGTTCCGGAGAACAAAAATGGGTCCTGCATGACCAGGGCAAAACGGGCTCGAAGATGATTTAGATCCCAGCTTTGAAGATTCTGATTGTTGATAAGTATTTTGCCTGACATTGGTGGATAGAAGCCCAGGATTAGATGAATGAGACTGGTCTTGCCGGATCCGGTTGGTCCAACAATAGCTATATGCTCAAATTGGTTTAGATTGAAGGAGATATCCTTTAAGACCGATCTGTTCTGGTCATAGGAAAAATAGACCTGGCTAAAGGTCAGAGACCTTATACTGGATTTGTTAGCTTGTTTTGGGTGCAAGGAGTGGGATGAAGGTAGTTGGTTCCTAGGCTTGGTATCCATGATTTGAAAGATTCGTTCCGCTGAGGCCATGGCATTTTGCATGAGATTGAATTTTTCAGCCATATCCCGGACAGGACGAAAGAACATACGGATATAGGAAATAAAGGCTACCAAGGCCCCAATCGAGAGTGTCTGGCCTAGGACCCTTGATCCACCGAAATAGATAACCAAACCTATGCTGACGAATCCTAGTGCCTCTACAACCGGCATGAACAGGGCCAAGATTCGAATCTGGTGCATACCGGCTAGATAGTTTTGCTGATTGAGACGGGAAAACCTGGAATAATTATTGTCTTCCTGCTGAAAAAGTTGGATGATTCGGATTCCGGAAATTGTTTCCGAGAACTTACTGTTTATTTCAGCTAGCTTGACCCTTAACTGACGAAATATCTCTCTGGATTTCTGAGCAAAGACCTTTGAGGCCAAGACCATGAGTGGCAAGACAGAAAAGGTAATTAAGGCCAGTTGCCAATTAAGGCTAAGCAAGACAATGGTAATACCCAAAAACATAAAGATGTCTTTGATGAAAAAGGTAAGGAAATTGGTAAAGAATTCATACATATTTTGGATGTCATTGGTCAGACGGGTTACCAAACGTCCCAAGGGTTGGCGATTGAAAAAGGTCAGTGAAAGGCTTTGGGTGTGGTCAAACAGGTGCATACGCAAGTCGTGGATGATATTTTGGCCCATGTACTCCATCATTAGTTTTTGTCCGAATTGGGTGCCGAAATTGACAACAATGATCACAAGAAAGATTAAGACTATCTTGTTGATTCCGGAGATATCCTTGCTCCGGAGAAGTCTCAGTTCTTTTTCAGTCAATTGATCAAGAAGTGAATATGAAATACGGATGTGCTCTTTATTTTGCTCAAAGATATCAGGGTGTTTTTTTATAATTGCCTCTATGGCCGGCTTGGCTGTTTGATCGGATGTTAGGCTCAAATATCTCTTTTGAGATGACTCTTGGTGGATATCTTTTAGACTCTGTTCATTCTTTGTTTGAGGGATAATATAGCTGTCAATGGCGATTTTGGTCATATAGGGTAGGGCAAGTTCTGAAAAGGTGATGATTCCGACACAAAAAAGCGAGCCGATCAGGACAAGGAGATAGGGACGTACATAGGGCCATAAGCGGGAGAGTATTTTCAAGTCGTAGCCTTGGCTCAAATGCTCTTCTTCAAAGTATTGGTAATCAAAAGTCATCAATTTTTTCTTCAATTTGTTGGAGGTAGTAGGTTGAAGCGTAATAGGACGAGCTAGTCAAGAGGTCTTCATGACTGCCTTGATCAATAATTCGGCCTTGCTCCAGGATAAGTATGCTTTGAGCTGTCCTCAAGGCAGCCAGGCGATGAGAGCCAACCAGGCAGGTTTTATTTTCGGCTAGTGTGGATATAGAGTCCATGATCTTTTTTCCGGTCTGGGTGTCGACCTGACTAACTGGATCATCACATAAAAGAACCGGCTTGTCGTGGATAAAGGCACGAGCCAGGGCAATTCTTTGTTTTTGGCCACCGGATAAGATAATACCTTTTTCGCCGACTTGGGTCTCAAGCCCAAGGGGAAATTCTTCTTTGCTCAGCTCTAGAGCGGCCTTTTCAATAGCTTGTTCAATGTCCTTTTCTGGAAACAAGGAATTGCCAAAGGTGATATTTTCCCGGACAGTACCTGAAAACAAGAAAGGTTCTTGAGGGACGTAAGATATATAAGACCTTAACTCAGTCAGGCTGAGATGAGCAATGTTCACTCCTTTTAGGGTAATGCATCCCTGACTTGGCTCATAGAGTCTGGGAATGAGGTTCAATAAGGTGGTCTTCCCACTGCCAGGTGGACCGATTACTCCGGTCAGGGTTCCTGGTTCGAGATCGAGGGAAATGTCTTTGAGTATGACAATCCCGGTACTTGGGTAAGCAAATGAAACCTGCTTTAGACTGATCCTCACCGGACCGGAAGGGACCGATACAGGATTTTTGGGTGAACTGATTTCAGGTCCTGTTTCCAGGATTGTCCTGATCCTACCCAGAGAAGCCTTGCCCCTTTGGATGAGATTGATGACCCAGCCCATAGCCATCATAGGCCAGGTCAATAGACCGAGATAGCTTATAAAAGCGGCGAAATCGCCAGGAGAAATGGTATTTAATATGGTTTGTTTGCCACCGAAGAACAGGACTGCGGCCATACTAAGATTGGTGAAAAAGACCATCATCGGAAAAAAGAGGCCAACGATCTTGGCCAGTTCAAGATTGTCATTGGCATATGATCTGGAAAAGCTGTTGACCTGATTCTTCTCATGGTTCTGAAGGTTGTAGGCTTTTATCAGGCGTATACCAGCGAAACGCTCCCTAATGACCTCTGTCAGCTCGGAGAATTTGCCCTGGACTTCCTGATATTTACTGTGCATCTTCCTGGTAAATATTAGGGTTCCAAAAACAATACAGGGCATGGGGATGAGGACATAAAAGGTTAGTTGGACGTTTATATAGGCCATAAAACCAATAGTGGCTAGACCCAGAAAGATGGTATCGTTGACAGCCACCATGCCCATGCCTGTAGCCATACGGATCTGTTGCAGGTCATTAGTGGCATGGGCCATCAGATCCCCGGTTGAGGTTTTGTCAAAGTATGAGGCTGAAAGGGTTTGGAGATGGGCAAAAAGCTGGTTCCTTAGACCTTCTTCTATGCGTCGGGAGGTGCCCAAAAGGAAGCGACGCCAGATATATCTGAATAATCCCATCATAACGGCAATACCAACTATGGCCAAGGCATACAGAGCAAGGGTGCCAAAAGAAACCTTTAAGGTTGTCAGTTCATCTACAGCCCTTTTGATTACCCGAGGAATCAGGAGTTGGAGAATGTCGACAAAGATCAGGCTCAAAAGGCCTAGGGCAATGGACAAGGCCCTTTCTTTGAAATATGGTATCAGGATGGAGGATTTTTTGGACATGAATATTTTGTAGTTAAGAATTAGCACAGGAAAATGTGAACCGCTGTTCGGGGCGAGCTACCTGCAAGAAAAAAGTAACTATTGAGGGCAAAGAGAGCTATATTTGTCATTGTTGGCATAGCGAAGAAATCTTTTAGGGGAGATATATAATCTATGGTTAGAGATTGCTTTGTCGAAGACTCCTCAGAATGACTTTTAGTAGACTACC
>CAYUNZ010000222.1:0-4197 GCA_964446205.1 uncultured Desulfohalobiaceae bacterium | reverse complement strand
CCCTTTCAAAAGGGCTGGATGAAGGTTAACATGAAAGAATGTTGACCGTGAACCGAAACAAACTGTAGGTTAGAAAAAAGGATTATCTCATTAGTTTCCATCCGGAAATTTTTGATTTCCGGATATGGAAACAACAAGTTTTCAATTCGGAAACTAGATTTTTTTCGTTTGGCAAGGAAATCAAGAAATTATGAGGAGGCGTATCTTAATACGTTGACGAATAATTTTGCAGACTGACGCAGCCAAACGGAAAAAGGGCAGTTTCCGGATGAAAACTCATTAGCGCCTAGTTTTCTTTTAGTCCTTCAAGCAAGGCTTTGATATTTTCTCCAAGGACATCATGATTATAACCCCCTTCCAAAACAGCAAATATCTTATTGGGACACAGGGTGTCAGCCATTTTCTTGACCTCTTGTCCGATATACAGATAATCATCAGTAGAGAGAAGTCCGCCCCAGTCTTCTAGGTGTCTGTCAAATCCCGCCGATAGTCCGACGATATCACATTGCTCAATGGAGCTTAATTGTTGTGGAAGAGTTTTTACAGAACCCATATGGATATAGGTTACCTCAGGGATGTCGGTGAAAAAATTTTTAGTCCCGTCACCAAAATGGAGATCAAAATCAAGGATTAGGGCTCTTTTTATAAGTTGTTTAGTCCTGAGTCTCTCGATTGCGACAGCTATATTATTGAACCAGCAAAATCCCCAGCAGTCGCTAGGACTAGCATGATGGCCAGGAGGTCTGATGAGAGCGAAGCTTATATTGCCCTGCATGGCCTGCTCTGAAGCCGAGATTGCCCCACCAGCTGCTAGTAGAGACAGGGTCAAAAGGTGTGAACTTTTTCTGGAGACCATATCAAAGTGTGATTTGGTGTGGACATAGAAAATATCTTCTTCTGTGGCCATCTTTGGCTCAATAAAGGGATATAAGGGTCTTAATTCCTCTACTGCCTTGTCCAGACGCCCCTTTTTAGCAGCTGGATCAGATGAATAGACTTCCCTGTATTTCTCATGAAAGACGATATTCATAGCCATACTCCTTTGTTTTATTAAATATTTGGTTTAAGCCTACACCTTAAGACTGGGAGTAAAAACCGAACAGATTTTATTGAGCACTTTAGACATTGATTTTGGCTAAAGCTGAGAGTAATTTTTTTCTTAAATATATTTTATAGTAATTTAAGAAATAGGTAAAGAGCTATTGACAGAGATTAGAACTACAATTATAGTAATAGTTATCATCATTAGAAAAAAATCTGGAGGGATTATGGTAAAAACAGTGAAAGAGGACAAAAGCCAAGAAAAAAAGGCTGTTAATCCTGAAGAAGTGACAATCTGTCAAACGACCAAGCAAATGTTGGAGAAGGCCCAAAAAGACGGTGTTGAGACCGCTTTTGATCGAGCGGCAAGTATGAAGGCCTGCCCGATTGGTGCCGATTCCGCCTGTTGTAAACACTGCTCAATGGGGCCGTGCCGATTGAATGCCAAGGATCCATATAGCAAGGTTGGAGTATGTGGAGCAACTATAGACACGATTCAGGCCAGGAATTTTGCTAGAATGGTGGCTTCAGGGGCCGCAGCCCATACTGATCACGGCATGAGTATGCTGGATGTCTTTCGGGAGGTTGTCAACGGTCATATCAAGGATTATTCGATCAAGGATCCCCATAAATTGGAGGAGGTGGCTGCTTCGGTCGGTATTTTGATTGAGGGCAGGGAGCTAGAAGATATTGCTCAGGAATTATATCAGGAACTAGAAAGGACCTATACCCAGGTGGAAGGAGAGATACCTTTTATTCGGCGGGTACCGGAAAAGACTCTTGAATCCTGGAGAAAGTTGGGCATAGTCCCTAGAGGATCTATGCGGGAAATTATGGAGATCATGCACCGAACACATATAGGGGTGGATCAGCATTATGAAAACATCACCAAGCAATCCAGCAGAACAGCCCTGTCTGATGGCTGGGGGGGATCAATGGTGGCGACTGAAATTTCAGATATACTTTTTGGAACCCCTTCTCCGGTTTTGGCTGATGTCAATATGGGATGCCTCAAGGAAGATATGGTCAACATAATCATTCATGGCCATGAGCCAAATCTCTTTGAAAGCATGCTTGTATCGGTCAATTCTCCGATTCTGGTTGAGGAGGCCAAAAAGGCCGGAGCAAAAGGTATTAATCTGGTCGGGATGTGTTGTTCAGGAGCAGAGATGTTATCTAGGCATGGAATTCCTCACGCCGGGAATTTTATGTCTACTGAAGCTATCCTTGTGACCGGGGCAGTTGATGCTATGGCCGTAGATGTTCAATGTATAAAACAGGGTTTGTCATCAGTAGCCAAGTGTTACAATTCATATTTATTCACTACAAACCCAAGGTGTCATATTGAGGGCGCCGAGCATATTGACTTCCAGGAGGACAATCCCCTTAACTGTACCGATGAAGTGGTCATAAAGGCCATCAGTAGGTTTAAAAACAGAAATGTTCGCATAGAGATACCCCAGGAGACCAATCCTGGTATACATGGTTTTTCACACGAGTATATTAATTATATGTTGGGTGGAAGTTTCAGAGGGTCATATACCCCACTTAATGAGAATATAATCAATGGGAAAATAAGGGGGATAGCTGGAGTTGTCGGATGTACTAACCCAAGGGTAAAACATGATTGGGTTCATGTTGAGCTGGTCAAAGAACTGATAAAAAACAATGTACTTGTCTTACAAACAGGTTGTTCTCAGATTTCTTTGGCTAAAGCCGGGCTATTGATTCCTGAGGCGGCCCATCTGGCTGGAGACGGTTTGAAAGAGGTCTGTGAAGCTGTTGGTATGCCACCGGTTCTAGGTATGGGTTCTTGCGTAGATAACAGCCGAATCCTTATAGCTGCTTCCGAGGTGGTCAAACAAGGAGGGCTGGGCGAAAGTATAGCGGATTTACCTGTGGCCGGAGCTGCACCGGAATGGATGAGTGAAAAGGCAATCAGTATTGGACATTACTTTGTAGCTTCAGGGGTTTATACTATTTTTGGGGTTACCTTCCCGATAACTGATAAGACTAAGTTTAAAGAATATCTTTTTGAAGGACTTGAGCAACAAGGTCTTGGAAAGTGGGATTTTGAGGCTGATCCACATGAGATGGCCAAGAGGATGATTGCCCATATTGACAAGAAGAGAGCTCAGCTTGGTATTGACAAGTCTACTGAAAGAAAGCTTTTTGACATGAGTGATAGACGACAGATGTAATTATAGACTCAAAATCAGTGGTTGTCAGCACCCAATAAAAAGGTCAGACATGAAATATGTGATAAGTGTCTGACCTTTTTTATTCTTGATTGGTACTCCTTTTTGTATGAGCTGACGGTTGCAGGTTTTGAACATGATTAACAAGTACATTTGCCTTGGCTTTTCTATCCGGATTTGTTAAGCTCACATAAATGACCTCATTTGAGTATCTCTTATGCATGATATTTATTGACGACTTATAGCATATAGTTATTCAAGTGTGTTTTTTAGGTAAATAATTACTTCATAGAACTAGGTGCAAGAAGAAGACAAGAAAATGGAGCATGGTACTAAAAAACAATTTTGGTAAGACAGAGATTTGAAGTACTATACATGAGGACGAACTAGGAAGTTATTGAGAATGAAGGAAAACAATTCCCAAGATATCCAGAAATATATTCTTCGCAGGAGGTATCCCAATCCTTTTAGATCTGCTTTGTTGGTTATAGACATGCAAAATTATTTTCTGCCTATTGCCGATTCAATTATGGACAATGTTATATCAGTAATCACAACCTGCAGAGAACAAGGGATAAAAGTTATTTATACCAGACACGGTCACAAGGATATAGCCACAGATGGGGGTATGTTATGGCAGTGGTGGGGTGAAAGTGTTATCTATGGAAGCAATGATTGGTCTCTTTTTGGGTCCTTGCCGGTTCAGAACAATGATTTAATCATAGATAAGAAGCGCTACTCGGCTTTTCATGGGACCAAGCTGTCTCTGTACCTGCAGGCTTTGGGGCTTAATGAGATTATTATAACCGGTGTTTTGACCAATTGTTGCTGCGAGACAACAGCCAGGGATGCTTTTATTCGTGACTACAGGGTCTTTTTTATGTCTGATGCAACAGCTACAATCAATCAGGACCTTCATCTCTCCTCACTCAAAAATCTGGCCTTTGGCTTTGCCTAT
>CAYUNZ010000221.1:0-4206 GCA_964446205.1 uncultured Desulfohalobiaceae bacterium | reverse complement strand
CATGCTTCGTTGTGCCTGTCAGGGCATGAAGATTAATAAGTATAAAGAGTTAACTCATAAGGAGTATTCTCATGGGGGACAGAAAAAAGATTACTGTTGTCGGGGCCGGCTTTGTAGGTGCTACAACAGCCCATTGGGCTGTAAGCAAAGAACTGGGAGATGTTTGTCTGGTAGATATTGTAGAAGGCCTTCCCCAGGGCAAGGCTTTGGATCTGTTGCAAGCCTCTCCGATTGAAGGTTTTGATTCTGCGATTGTTGGTACTAATGATTATGCTGAAACGGCAAATTCGGATATAGTCATTATTACTGCCGGTCTGCCCAGAAAACCAGGAATGAGCAGAGACGATCTGATGGCCAAAAATACTGATATAGTTCGTTCAGTGACGGAACAAATTGCCTATTACTCGCCGCATGCGATCTTGATTATTGTCTCCAACCCATTGGATGCCATGGTCTATGTGGCTCATAAGGCCAGTGGCTTCCCGGTTAAGAGGGTTATAGGTATGGCTGGCATATTGGATTCAGCTAGATTCAGGACCTTTATCGCCAATGAGTTGGATGTTTCTGTGGAAGATGTAAATGCCTTTGTCTTAGGTGGTCATGGAGACACCATGGTTCCTCTCTCTCGGTACAGCACTGTTGCCGGTATACCTTTGCCGGAAATTTTGTCCCAGGAAAAGATTGATGCCTTAGTAAAGAGGACCCGGAATGGTGGTGGTGAGATAGTCAGCCTGCTTAAATCCGGTAGCGCTTTCTTTGCTCCTTCATCTGCAGCAGTACAAATGGCTGAGACGATCTTAAAGGACAAGAAACGGATATTACCTTGTGCCGCTTATTGTGATCAAGAATATCAGGTCGGTGGTCATTTTGTAGGGGTGCCTGTAAAATTGGGGGCTGATGGAGTGGAGAAAATCGTAGAGATTGGCCTATTACCTGAAGAAAAAGAGGACTTCCAAAAATCAGTCCAAGCGGTCAAGGAGTTGGTGCAAAAGATTCCTTTATAATTATTATAAGGAGTTCACCATGGAGGAAAGGACAAAAAGATATCGGATTTTGATTGGCAAGCCAGGTCTTGACGGGCATGACCGGGGTGCCAAATGTATTGCCAGAGCTCTGAGAGACAGTGGTTTTGAGGTTGTTTATACCGGGATCAGACGGACACCTAAAGAAATAGCTGTCGCAGCCGTGCAAGAAGATGTCAATGTAGTCGGTCTTTCTTCTCTTTCTGGGGCGCATATGCAACTCTTCCCAATAGTCTTGGAGACTTTGAGAGAACAAGGTGCCGAGGATATCCCGGTAGTTGGAGGAGGGATCATCCCGGATGAAGACATTTCTCAGTTAAAGGAAAATGGAGTTCAAGCTGTCTTTACTCCTGGTACATCTATGGAAGACATTGTTCAGACCTTTAAAAGCATTTGTGAAAAGCAAGATTATGCCTGATATTGATCAGATTATAGATGGTATAAAAAACTGCCAAAATAGAGCTATTGCCAAAGCCATCTCTTTGGTCGAAGACGGCAGTGAGCAATCTGATAAGCTCTTGGATTCTTTAGATAAGCTCATGATTGATCAGACTATGGTCCTAGGAATTACCGGGAATCCAGGAGCTGGAAAATCTACTCTGACAGACAGGCTTATAGGTTGGAATCGGGAGGAGGATAAGCGAGTAGGGGTGATTGCTATTGATCCTTCATCACCGATTTCCGGAGGAGCCATACACGGTGATCGAATTCGGATGATGCAGCATGCCTTAGATAATCAGGTAGTGGTCCGGTCTATGGCCACCAGAGGCCGGCTTGGTGGTTTATGTGCCTCTGCTGGTGCCGTTTCCAGGATTATGGCTAATGGAGGGTGTAATCCGGTTATTGTAGAGACTGTAGGAGTTGGACAATCAGAGATGGATATAATTCGTATGGCCGATGTCACTGTTTTGGTGACTGCCCCAGGACTAGGTGATGATATCCAAGCCTTGAAGGCAGGTCTTTTAGAGGTAGCTGATATAATGGTTGTTAACAAAGGTGATCGTCCGGGGTCTGACAAACTGATGCTGGAGCTGCAGGAAGCAGCTAGAGAAAAGGGCAAGCTGGTTATTAAGACCGTGGCCTCTGAAGGCCAAGGGGTAAAGGAACTTTATGATAATATTGGTCTTTTGTTCAAAGACAAACAAGAGTCCGGGGAAAATGAAAGGAAAAGAAGATTATCTAGGGGAGTGGAAGTAGTTGATTGGTGTCTGGAGATGCTTCGTCCACATCTAAAGGATCTGGTTAATGGTTTGGAAAGTGATTATTATGGAGACCCCAGAATACAGGGGAAAAAAATTGTCAACAGACTGTTGAAGCGTGAATGACCGGCCTTCTATTGTTACCTCCATTCGACTTAAGCAAAGCTTGGTCTTTTTGAAAACGTTGCCAAAATAATCCCTAAAGTTCAGGCTAATATAAAGAACACAAAGGGAGTTTTTATGGGTAAAAATCCAAGATTAGAACAATGGGAAGAGGATATTCTGGCTAAGGCCTTGAATAAGTTTCCGGAAAGGAGCCCAGAGTTTAAGACAGTAGGTGGGGTGGAACTGAAAAGGTTAGGTCTGCCAAAGGAAATAGACAAGGAATATCTGGAACAGCTTGGTTTCCCTGGGGAATATCCCTTTACCCGTGGAGTACAGCCAACCATGTATCGGTCCAGATTATGGACCATGCGTCAATATGCTGGCTTTTCCACAGCCAAAGAGACCAACAAACGCTATAGGTATCTTTTGGAGCAAGGTCAGACAGGATTATCTGTAGCTTTTGATCTGCCCACCCAAATTGGTTATGATTCAGATCATCACATGAGTAAGGGAGAGGTGGGCAAGGTTGGAGTGGCCATAGACTCCTTGGCTGATATGGAAGTGCTCTTTGACCAGATTCCTTTGGAACAAGTTTCTACATCCATGACCATAAACTCTCCAGCGGCTATAGTTTTGGCTATGTATGTGGTTGTTGGTGAGAAGCAAGGGGTGCCCATGGATAAACTCAAAGGGACTATTCAAAACGATGTTCTCAAAGAATATGTCTCCAGAGGTACCTTCATCTTTCCCCCAAGACCCAGTTTGCGTCTGATAACAGATATTTTTGGCTGGTGTAGCCAGAATACTCCGGCTTTTAATACTATCTCCATTTCTGGTTATCATATGCGGGAGGCAGGTTCAACAGCGGCTCAGGAAATAGCTTTTACCTTGGCCAATGGATGTACCTATGTCCAAACTGCCTTGGATGCCGGATTGGATCTAGATACCTTTGCCAAGCGATTGTCTTTCTTTTTCTGTGCCACTACGGATATCATGGAGGAAGTAGCTAAATTCCGGGCGGCTAGACGTATGTGGTCCAAGATAATGAAAGGGCGTTTTGGGGCTAAAAATCCTCGCAGCTGGATGCTTCGTTTCCATACACAAACCGCAGGACATACCTTGACCGCGCAACAAATCGACAATAATGTTGTCAGGGTTGCTTTGCAGGCCTTAGCTGCAGTTTTAGGCGGTACTCAATCTTTACATACCAATTCCAAGGATGAAGCTTTGACCTTGCCCACTGAGGATTCAGTAAGGACTGCTTTGCGGACTCAGCAGATCATTGCTCATGAGTCCGGAGTGGCTAACAGTATAGATGTTCTTGGGGGATCTTATCTTCTTGAGGATTTGACTGACAAAATAGAGGAAAAAGCCTGGGAGTTGATGAATAAGGTTGAAGAGATGGGCGGGGTTATCCCGGCTATAGAGCAAGGATTTATACAAAGACAGATTGAGGATGCTGCTTACGACTATCAGATGAAAATCGAGAACAAAGAACGCATAATGGTCGGTGTCAATGAGTTCCAGAGTAAAGAAGACATCAAGGTTCCTCTTTTGCGTATAGATCCGGATGTGGAAAGAAATCAGGTGGCCAGAGTTCAAGAGGTGCGGGAGAATAGGGATGCTAAAAAAGTTAGCCAGGCTCTGAATTTGCTTCAAGAAGCGGCTCAAGGGGATGAGGCCCTTATGCCGCATATAATGGAGGCTGTTCGGCAGTACGCTACTGTAGGGGAAATTTGTGATGTCTTGAGAGGGATTTTCGGGGAGCACAGGGAATAGCAAGTCCAGAACAGCTAAGGGTATTTTCCCCCCATTGTTGATCCTCAAGACCTGAACCGGGCACGACGAAGCGTGAGAAGAGATGTTGACCGTGAACCGTT
>CAYUNZ010000220.1:0-4221 GCA_964446205.1 uncultured Desulfohalobiaceae bacterium | reverse complement strand
TCTTACAGTTCACAGTTCACGGTTCTCGGTTCACACTCTTTTAACATGAAAGAACCGTTGACCAAAAAAAGCATGAAGAAACCATTTCTTAATTTCTTCATCTTGTGGTCTACGGTGAGCGTCAACGGGGAGTAATTAACAAAGAAATTGCACAGGGCGATAGTTATTATTTGAAAGGATTGCAGAGAGTGATGTCTAAAACCGGTCAGATATTGACCCACAGTTTTTATTGGCTTTTTGTGCCTGGGGTGTTGGTTAAAAAAAAATACCAGGCCTTTCAGCTGCTTTTGGAACTTGATAAAGATTCCCTAGAGTTAATCGCCGAATTAGAAGCGATCAAACAAGGTCGTCAATCAGTTGACGTGGCTCAGTTAAGCTCCTTGATTCAAACATTGTCTAAAAAGGTCAAAAGGGAAATTCAGGCCTTAAATAAGCTTAGCCTTCTGAGTCATGCCAAGCTTTTTCGTGTCCATAAATATATTGAATCCAGACTAGAATCAGTCTTTCAAGAAGAACTCCCTAATTATTATCCGCCATATACTCAACCCTTAACCCGGGCAGGGCAGGAAAAATTGATTGGTGGTAAGGCAGTTACCTTGTCCCGGCTACCGAAATCCTGCCTTGACCTTGTACCTAATGGATTTGTCATTACTACAAGCTCCTTTGCTGCTTTTTTAAAACACAATAATCTCAGGCCAAAGCTTAATAAGCTTTTGGGGCTGGTTTCAGAAAAAGATAGACAAGGACTAATCCACATCAGTGATCAAATTCAGGGACTAATTTTAAAAGCTAAAATACCAAATGGAATTGTTCAAGAGGTCAATGCCGCTCTTTCTAATTATTGTAATTCTAAGGCCTATTTGGCCTTTAGAAGTAGTGCTGTAGGCGAGGATCAGTCATTTACCTTTGCCGGGCAGTATCAGTCTGTCCTCAATGTATCAGTCCTAGACTGGGAACAGGCTTATAAGCAGGTTATTGCCAGTAAATATAACCCAGAGGCAATTTCCTACCGCTGGAAAAGAGGCTTTTCTGACGAATCAATCCTTATGGCAGTGATTGTTATGGAAATGGTAGATTCCCAAGTAAGCGGAGTCCTTCATACCAAGATCTATTCTGAAGAATCTCTGTCCGATCTGTTTTTAGTTAAAGGGACAGGTGAGTCCCTAGTTCAAGGTCAAAGATATGATGCTCGAATCATCCTTGATCTGGAGTCAAAGAGTGTGAGCTATACCGAAGGCCCTACTCTCCTTTCTGAAGAGAGGCTATGGGAATTGGCTCAAGCTGGGCAGATAATTGAAGAGTCCTTAAAGTCTCCTCAGGAAATAGAATGGAGCCTGAGTGTCTCAAAAGATATCTTTCTTCTCCAATCAAGATCGCTAAGAACAGCCCCAAAGAATTACCCAGCATCTGAATCTACAGCTAACAACCCCATTTTTCAGGGTAAATGGGTAAGTTCAGGACGGTCTGTCGGCCGGACTTATATACTAACTGATCCTAAAGAGGTGGCAAGTGTCCCTGAAGGTGTAATCTTGGTCGTCCCCTCTCTGCCACCTGACCTGTCCATAATCTTGGACCGTGTGGGGGGTATAGTAGCTGAGTATGGCACTCCGGCCTGTCATTTGGCCTCTTTGGCCAGAGAGGCTGAATTGCCGGTAGTATGTCAAGTTAAAGGAGTTTTAACTATTGAAGATAATTACTTAATAAGTCTTGATGCCGATACAGGCTGTATCTATGCAGGTCAAGTATTTAAAG
This sequence comes from uncultured Desulfohalobiaceae bacterium, assembly GCA_964446205.1. Taxonomy (GTDB): domain Bacteria; phylum Desulfobacterota; class Desulfovibrionia; order Desulfovibrionales; family Desulfothermaceae; genus CAYUNZ01. The sequence goes on along the minus strand of CAYUNZ010000220.1, from coordinate 2,469 downwards.
AGACAGCTCAAAAACAAGCTCCAAAATGGGGATATTTGCTTGATCCCCAAGTCAAAGACATACTGGACAGGGCTCTGCCTTTGATTACCCCGCTTAACTTACGAGATACAGGAACTGGATCAATGCCTATAGACTCAATACATTCATTGCATGATATTGTCCGTTATGTACATGAATGCGGAGTTCAGGCCATGTTTTCTCTTGTTGGCCGCAGGGGGTTGAACAAATATGCGGTTAAGCGTCTAATTGCTGACATACCCTTGGTCATGTTTGTTCTTGATGTTGAGAATGGACTGACAAATGAGGCTAAACTGGCAAAAGAGGTCAAACCTGATCAATTCGTAAGCAGGCCAATGTGTGCCCTTTGGAGGGGATTGTCCCATCCTTGTGTCGCTTGGGATCCAGACATCCTTCATTATGATTGGGAATCCTATTCTCGGTCTACAATTGATTTCATCAATATTGAACAATCAACTCTTTTTAGTAGCTATGCAGTACTTGCCAAGAATTATTTTCATGCTTTGATCAAATTTGGTTATCATTTTGTTGTTCTTGATGGTCTGATTGGACCCTCTGTTGAGGCAAATTATTTAAAGATGAGGTTTAAAGGAGGGGGAGGTCTTGAAGAGCAACGCCTTTTTCGGCTGGAAGTTCTTAAAGGCCTTTTAAGGGCTTTTGATTTTCAGGTCAAAAAGACCAGTGATTTCATAGATGCCTCTTTTGATCGACATGAAGCAGGACAGACCGAAGACCGGACCGAGATCCTGGGCATGATTCTGGGAAAGACAGTCCTTTTGGACTTTCATCTTCGGAATGTATCAGATGTACAAAATTGTATCAAAAAAGTAATAAGCGAGATCAAGGCATGTTTTCCTTCTTTAGAAAATTGATCAAGCCCTCACCTAAACCGGCCTATCCTTTGAGTTGGGTGACAAAAAACATGGCAGTTGGACATGCCCCAATGTCCTATGCTGAGCTCTTGTCTTTACAGGAGCAAGGGATCAAGGCCATTATGAATCTGAGCATTGAGCTAGAAGAGTTGGTCTCAATTGAAAAACAGGAAGGGTTTGAGGTTTATTTTCTGCCTATTGCCGATGAAAAGGTCCCGGGTCAGGAAGAACTGGAAAAGGCCCTTGATTGGCTTGACGAAGCCATTTATCTCCAAAAAAAGGTTTTGATACATTGCAGGCACGGCATAGGTCGGACAGGGACTGTTGTCTTTTCTTATCTCTTGCGTAAAGGCCTAGGTAGGAAGCTAGCTGAAAAGAAGCTTAAGACATTTCGTTCTCAGCCGGTGAATTATAGACAGCTTCGGTTCCTTCGGATTTATGGGAAAGAACAAGGACAATTGTCTCTGCGTGAACCATTGCTAGATCCAAGTTTTGAGATTGATTTGCATCCTTTTTTCAAGGATCTTGAAGATTTTTTTATTTATCTAGATAGCTTGATCCCAAAAGATAAACCCCTATGCGGCAGAGATCATATAGGTTGTTGTCGGCAAGAGGTCCGTCTTTCTTTGATCGAAGCTGTTTTTTTACACCACAGGATGAATATAAATCTTGCTAGCCAGGAACGGATGAGGTGTATTGAAAAGAGTAGTAAGAGGCTAGAGAAACAAGCAGAGGTCAATTCAGATCAAGCAGGCAATACCTGTCCGCCAAAGCAAGGAGAGCTCTGTGTACTTAATCACAACCAACAGTGTCTGCTTTTCTCCTCTCGTCCAGCGACATGCAGGATTGCCGATATGGAAGGGTTTTCTCTAGATCAGTATGATTGGCTTGACAAAGAACTCCAACGATTGTCGGATAACCTGTATTTTGCTTTTGCCGGCAGTTTTTTTGATGGCAATAGACTTTTATTTTCCTTACCAGAGGTTATCTCCGGCAAGTATGTCCATCGTTTTTTTCACAAGCTTGCTAAGGATTTAGAATTTAATAATTATTCCAGTTGATATTTGAACTGAGTTGTATCCGTGTATTCAATAAGAGTAGATCCTATATTTTTCACCATTGATGTTGATAAATATATGGTCGTCTTGAAACAGCATCAGGTTTGATATGCGTAAGAGGGCATTTTCAGTAAATTTTATCCGGTGTCCTTTATCAAGTGTGTAGAGTTGGTCGTCTTTAGCAAAGAGATTTTCCGGGACAAGGGGTATTCGTTCATGATTGTTGAGGATAAGGACAGGTTCTGCTTCCAGGAGAACCTCAGACACAAAAAGGGCGGTGTCCTCGTAAGGGAAATAGACCTTTTCCAGATATTCCCCATGTTCTTGAAAGAGATAACAGTCTTCCTCATCCCTTTGGATTGAAGAGTGAAAATGGGCATTTATCTTTGGGTTTTGAAAAGGTCCATTTTCGTTCCTCCAATTACCTTTCTTATCCAACCAAAAGATAGCTTCTTCTTTGGGAATAACCACAAGATCCTTTTCTTTTTTGTTATTCACAAGCAATTCTCCTTAGTTCCCAT
>CAYUNZ010000219.1:0-4241 GCA_964446205.1 uncultured Desulfohalobiaceae bacterium | reverse complement strand
GCTGCCAGGAAATGTGTCCGGAAAAGGCCATCACCCTCAAGTAATCACATCAAAAGATGCTGGTCTATGCATTTGCGTATCTGGTCTATGTTCTTGTTTACGGCCTCATACAAATCAGTTTTGTTCCAGGGCATATTCTAGATAATGCTTATATTGTACTGAACAAAATCTATTCTTGAACAAACTCTTTAGATTTTTTCTATTTATTACCTGACCAAAAGGAGTGAGAAAATGAAAGGCAACCTCTTTGTCACACTAACCCTGGTTTTTGTCCTGTTTTTTGCTTCCCTGGCCGTTGCTCAGGATACAGATCCTCTTTCTTCCTGGAATCAGGGAGAGACAAGACAGTCCATCATCGAGTTCGTGGACAGGGTAACGGAAAAAGGCTCGCCCGACTTTGTTCCTTGCCCCGAACGGATCGCGGTTTTTGATAACGACGGCACCTTGTGGTCCGAGCAGCCGATGTATTTCCAATTCTATTTCGCTATAGACCGGATCAAGGCTCTGGCCCCAAATCACCCTGAATGGAAGACCGAGGAACCTTTCGCCTCGATACTGAAGGGTCGTGTAAAACAGGCCATGACCAGCGGCCGAAAGGCGATCAGCAAGATCCTTCTGGAAAGTGCTTCGGGCATGTCCACAGTCAAGTTCAAGCAAATCGTTCAGGATTGGATCACGACGGCCAGACACCCGGAAACCGGGCGTCATTTCACCGAAATGGTCTATCAGCCGATGCTCGAGCTGCTCTCCTTTCTCCGAGCAAACGGTTTCAAGACATACATCGTTTCCGGCGGAGGTCTAGTGTTTATGCGGCAGTGGACCGATGAGGTCTACGGCATCCCGCCTGAACAGGTGGTCGGCACCAGCCTCAAGACCAGGTTTCAGATGGAAGACGGCCGGGCTGTCCTTATGCGTCTGCCCGAGTTCCATTTTCTGAACAACGGGGCAGGCAAGCCCAAGGGCATAAACCTGCATATCGGCCACCGCCCGATTGTCGCCTTCGGCAACTCGGATGGCGATCTCGAGATGCTCGAGTACACTGACTGTGGAAACGGACCTCGTCTAATCGCCTACGTGCGTCACACTGATGCCAAACGCGAATGGGACTACGACCGCGACTCACGTATCGGGCATCTGGACAAGGGACTGGACCGGGCCAAGGAAAAAGGCTGGACTATAGTGGATATGAAAAAAGACTGGAAAGTTATCCATCCATACGATTAAATGAAGTAAGATTGTCTATATGGACATGAATCCGGGAATGAAAAAGATTAAACAGCCGCAAATGAGTTGTTTGTCCGCCAAGGTACTCCCTCCTGCTTGATGGAGGGAACCTTAGCAAAATCTTTCTGAGGGCGCGTCACCCATCTCAGGTTTTTTTTTAAAATCTTTTACCCACTTGAATGGTTACATCAAAGTAGCTGACGAAATCATTCAAGAACTTTGGCAAAGATAAGACAAGATAATCTCTGACTCCCATCTAGAAATTTTGAATTTCCGGATATGTAAACAACAAGTTTTCAATTCGGAAACAAGATTGGTTATCAGTTCCTTACAATGCTTATCAAATCAGCACAGAATAGGCATTGACTTTTAAGAGTTAAAACCAATATAATCAAAATGCTTTAGTTTTTTTTGATAGTCAGACATTAATTTGATTAACTCTTTGATATATTTATTACATTAGATTCTAAATACATAGCATATGAAATTCTTCAGGACTCTTTACAGCACCCATCTTTTAATTTCCTTGATACCTCTAATTATTTTAGCAATATCCTTTTATGCCACTTTTTACTATTTAACATTACAGAACTATAAAAAATACGTCCATAATGTTGAGAGTAAATATATACAGCGCAAAAAAGATATGATCCAGAAAATAATCAACAATAAAATCTCCTTTATAGAACATAAGAAATCCCAAATACTGAATAGGACCAAACAGGATATTAAATCCAGAACTTATGAAGCCTATAACGTAGCAAAATCCTTGTATGAAAATAACAATACAGATTTAACAGATAAAAGGATAAAGCAATTGATTATTGAGGCTTTGAGGCCTATACGTTTCAATAACGGTAATGGGTACTATTTTATTGCCGATCTGTCTGGAACCGAGATCTTATATCCAACCCAACCGCAGACAGAAGGTAAAAATTTTTATGATTTACAGGACGAGAAGGGGAATTACGTCATTAGGCAGGAAGTTCAAATGGCCAAAGAAAATGGACAAGGATTTGTTAAGGGATATTGGGAAAAGCCTTCCAAAGACAATGGAAAGGCCTACCCCAAGATCTCATTTGTCAAACTCTTTGAGCCCTATGATTGGTACATAGGGACAGGGGCCTACTTAGACACCACCAAGAAGGTCATCCAATCTGAAATTTTGGAATGGTTCAGCAATTTCAGATATGCCAAGAACGGTTATATCTTTGTTTTAAACCAAGAAGGCACTCTTCTCAGCCACCCTATAGATAAATTGGTTAAAAAAGATCTCAAAGAGATACAAGACCCCCATAGAGTAAAAGTGATCAAAGGATTACAAAAAATTGTCCAGACCTCAAAAAGCGGTTTTAAAGAGTATAAATGGGAAAAACCCAGTCTTAATAAAAGAGTAACCAAGCTTTCCTTTGTAAAAGAGTATGAGCCCTGGGATTGGATACTCGGCACTGGGGTCTATATCAATGATATTGACAAAACATTGGCCATGACCCGGGAGGAATATAAAAGAGATTTCCAGCATAAGCTTTGGTTAGCTTTATCTCTTTTGTTGTTTTTATCTCTTTGTACTATCTTCTTGACTGCCTTGCTTTCTAGAAAGATCAAATTGGGTTTGGAAACATTTAGGGACTTTTTTGTCGATTCATTGACCGAGTATTCTGTAATAGACAAAAGAAACCTGCATTTTGATGAGTTTTCGGAAATAGCGGATTATGCAAATACAATGAGCCAATATCGCAAACAAGCCGAAGATGCTTTGATAAGTGCGAAAGAAGAAGCTGAATATTCCAATAAGGCAAAATCCGAATTCCTGGCCAATATGAGCCACGAAATACGGACACCACTCAATGGCATTCAAAGTATTCTCCAACTCTTGGAAACTACTGAGCTGGATACTGAACAACAAGAATATGTTCAAATGGGCACCAAGTCATCAAAACGACTACAGAATCTATTGAGCGACATTCTGGACCTGTCAAGGATTGAAGCAGACAAAATGGAAATCAAAGAAGAAGAGATTCATTTAATCGATATCTTACAATCAATAAAAGATATATTTATCCAGCAAGCCAAGAACAATGAGAATACTCTCAGTATAAATATGGAGGAAAATACCCCTAACAGGCTTTTGGGAGATGGGACACGTCTTACTCAGATACTCTTTAATCTTGTCGGCAATGCTAACAAATATACTCAAAAAGGACAGATTGAAGTCAATGTCTCGAATTTGCCTGGACAAGACCCATGTTATCCCAGAATCTTATTTACAATCTCAGATACAGGAAAAGGTATCCCGGATAATATGTTAGACGAGGTATTTGAATCCTTTAGCCAGGCCAACGACTCCAATTCTCCCTATTCCAGAAAATATGAAGGAGCAGGACTTGGTCTTCCTTTAGTCAAGCGATTGGTTGACTTGATGGGTGGTAATATGTCCATGGATAGTCAGGAAAATAAAGGGACTATAGTTTATGTCAGCATACCCTTCAAGTTCCCGGAAGCACTAAAGACAAATCAGATAGAAGCTCAGGATGAAAAAAGTCAATCTAATTTAGATGGCTATCGGATTCTTGTGGCCGATGATGACCCGACTACACAATTCAGCTCTAAGAGGCTCCTGGAAAAAATGGGTTGCTACGTTGAGGTTGTTGACAACGGTCAAGAGGTCTTATCTGCACTGAAAAAACAAGATTTTGACTGCATACTAATGGATATCCAGATGCCGATTTTGGATGGGGTGGAGGCCACTAGGCAGATACGGAACAAAGAAGTCGAAAGCTCAAAAGACAAAAGCGAAAAATTTACTTCTGGCTCTTCGAATTCTTCAATGCCTAAATTCCAAAATCCCAAAATCCCAATAATAGCTCTAACTGCCTTTGCTATGACTGGAGATAAGGAAAAGTTTCTGGCAGCAGGAATGGATGACTATATTTCTAAGCCTATAAATAAAGATGAGCTAAAGGAAGTCATGGAAAGGAATCTCGCTGCTTAGGTGACAATTAACATGAAAAAATGTT
>CAYUNZ010000218.1:0-4243 GCA_964446205.1 uncultured Desulfohalobiaceae bacterium | reverse complement strand
TCTTGATCTTCAATCACCATATCCAGGATCTCTGTCAGATCATAGAGCTTCATATTACTTCCAACCTTTTTCGAACCTTCATTCAGGTTGTAATGACAAAAGGGGCAAATAGAGATCATTTCCTGGGCCCCTGTCTCCTCACCTTCCTGGATCCTGAGTCCGGCATTCCTGGCCGCCCATTCCCCATAACCAGTCATACAACCACCACCTCCGCCGCAACAATAGGAGTTCTTTTTGATCCGGTTCATCTCGATTAGTTCAACTCCGGGGATAGCTTTAATCAGTTCCCGGGGGATATCGTAAAGACACAGGTCATCAATTTCCCTTACATAGGCCCCAGGCCACTTTTTTGAACCATCTTCATCAATCTCGAACTGCAGCAAATGACGACCTGTATGACAGGGATCATGGTAGGTCAGTTTCCAGGGCAGCTCTTTACTGAATTTTAGCTTGCCTTCCTGAAACATCCTGTACAGCATTTCCACAGTGTGAATTACCTCTATACCTTCCAGCATCTCGTTGTATTCATCGCAAAGCCGATAATCCTTTTTGATTGCCCGATAACACCCTGCACAGGAAGTAACTATTGTATTGACCCCTCTTTCCTCATGCAGCCATTTAAAGGTCTGCAGATTATATTCGGCTACCCTCTTGAACTGATCATCATGGCCAATCCTCATGGCCGTAGATCCGCAGCATACTTCCTTGTCTCCCAATATGCCGAAATCCAGACCGAGTTTTTGAAATATAGAGGCAGTTGCATGTGGCACACCTCTGACCGGGATATTGTAAGCCCCAGTACAACCAACATAATATAAGATGGGAGCAGATTCTTTATTAATGTCTTTAATCGGCTTTCCAGCTTTTTTAAATGGCCTGGTCCAATCTGTCCGCATCCTACGTGGACCCTGATAAGGATTGTCATAGCTCTTCATAGACTGAACAATCACTTTTTGGGTAGGCATTGGGCCAGCCCCGTCATGAACAGCCTTTCGCCTCATTGCTTCAATAATCTCAGGGATGAACGGCTTATGATCGAGCTCACATTGCTGCTGGCAACCGGCACAGACAGTACACTTATAAATATCGTCCAAAAGATCCTCATCCCATTCCAACTCACCATTTAAAATCCCTCTGGCAAAGGCTACTTTCCCTTTTGAGGCGGTGTTGCCTTCAAAGCCCATTTCCACCTTGGCCGGACAGATCTCACCAAAAAAATGTGGAGGGCCATAATCCCAAGCAACCCTGCAGTTACCACAAGCTGTACACCTCCAAATCTTGTTTTCCAAATCTTCCAGGGAAGGAATATTCCATTTCATATCTAAAGACCTCCAAAACTAGTTTAGACTAAATAAAGTCGGGCTAAATTTTATTATAAGCCATAAGATAACCAAGCAATATTATAAAATCGTCAATCCAGGGCATGTTTACCTGGATTCATGATATCGTTTGGATCAAGCATCTTCTTAACCTTTTTCAGGAACTCCAAATAACCGGGATCAGCCCGTTTATTGATCTCACGGGCAAAATCGACAGGTGGCTTGTAGGGGATGCCGCCGTGATCCAGGTCAACCCTGAGGCATTCAACTATCCCTTGACGGGCATTCTCGGTCTCTTCAGCACTTTGCTTGTTAAAAGGTATCATGGCCCGCATCATCCCGTAATGAACGCCTCTGTAATTAGTCAAACGTACAGCTGGAGATAGATTGCGATTTATTAGTATATTTTTCCATTCATGATAGATAGGCGCCCATTGATCGGCCGGGGTGAATGTACCAGGCCAGGATATACCGCCACCTGCCTGTTGGGTATAATTTTTGGTTGAACCAACTATACGGCTGGGCAATTGGGTCCTGGCCCGAAGGGCCTCCTCAGGATATTCGGTCTTTTTTATGGTACTACCCTTGTTCTCTTCATCCTTAACTACCATATCAAAGATTTCCTCTTTGGCTTCCCTTTCCTTTTCTGTATGAGAAAACGAGGCGGCAAAACAATACCATTCCGGGACATCATCCGGCTTGGGTTTATACGGATAGGGAATTGGGACTTGAGCCAGCCACCAAGAGACAGCGGTCAAATCATCTATGATCTCATAGTTGCCCAGATTGATCATATACGAGGACATGTCTTCAACCTTGTCGGTGGAAACTGTAAAGACTTTCAAAAGAGGTGGGGTTGGATGGACCCTGATCCCCATCTTAGTTACTATACCTGTTGTCCCTAACCAGCCCTTGAATAATCCATCTAATTGAGGAAGAGGCAAAACACTGTGCCAGGATTTATCATTGATAGCACAAGAGCCAATCTTGGCCACCTCCCCTGTAGGCAGGACCACTTCCATACTGGTAATCTCTTCAGAATTAAGCCCATACCGACCACTTAATCCACCAATACCATGGCATAAGGCATTGGAAGACACCGAGGCTGAAGGAGGACCTACCGGCCAACTCCATCTCAGATTATACTTACCCAATTCATAGGCCAGTTGGGCATGAGAGACTCCGGGTTCGATAACAGCATAATGAAGGGTGTCATTTAACTCTATGATCCTGTTCATGAGCTTTAGATCCATCAATATGCCGCCTTGTTCAGGAATCGTCAGCCCGCCAATATTCGAACCAGCAGTATAAGGGACAACCGGTATCTTTTCTTTATTGGCAAACTGCATTACCTTTTGAACATGTTCGGTACATTGAGGTAGAACCACATATTCAGGGCTTTTCCTCTCTACAAAAGTCAAATCATAGGAATAGGCATAACGAATATGCTTTTTGGCAGTGGCATATTTCTCTCCGACAATATTGGCCAACTCCTTTAAGACTCTTGGCTCCACCTTGGGATCATCCGGCATATGACTCATAACAAACCTCCTTTTTCTAGCGGAAATAAATTAACCGCAGACTACTATAAACATAAAATTTTAGCATTTTTAAAAATCAAATCTTATTTAACCCTCATGCCCTTATAATCAAAGGAAAAATAGGTTTACTATCTGTTAACTGAAAACTCCAACCCCCTGCTTTTCTATGTCCTCCATGATATATATAATTAAATCATCTAAAAGCAAAAACATATGATCTTTTTTTCAAAGAAAAAAAATTTTTGGTTTAGGATTGACCACTTACCTCAGTAGTCGACTCTAACAAGACTTATTGTGAGTAAACAATAAGTCTTGTTCTGACATAGACAAATTAGACTTTTTACACCAATTACATCTCAAACATAAAACTGCTCATTATTTAAAGCCAAAAGCCTTGTTTCCACATCTTTGATATGGTTGTACATCTCTGCTTTTGCCTTTTCCGTATCCCGCTCTTTAAGCCCTTCAAAAATTAATCTATGGGCCTCATATATATGCTTGGAGAACTCATAATCAGGTTCTAAAATTGACTTGATCTCAAAGACAGAATTCTTGATAGCCTCAAGGACAAATTCCAGAATTCGATTCTTGGTCATAGCTGCCAGCATCCGATGGAATGATAGATCAAGCTCATAAATATATTGGCCTTGATTAAGAATTTCTTTAGTCTTCTCAAGATTATCTTCAATTTTGGCCAAATCCTCCTCAGTCATAATCGGTATAATCATATCAATGATAGATAATTCCAAAATGGTTCGAATCTGAGAGAACTCACTTAGGGTAGGTTTTTGAAAGTAAATATAATTGAAGAAGAAACCACAGGCGATTTGACAATCAACTGCCCGAACAAAAGCACCACCAGACACCCCTTTGCGGATTTCAATCAGCCCTTCTGCTTCTAAGGTCCTTAAGGCTTCTCTTAGTGAGGTTTTACTGACATTAAAATAACTCGATAATTCTTTTTCCGAAGGTAATTTATCACCTGGTTTTAAATGATCCTTGAAAATGGCCTTTTTAATCCTCTCTGCAATTGACTTATAAAGATTTGTGCTTTCAACCGGCTGAAACAATGTGTTAATTTGGTTACTATTCATATACTTTTTACATCCTTTAACATAGAAACTTGTATAACTTGATTTCTTATGTATTTTATCTCTCAGTCAAACTTATGTCAAGTATAAAAATTTAAATTTTTAAAAGTCTGATGATTTAAAATTTTTATTGACAAAACATATTTCCTATTTTATAAAAGCTCTAATTTATATATTGAAAGTTGAATCAATTTTAAAAAACTAAACAAAAAAGGGGCAGATATGGGAATTCAAATCGATTCACAAAAATGTATAGGTTGTATGGCCTGTGAAATGGCCTGCGGCTTTCACC
>CAYUNZ010000217.1:0-4294 GCA_964446205.1 uncultured Desulfohalobiaceae bacterium | reverse complement strand
CAGGACTTATGAACTATGAAAACATCAGCTATGAACTGGAAGACGGTGTTGGCGTTTTGACCGTCAATCGGCCCAAGGTTTTGAACTCGCTTAATCCGCAGACCTTGGACGAGATTTACGATCTGGCCAAGAGTCTTCAGGATGATGAAAGTCTGCGTGTCCTTGTTGTGACCGGGGCCGGTGAAAAGGCCTTTGTCGCCGGGGCGGATATATCTGAGTTCCCGAAGATGAATCCTCTCCAGGCCAGGTTCTTCTCGGAAAAGGGACACCGGGCCTTTTCTGCCTTGAGTTCATTAGCTGTTCCGGTTATTGCCTGTGTCAATGGTTTTGCCCTGGGGGGGGGCTGTGAGCTGGCCCTTTGCTGCGATTTTATTTATGCCACAGAAAAGGCCAAGTTCGGACAACCGGAAATCAATCTAGGCATAATACCCGGATTTGGCGGGAGTCAAAGGTTGATCCGCTATATCGGCAAGGCCAAGGCCAAGGAACTGTGTATGACCGGGGATCAGATTACAGCCGAAGAGGCCAAGGAGTTGGGTCTGGTAGCCAAAATCTTTCCGGCAGAGGAATTGTGGGAAGAGACCATGAAAGTAGCCAAAAGTCTGGCTCAAAAAGGGCGAGTAGCCTTGAAGGCTATCAAGGAGACAATTGATAAGGGTTCAGATGTCGATCTCTCCACTGGATGTACCCTGGAAGAAAGGGCTTTTGCCATAGTCTTTGCCAGTGAAGACGCCAAAGAGGGCACAAATGCCTTTATGGAAAAGCGAAAGCCAGATTTTAAGGGAACTTTGATTTCTTAGCCTTACAAAAGTGTCTGGGAATACTTTTTATGTAAGAGTTTAAGGAAAAGATTATCGCCCACGAAACACACGAAATGACACAAAAACGAATAAGAATTTTTTCTGCCCGGAAAAAGACCTGGCAGAAAAAGTCTCATTGCCTGTCAGCAAAGACATGTCCAAGGAATAATAGCCTCTTGAATGGTTACCCTTTTATTGGCCTTTGATTGTGAACTAGATTAGCCCAATATTTGGGCAATAGGGATGAACGATTTGAGTCAGGGATTCAAGGCTGGATTGATCCGGCTTGGTGATAGAATAATAATAGTATGATCCATCAAAGGACTTTCGGAGCAGTTGGAAATATTCCAGAAAGGTTAAGTGGGAGAGAGCCTCTCCTGTGGCAAACCATTTTTGGGCAAAGGGGAAGTCTTCCCAGGTAAGGTTTTGCAGATCCCAAGACATCAAAGAGGCGATATGAAAAGGTGTCATTGATTGTTGATCTAAAATTTTTAGAATTTCCCGACATCTTAAAAGATGGTGATTAAAGATCTCTTTGATTCTAGCTTGAAAGTGATAAAAAGCTTCCCCATGGCCTGGTAAGATGTATCTAACATCTAATGGGGCGATCTTATCCAGGCTTTGTAAAAAATCAAGCAGGGGAGTGTTTTTTTCCGTCCATTGGGAAATATTTGGAGTAATACCTGTTAAAAGGTGGTCTCCGGCCAAGAAAAGCTGATGGTATGGTTCGTACAGGCACATATGACCCTTGGTATGGCCAGGTGTCTCAAGGCAATGAAAGGAAAATTCTCCATATTGAAGTATATCTTTCTCTTGAACAAGGGAGAAGGAGACATGCCCTTGGGGCCTATATTTGTAACCTGGGTGATTGTTGCGACCCTCAAGTAAATCTTTTTGGGGCAGGCCGCAAAGTTGAGCATGGTTGAACAAGGCAGACCAATCAAGGGAGTTATTGACGTGATCAGCTGTGTAAATTCCGGCATAGACCTGATTACATGTTTGACTGAGTCTTGGGACTAGGCCGCTATGGTCAGAGTGCATATGAGTCAAGAAGATATCAGTCTTGTCAAGCTTTACCTGGGCATCTTCCAAACCTTGCTGGATAGCCTCCAGACATTCTTTATTGTTAAGACCTGTATCAACTAGAAGATTCTTTTTCTTGCCGACAATAAGATAGGCATTGGTAGCTTTGAGGGGAATGTTGCGCAAGGGGATATCCAGTATATATATACCAGGGTAAATCTCTGCTATCATAAAGGCCCTATTGAATATTTTGAAAACAGTGTTTTATCGTCAGTTATCAATCATGACATGTACTGGGATATATTTCAAGTATTGCCTTGAGTCTTGGATTGGTGTTTATGATTAAAGGTAAGGCCTGTAAAGACAAAAAATATGCGAATAAAAAAGGGTTTGGTTTCAGAGGGGGCCTTTTATATCCTTACTGGGGCGTTCTGGTTCAGTTTGTCTAGCTTATGTGTCAAACTAGCTGGGAGACAACTCCCATTTATGGAAATTGTCTTGGGTCGGACTGTCTTTAGTCTGGCCATCTGTTTTTTCTTGATAAAAAGGGCAGGTATTCCAAGCTTAGGAAAAAGAAAGCCTTTTTTGCTTTTAAGGGGTGGCTTTGGTTTCATTGCCATGAGCTGTATGTTTTACTCGCTCATACATATGCCCTTGGCCAATGCTATTGTCCTATTTTATATGAACCCAGTCTTTGCCGCCCTTCTGTCCTTTATTTTTCTCAAAGAAAGACTTGGCATTGTTGGGATACTGTGTATATTCCTTAGCTTTTTTGGAGTGGTTCTGGTAGTCCAGCCACCTCTTTTATTTGCTGAACAGGGATCAATACATATACTATATTCCGGTATAGCCTTGATGGCTGCTTTTTTTGCAGCCTCTGCTTATGTTACCATTAGAAAGATAGGCACCAGCGAGAATCCATATGTAATAGTTCTTTATCTGTACCTTATTGCTATTCCCTTTGCTTCAGTCATTTCCTATTTTCAATGGGTCTGGCCGAGTCCAATGGAGTGGACTCTTTTGGTCGCAATAGGTGTTTTAGCTCAGCTGGCCCAAGTTAATTTGACCAAAGGGATTTCTCTGGAACCAGCTGGAAAGGCCACAGCAATAGCCAATATTCAGATTGTATTTGTTTCTATTTGGGGGTTGATTTTTTTTGGCAACTTTCCAAATTTGCTTGGTATATTTGGTGCAGTATGTATTGTGGCCTGCACAGTCCTTTTGAGCGCTAAGAGGTCCCTATCAAATAGTTGAGATAATAAAGGCTTGGAGTATAAACTATGAGAGTGGATGGTTCTTCAAATTCATTATTGATTACCGGTGGAGCTGGATTTATCGGTTCCAACTTTGTTTATTACTGGCTAAAGCATCACCCTGAAGACCGTATAATCATTTTGGATGCCTTGACTTATGCCGGTAATTTACCCAATTTGGATGAGGCTCGTAAATTGGAAAATGTTATTTTTGTCCAGGGGGATATTGGAGACAAGGAGCTGGTTGGAACCTTACTCAGGCAATATAAAATTGAGATCATAGTCCATTTTGCAGCTGAGAGTCATGTTGATCGGTCAATCCATACTCCTGATGGCTTTGTTGAGACAAATGTCCTTGGTACACATAACTTACTAAAGATGGCCAGAAAGATCTGGCTTGAAGAGGGACTTGATCTATTTCCTTCACAGCCTTATTCAGAGGTACCTTGTAGATTTCATCATGTTTCAACTGATGAGGTCTATGGTACTCTAGGTCCTGATGACCAGGCTTTTACCGAACAGACCCCTTATGCCCCCAATTCGCCATATGCTGCCAGCAAGGCTTCTTCCGACCACCTTGTGCGTGCATATTACAAGACTTATGGGCTGCCTATCACCATAAGTAATTGTTCCAACAACTTTGGACCATATCAATTCCCTGAAAAACTCATCCCTTTGATGATTATTAATATGCTGGAAGGTAAAGAGTTACCTGTTTACGGGGATGGAAGACAAATTCGGGATTGGCTCTACGTAGAGGATCATTGTCGAGGCATTGAACTCATCCTGGAGTCAGGTCGGACAGGAGAAACATACAATATAGGTGGAAATTGCGAAATAGCCAATATTGATCTTGTTCATGAGCTAACTTGTCTTTTGGATTCTTTTTGTCCCAGTTCGCCTTATAGGCCGCATGCCTCTTTAATTAGCTATGTCAGGGATAGGCCGGGTCATGACCGGCGTTATGCTATAAATAGTCAAAAGATATATAGAGAGCTGGGGTTTGATCTTGATTATAATTTTTTTGATGCCTTGGCCAATACTGTCCTCTGGTATATTGAGAATGAGTCCTGGTGGAGAGACTTGATGAATGAAGAATATTCCAATTGGATTGCCTCCCACTATGAGAGAGAGTCCTTTGAAAGAGAGGACCCAAAACTAATCTAGTTCCCATCCGGAAATTTTTGATTTCCGGATATGGAAATAACAAGTTTTCAA
>CAYUNZ010000216.1:0-4331 GCA_964446205.1 uncultured Desulfohalobiaceae bacterium | reverse complement strand
GCAGACTGACGCAGCCAAACGGAAAAAGGGCAGTTTCCGGATGAAAACTAATTATGGCCTTATACCGGAGATGGTCTACGTCCATACCTGTGTGAGCTCAAGAATCAATAGGACCTTTGACAACTATTTCGGACGGTTCATCTACAGACACATCAAGAAAAATCTATTCTGGGGCTTTACGGCAATTTCTACCCAGAACGGTCAATATTTATACAAGATATTAGTCTCGGAGACCATTCAATCTCATGTTTGTTCATCAAATGGAAGTGCAGAAACCCTGTAACGGCTCATTTCTTGTTAAAATACAGTTACCTAGGTTCGACCATAAACACATATCATGGGACTAGATCAGATTCAGCCTGGTCAGTATAGTCTGCAAAAATTGCTTCAAGTCGTGGATATCCTTATTTGCTATGTGATAAACCAGCTGCAGGTCCAATTTCCCGTATTCATGCACTATTAGATTTCTGAATCCTACAGCAGAAACCATTTTTTCGGTTAGTTCCGTAGAGATGTATCCGTTGTCCTCCAAAATATAAAAGATGTCGTTGGTACTGCCTGGTACTCCCAATCCTTGATCACTGACAATATGAGCAGCAATGTCTATACAATTCTGAATGGCCATCTGGATATTGAACAGCAATATATCCTGCCTGTCCGTATCTTGCAGAAATTCCTGTTCAGAAATTTCCCTCTTCTGTGTTATACGTCTTAAATGTGCTTCCACTCTGCTTGCCTTGTTGAGCAAGGTATCCTGGTCAATCACTGATGTCTCCTTTCATCTTTTGCAGAAACCCCTTCTCAGCACTTTTTCTGTAAATCATGAAGTCTGCTATCATGACATAGCTATAGGCCTTAAATCTGTATAGCCCGGAATGCCTTTGCAGCAACAATTTACCGGACTTGAATATCTGGGCCAGAAGCATCTCTCCTGCCCTGTTCATGATTACCAGATGTATATCTTTACGCAATATCCTGCCCAGTTCCTGGACATACCTTTTCCTTAGGCTAAATTCAGTCTGCAAGGCGTCTCTTTCCATAAGCACGGCCAGATCCAGATCACTGGCCGATCTTTCCTTGCCCTTTGCATAGGAGCCAAAGAGATAAACAGCCACAACTTCCGACTGATCCTGAAAATATTCTATAATCTTTTGTTCTAAGTGCTGGTCCATACCATACCAAGATGTTATTGCCAAAAATTCTGAATGTCCTCTATTCTGGACACATGGACTTATGTAGCCTATAATTTTTAGTATATCATGTAAATACCAAAAAGAAGTAAGCATTCAGAGGGTAACCGCCCGCTCGCAGTCTCGCTCAAGACGCTAAGGACGCCAAGGGTAAGACGCGAAGCATTTACCTACCTTGCCTATTTTGCTTTGCGAACTTTGCGATTTTGCGGTTGAAAAATCCAGGCCTTGAACGGATACTTTCAGATGAGTTTTGAAAGTGCCAATGCTCTCCCGCATTTATAAAAGGCGTCAGAAAGGCTCTTTCTCAGAGCAATTACAGTAGGTGAACTCAGAAAGGGGGTGATTAAGTTGCAGGACTCAAAAGAAAAAGTTGGCTGACCACCCGCATGGCCGAGTATCTTGACCGAATCCTCCCTATTGACCTTCTGGTCTCTGAGCAATGGGGGATAATGCAAGCGACCGCCGTGACACACCGATTAACGCTAGTGACCAGATATGAGCAAGACCTCTGCCCTACCAAAGTGACTCTCTTCAATCCTTGGAGCATTACTTAAAAATACCTTGCAGTCGTCATTTGTCTTAATGGGCTCAAGATGCTGGGATGCTTGCGGTCTCAGAGACCATTCCCAGAAATGTGTAATCACGGTCTTAGAGGGATGCTTAAGGTCTTGTTATTGTTTACTTCAGTATTTCTGAGCAGTTATCCCAGCCGACAACTTTGATTCCATGACGATGGACAAATTTTGTACCGCCGTAGACAAGGGTGGGGGAAAGGGACGTATCACCAGCCAGGTTGAGCCAGTATTCCAGACTTTTGAAAAAGTCGCGGTTAAGGGTCTGACCTGACTTTATTTCGATGGGCATAAGTCGGCCCCCGTAATCAGCGATAAGGTCTATTTCATGGCCCTTGCTGTCCCGCCAGAAATAGAAGCCTGTGTTGATCATTCGGTTAAAACGAGCTTTCATCAGCTCAGATACCACAAACGTCTCAAAGATACTGCCGCGCAAAGGGTGAGTTGTGAGCTGCCCGGCTTCCTGAAGGCCTAGCAGCCAGCAGAGCAGGCCGGTGTCGTAGAAGTAAATCTTGGGTGATTTGACCAGACGCTTTCGAAAGTTGTTATGGTGAGGTCGCAGCTGAAAGAGAATGTAACTTGCTTCCAATACGGAAATCCAGGCCTTAGCAGTATTATGGGTGATGCCGCAGTCGGCAGCCAAGGAAGAAAGGTTTAATAACTGGCCGCTGCGTCCGGCGCAGAGACGCAGGAATCGTTGGAATGTTTCCAGATCCTGAACTTTTAGCAGTTGTCGGACATCTCGTTCTATATAGGCTGTTACATAGGCCGGAAACCAGGAACGGGGTGAGAGAGCCCTGTCATATAATGGAGGATAGCCGCCATTGAAAAGCATGCTGTCAAGATCCAACGGCATGACCTGTCCGTTAACCAGCTCTGCAACTGCAAAAGGCAGCAGTTCTATAAAGGACGTGCGGCCTGCCAGTGACTGAGTTATTTCGGACATTAAACCGAAATGCTGTGAACCGGTCAGCAGAAAAAGGCCCATTCGTCCGGCCTGATCCACATGGGTCTGAAGATAAGAGAGAATTTCCGGTGCCCGATGCACTTCGTCAAGCACTGCACCATCAGGTGCTTGAGCCAGAAAGCCCCGGGGGTCGTCGAGTGCCAGTTGCCTGACATCAGGATCTTCCAAGGAAAAGTACGGTTTACGGGGAAATACGGCTCCGGCCAGGGTGGTTTTTCCGGATTGGCGGGGGCCGGTTATAGTAATGATGGGGAAGCCCTGCAACTGGTCCTGGATTATTTTTTCAACATCACGTGGAATCATATGCATGGAAAGACAATACCGCCCTCCGTACAGATTGTCAATTACTTTTACAATTTGTACTGAATTTCTCTATGCTCTGCTTTGGCATAGCCAAAAAAAACTACTAAGAAATCTGTTGTAAAAATATAAACTGATTTATAAGAACAACATGGGACCTGTCCCCACTGTCATTTGTTTATTGCGAGAATCTGGGATAAATAAACAACGGCAGTGCCTGCAGCGTCTCCCGGCCATAACACCTCCAAAGGTTTAGTTCAGAGGCTATTATGACCAGAAAAGTAATGGCAAAGCTATGCTAAAACAGTAAGAAAATAAATTGGATCCAGAGGTTTATCCCGCCTGCCCTATTAAACAGACCTTCGGTCTACGGCTTTGCCGCCCCAGTTAAATTCAAGGAGATTAAACGGGGTAAATGTTTAATAGGGTAAAAATTGCCCTGAAAGGGCAAGCACGCAGTGCATTCAACCGGGACGGGTTAATCGGGGTATTATTTAAAAAGGAAGGGCGGGTAAAAGGGAATTCGGATATGGGCGGCGGTTAAGAGGCGGGGTAATCGGGGTACTGGTTAAAAAAACATGGCGGGGTAACGGGGTATCAGAGACCTTCTATGCTCCATTCTCGCTACATAATATAACTCGCAACATAATGTCCCCATTTTCCACTATTCTTCCATCAATCATTTTGGGAGCTTTTCGGGATTCATGCGAAGATCAGCCACCCCGGCAATGACAATCTCTTCATTATTCCTGGAATTAAATACTGCATTAGGAAACCGCGTATAAGGCATCTTCGCATCCACGGGCTGACCAATGCCCAGGCATCAGGAAACCTACAAATCCTTGAAATGGTCCTCTCAAATTCATCAAGAAATTCACTGCCCTGCCCACTGCTCTGGGTTTCATAATAGTCCACAGCATAAGCCAGATCCCTGGCTGCTGCAGAAAGAATCCTGAACTTGATCATGAAGTTTTGTTTCTCAAGGAATCAATGACAGTTTGACCGTCATAGGCATCCATCCTGCCTGCATTGTATTCTTCCAGGCGCTGTTCTGCAACTTTGGCCCATGCTTTGGCGTTTTCTTCACCTCCCAGGTCAAGGGACTGCAACAGACAATCTGCAAGCAGGGCTTTTTCAACAGGTGGAAGCTTCATGGCTTCTTTTTCGATAGCTACTGATTCCATGGCAAAATCCTCCAATATAAAAATAGATTTTTCTGCTGATTAAGGTCAAAACCTATGATCGTTGCCTTTCTATTCAGAACGTTGATTTTACACAATTTAGCAATATTGCAAAGTC
>CAYUNZ010000215.1:0-4336 GCA_964446205.1 uncultured Desulfohalobiaceae bacterium | reverse complement strand
TTTTTTCTTCGGTTAACGGTCAACGGTTCACGGTCAACATTCTTTTCATGTTAACATTCGACTCTTGGAGACAGGCTATGGACAAGAGTGAATATTATATTCAAATGTGTACACAGGCAACAGAGATCCAAAAACAGTGGTCGCCAAATCATGGAGACTTCTTTGTTGGAGAGAACGGGGGAATTTACCCCTGGATTGCCCATGTTCACGACTCTCGGGAGATCATACAAGGAGTCGGTGTCAGCTTTGAGAACGGGATGCCCAAAGTAACCAGGTATATCTGGCTCCCCCGCCTGGACCAACTTATGGAAATAGCCCAAGATAGTGGGCGCAGGTTTGAGAATACTACTCAGATCTTTTTTGAATGGATCAAAAGACCTTATCAGCTGATGCTAGGTCCTCCCCAGAAAATTTTCAGCTCCTTGGAACAGCTCTGGTTATCTTTTATTATGAATAAAAACTTCAGAAAACAATGGGATGGACAAGAATGGCAAATCATTGCCCCACTATATTGATACAGCTATCCACATTTTTTTCAAAGGGTTAATACGAGCAAGGGATATTGACGTGTATTTTGTTTCCTTACACCATAAGATTAAACTGGATATGAACTTTTCCGCCCTGGGCTATTGGGATGATAACATGCTCAAAACCGTGCAAGGGGCCAGCGGCATTTTGATGCCCAAATACTTTTCCCCAACTAGATACCGACAAATCCTGGCTATCAATCAGAACCACTTTCCCAATCTCTTGCCTCGGTTCTCCTTTCGCGGAAAAGCCAATCAAACCCGTCTCTTTCAGGAATACAACATCCCTCATCCCAAGACACTGATTTTCAAATCACCTCAAAATGCTCTAGATAAAATGAAAAATGAAGATCTGCCCCTTGCTCTGCCTTTTGTCCTAAAAGGAAATACCGGAGCCGGAGGCTCCTCTGTTTACCCTATCCGAACAACGTCTGAATATAGACAAGGCCTAAAAAATCTGCCGCCCAAAGAATCTATTCTGGTCCAGGAATGGGTAGACAATCAAGGTCGGGATTTAAGGGTGGTCAAAGTAGGGCAGGTCTTGTTCAGTTACTTTCGCCTTAGTGACGGAGCATTTCACAATAATCTGGCCCGCGGGGGGAAGATAGACTATGAAAGCGATCCAGAAGAGCAGGAGCTGGGGAAGCAGCTGGTAGACAATGTCGCCCAAAAGACTGGCATAGATATAGCCGGTTTTGACGTCATGTTTCCCAAAGATCATCCCCCCCTGATCATAGAGATCAATTTCCTCTTTGGGACTAAAGGGCTCGGTGGCTACAAGGGTTACCAATTTATGCTCTATAAGGCCATCAATAAATGGATTAAAGGCCTGGGTGGGAATTATCCATATCTACCTTGGCCCAGGTGATTCAGCCAATGGAATAAGATCTAGCTTTTCTATTTAGTTTTCATCCGGAAACTGCCCTTTTTCCGTTTGGCTGCGTCAGTCTGCAAAATTATTCGTCAACGTATTAAGATACGCCTTCTCATAATTTCTTGATTTCCTTGCCAAACGAAAGAAAATCTGGTTTCCGAATTGAAAACTTGTTATTTCCATATCCGAAAATCAAAAATTTCCTGATGGGAACTATTTACAAATCAGAGATTGGGTTATTAAATTGTAACTTATTGACAAGACAGCTTTTCCAGTCTCATAGACTAAGACCTTAAATCATTTTTAGCCAAAAAGAGATATAAAATGGAGCATAGCCAAATGGATCGAACCATCAAAATCGGGGTAAGCAGTTGTCTATTAGGCAATCATGTCCGATACGACGGAGGACATAAGCTAAATCGATATGTCAAAGACAGCCTGGGGGAGTATTTTGAGTATGTCCCGGTTTGTCCTGAAGTTGAGTGCGGCCTACCTATCCCCCGTGAGGCCATGCGTTTGGTAGGCAAACCAGAAAATCCTCGGCTAATGACTATCAAAACGCAAATAGACCTGACAGATCAAATGCAAAAATGGGGTCAAAACAAGCTTAATGAGCTAGAAGATCTGCATTTGTCTGGCTATATCTTCAAGAGTCGATCACCAAGCAGTGGCATGGAAAGGATCAAAATTTATAATGATCAAGGTAACCCTGTTGATTATGGATCCGGCATATGGGCCCGTATGTTTATGGACCATTTCCCTCTCTTACCTGTTGAAGATGAAGGCAGACTCAATGATCCTGGTCTTCGCGAACATTTTATTGAACGGGTCTTTGTCCTCTGGCGATGGCAAGAGCTTGAAGGCAAATACTCCAACATAAATGATCTTATTGATTTCCATACCCGGCATAAATTTCTCATTTTGGCACACAGTCCACAACTTTATAGTGAGATGGGTTACTATGTAGCCAATATAAAAGAGAAACCGAGAGATCATATCTTTTCTGGATATTTTCAATTATTGGATCAAGCCATGCGCATAAAGACAAGTGTTGGTAAACATATCAATGTCCTTTATCACCTCCTTGGTTTTTTTAAGGACAAGTTAGAGTCTGATGAGAAACAAGAAATCATAGAAATCATTGAACACTATCGAAAAGGTAACTTCCCTTTGATAGTGCCCATTACTTTAATAAATCATTTTGTGAGAAAATACCAGGAGACATATCTCCAAAATCAACTCTATCTCCAGCCTCACCCTATTGAACTCAAACTACGTAATCAGGCCTAGAATAGATAGCGGTGACTTTGAGTTATACCCTTGACATACAAAAACCTACATAGTAAAAGTTCTTTAACGAAGTTAGAAATATCAAACAAAGAGTTGCCTATGAGTGAAGACCAAGAAGATAAAAAGGTCCAACAACCCATTACCACAGCTATGGAGGACTATCTAGAAGCTATTTTTACCCTAGACCGAGATAAGAAAGTAGCCAGAGTCAAGGATATCGCCCAAAAACTCAATGTCAAGATGCCAACTGTTACTAGTATGCTCAAGACCTTGAACAAGAAGGGGCTGGTGGAATACGAAAGATATGAATATATCAAGCTTACCGAAGAAGGGGCTGAGATTGGCCGGGAAGTTCGCAAAAAACATGACATCCTTAGAGAGTTTCTAAGCAGTATCTTAAAAATTGACGACCAAATTGCTGAATCCGATGCCTGTAAAATGGAACATGACTTGAGTGCGGCAACATTAAACAGTCTCGTTGATTTTATGGAATTTATTCAGACATGTCCTAGAGCAGGTGAAAGTTGGCTCGAGCACTTCAATGAATTCCGACTTCATGGTCAACGCCCTGATACTTGCTCTGAGAGATGTAAGGAATTCTCCTCTGAAATAAGAAAACGTGGTGACAATTTGCAAGATCAGGGCATAGGTGGAGAAGAGATCTGATTTAATAAGAGCACATATATTTTTGTCCCTTAAGTTAGAGACACGAAACAAAATAAGTGCTTTCTTAGACCAGATCTAGGGTCTTAGTATTGCTATTACTCCGTTGATTTGGAAATTGAGATAGATATGGACAAAGGGGGATTGGTCTTATACATTTGAAATCAGGCAAGGTAAAAATGTCAATAACGTGATACAAGCCCTGACCTGAGTCGTCTGATCCTATTTGACCCTGCCCATAAAAACACCATATTAAGGGGGTTGGTAATGGTTATATATGAGTTTATCTGCAACAATTGCGGGCATGAGTTTGAAGAACTTGTCAAAGACAAGACTACATCCCTGTCATGTCCAAAATGCCAAAGCAAAGAAATCAAAAAGCTCATTTCAGCAGTAAAACAGCAGGGAGCGCAATCTGGTCAAAATCCTACAGCCTGCTCACCAGGAGCCGGTTTTTCTTGAGCAACTTAGTTTTTTGATCTGCTGGTCCAGCAGGTTAGACTGAAGAGGTCCCCACTTTTTTTGAAAATGGGGACTTTTTTTTAGCCAACGAAGCTGTTGTCAAGTTAATGTGACCTAAAAAAGGATAATATTTTTATGGTAGCATGATATGTAATTTTTTATATTAAAAGTGTTTACATTTTGAAAAAGATGTTCTAAAGGAGGTTTTTTCTTGTCCATATAACCAAACCATACAGGAACTTTTAGATCCTTATAGTAGCACGTTTTTTATGTTATTATTTTTTTTATAATATTTAAATATATTAGGTATCACTAACAAGCACTGCCGGAGCAGGAAAACAAGCCTGGGGAGGGCAAAGGACAAAAGGAGGTGGGTTCATGCAAAAAACTTATCTTTTTAGAGTATTATATTTACTTTTCCTATTATTACTATTCAATTCGCAACTCTCTTTTGCCAAGAAAGAAAAAACTGAGAATAACCAATCAACGCATCAACTCCAAGGTATGAAAGTACAGGCCT
>CAYUNZ010000214.1:0-4372 GCA_964446205.1 uncultured Desulfohalobiaceae bacterium | reverse complement strand
TTTTTTAGTTGCAAGGGAACGTTGGAACAAAAGAAGAGGTGGCGGAGCCACAAGATAAAACGTCCCAAGGCGGAGCCTTGGAACGAAGATGAAAACCTGCTAAGCCAGGTTAAATCCTGTAGACAGGACCGCTTTAAGGGGGTTGGCCCTCGGAGAGGACCGCCCTACTACTCTTGTCCAGTCTTCTACATTCTTGCTTAACCCTTAGCCGAAATATATGGACAAAATTGGATTGACATTCTATTTTAACCTGGCTAAATTGGAATGGAAATCAATTTTAAACACCAAAATAAAGACTAAGCCATGATTTCAAAGGAAATAATAACCCGTATTGAGCAGATCAGTCCTTGGCTTCCCAAACCTGAACAAGCCGATAACCTGCTTGCTTCTTATCTGCCAAGCAATTATCTGTCTAGAAAGGTTGACTGTTATTTGAAAAATAACAAGGCTTTTGTCTTGGTTGGTCCTCGTCAAGTAGGTAAGACAACTTTGGCTTGGAAAAGTCTGGAGTTGTTTATGCCTGATCTACTTTACCTGAATATGGAAGACCCTTTGCTTAAAGCCTATCTTGAATCTGCTTTTGAATTTGTTGAGCTCTTTAGAAAGCGTTATGCTTCTGTAAAGGCGATTTTTGTAGATGAAATTCAGCATATGCAAGAAGCCGGGCTTTTTATCAAAGGCATTGTAGATTCCAAGCTTGGGGTTCCGGTTTTGGTAACCGGTTCATCATCATTTCATCTTCGGAGCAGGACCCGGGAATCTCTGGCTGGAAGGGCTATACGTCAAACTTTGTATCCATTTAGTCTAAAGGAAATTATAAATCACCTTGCTCCACGAAATGTTGCGGCTGAGGAAAAGGCCATAGAGGAAGCTCTGGAGCACCAATGCATTTTTGGTTCTTATCCGGAAGTGTATCTGACCCCGGACAAAACAGGTAAAAAGGCGGTGCTCAGCAACTTGGTAGAGTCCTTGATACTGCGCGACGCTTCTGATCTTTTTTCCATCAGACGAATAGATGCCTTTCGAAGATTATTGGGTCTGTTGGCAGGTCAAGTGGGGGATATGCTCAATATGTCTGAGCTGGCTTCTTCCTGTGGGGTAGATGTAGGCAGTATTAGCTCCTACCTGGAGATACTGGAAGAATCCCATGTGATTCATCAGACCAGGCCATTTGCTGGAGGCAAGAGAAGGGAATTAATATCTGTACCCAAGATACATTTTGTTGATAATGGTATTAGAAACCAGTTAGTCCAGGATTTTTCCGCACCTGTTTACAATAGAAACGATAAGGGAAAGCTTTTTGAAAATTGGGTGTTTTCAGAATTAGTTAAAGCAATCCCCTTGCTGGGTGGCATAAGGTATTGGAGAAGCAAAGGCGGGGCTGAGGTTGATTTTATTTTGGAATGGGCTGCCAATCTTATTGGTATTGAAGTTAAGTTTGGTACACTAAGGAAAAAGAATATCAGTCGTTCAGCAAGAAGCTTTATTGATGCCTATCAGCCGGAGCAATTTTTGATAGTCAATATGAGTAACAATATGCAGAGCACAATTGGCAATACCCGGGTATTATTTGTCCAGCCCGGGCAATTTATTGATTGGATAAAGGAAACAATCAGTTAAGGCACTGTGAAAAGCCTTGGAACAAAAGAAGAAGAAGTGGCGGAGCCACAAGAAAAACGTTCCAAGGCAGAGCCTTGGAACGAAGAGAAGAAAAGGGGCTGGTCCTCGGAGAGGACCGCCCTTACGAAGAGGTAGGCCGTCGCTTTCCGAGCGGCAGGCCCTTTCTTTTGGTCCGGATTTTACAGGATAAATATTAACCCTGATTCCCCCCTTATTAGATTTTAACCTTTCTTCGTTCCTAGGCTCTGCCTTGGAACGGTAACTCTTCGGCTCCAGCCGCTTTCTTTTCTTCGCTTCTTCGTTGTGACGGAGCCTTGGAATAAAAGAAAGAAGATTTTTTACCATGAAGAACGTGAAGAGCATGAAGCTTTAAAGCAGAAGTCAAAAGATTTGTCTTCACTTAATGATCTTCATGTCCTTCATGGTATATATTTTCACGCTTTTTTAAAGATTTATATGTTTTCTTTCATGTTACATGAGCACGCTTTCAAGGTGATGTCCGTCAAATAAATAAGAGTGTACAGAATTAGTTATCCTGATAAAAAAAGGAGATTGCCATGCTTAGAAGATGGAGTATTCTTATTGGAATCTTGATCCTTCTGGCCACAGGTTGCGCAACCACTCAATCCGGATCCGGGGCTGGCAGGTATGGGGCTGATAGCAAACAGTCTTTGAATTCCTGGGTGGATAACGACCTTATTCCCTATATGGTTAAGCGATTGGGACAGCACCCCAAATTCAAGGGCAGTCCCTTTTTGATTGTGGATATGGACGGAGATAATGTCCAGCCTGAGATTGACGATCTGACCGCGCATATTCGGAGCAAGCTGATTGATGCCATGCTGGAAGAACCGGGAATCAATCTGGTTTGGCGTCCGGCTGTTCGGCCCTGGAAGCACAACCGCAGCCTCAAGGAGATTAAATGCGGAGAGTTTCGGGATATTCAGTACTATATCGGGATTGATGCAGAGATGACCAGAGTGGGTAAAAAGCTGCATTTGCAGGTTCGGGCCTTGAACATGCAGCAGGGCTCCTGGGAATCCGGCTTTGGCCGCTCCTGGCGGGGCCGGCCGAGCAAGGAAGAGCGTAAGGCCCTAAAGCGCAGTCATGTGGACGAATATCTGCGCGGCCTAAGACCTCTGCCCTTTACCGGGGAACAACCAGACCTTTTGGCCTCGTATCTGGCCCAGAACTTAAGCTGTCTGTTCAAGCATCAGGCTACAGAGGACCTGAACCTGCGCATCAAAAGACCTTCTGCCGATCTGCCCGGTTTTTTCCGGACCACAGTCGGTCTGGTGGACAATTACCTGGATAAGTTCAATGAGGTCAGAGTAGTTGGAGAAGGGGCCAAAAGCAACTGTATAGTCAGCACAGAGGTGCACCATCTAAGCAAGGATCTTTATCAGGTCTGGGTCTCAGCCAGATCCACCGGTAACGAGACCTCCTGGTCCGGGACCGGGACTGAGGCCTATGTCCGGGTTTCCGAGCTCAAACGAGAGCAGGTCCAGGCAACTCAAGAAGACAGACCGCACAGGGCTCAGGAGTCTGAGCCTGAAAGGCCGGAGACAGAGACAGAGGCTGAGACTGCCCCGGCCCCGGAAAAAAGACAGTCTCCCTTGATTGCCTCCTTTAAACTTTTGACTCCGGTCTCCCAGGCCTTTTGCGGAACAGACAGGCCCTGGATTGTGGGGTCCAGGGAATTAAAACCAGGGGAACATCTAAAAACAGGTGGCTGTGTGGGCCTTGAGCTAAGCTTACGCCACCCGGCCAGGGTCTTTCTGGTCAATCAAAATGGACAGGGCGAGCTGACTAGGCTCTTGCCTACAGCTTGTGGGGAGCTGCAGCAGATTCACAATCGTTTGAATATGCAGGAAACTCTGTGCTATCCCCCTCATGGACAGGGCTCAATCCAGGCTTTGGAATTACAAGGTGAGCCGGGCCAGGAGAGGATCTACGCCCTGGCGGTCTCTGATTCCGCTTTGGCCGACAAGCTCGAGAACAGGCTGGATGCTCTGCAGGGACTATGTTCATCAGGGGAGAGCAGGATTGCCTATCCTGGGGTCAACCACGGTTCAGAGCAGGCTTGGAAAAAGTTTTTGATGGACCTAAAAGAGCAGGGAAAGGACAGGTTTGACTGGCAGGTCAGGAAATTTTGGCATGATAAGTCAAAATAAAGCCTGAGGAATAAAGACTGCTCAAACTACCCTTGGTTTAGCCCATGAAGAATAAGCTCGGCAAAATCATTCTTTCCTGTCTTATCCCCTGCCTGACTATCTTTGCCGGATTTTTGCTTCTGGATCTGGCCTTTCCTCTGCCCCTGCCAGATAAAGGGGATGATTTTGCCCTGGCTGTCCTGGCGGAAGACGGCTCGCCTCTGCGCTTTTTCCCTGACCGGAACGGGGTTTGGCGCTACCCGGTCACCCTGGAAGATGTTTCTCCAAACTATCTGAAGGCCCTGATAACTTATGAGGACCGCTGGTTCTGGCAGCATCCCGGGGTAAACCCCTGGTCCTTGATACGTGCGCTTTGGGTCTATCTTCAGGAAGGTGAGCCGGTCCTGGGTGGGTCTACCCTGACCATGCAGGTAGCCAGGATCCTGGACCCGCACAGTAAGACCATCCCAGGCAAGTTAAAGCAGATCTTTCGGGCCCTGCAGCTGGAGTACTGCCTGAGCAAAGAGGAAATTCTAAAGCTGTATCTAAATTATGCCCCTTTTGGCGGAACCATGCAGGGGATTCAGGCTGCTTGCTAT
>CAYUNZ010000213.1:0-4418 GCA_964446205.1 uncultured Desulfohalobiaceae bacterium | reverse complement strand
TTTCATAGTTCGATGTGCATGCCAATGCATGGGCGTTAATATGAAAAAAAACGTTTACCTTTGTCCGATTATCGTCTACCAAAGAACAAAACCAATATAAATTCTTCGTTTTTTTTCGGTCAACGGTGGACGGTTAACGGTCAACATCTTTTTCATGCTTCGTTGTGCCTGCCACGGCATTTGGGTTAAAATAAAATAGTTCGAAGAATAAGCTGTAAATATTGCGTTGACATCTTCAATTTTACAGTTTATTTTTGATCTACTTAAGAATCAAAATTCTTTTCACAACTCACAACAATCTATAGTTGTTGTTATTTTTATCACTTAGCCACGCTCGATAGATTAAATCTATATCGATTTGATTTTATTATGTTTTATCTTTTCACTATTAACCGATAACAGATAACTTTTAACTGTCCAGTTGTTTTATGAAAACAGATCAGTTTCGATACAGATATCTCAAGGATCAACTGTTCCATCCTTCTCAGCCAAGGATCGTGGTCATCACCGGGGCCAGACAAAGCGGAAAAACAACTTTGGTTCGAAATATATATGCTGATTTGGAGTACATTAATCTTGATGCTCCCGAGAACCGGGATGTCTTGCATCAGGTATCAAGTGCTGCTTGGTCGGAAAACATAGGCAATGCAGTTATTGATGAGGCTCAAAAGCTCCCTGAGATATTTGAAAAAGTAAAGTATGCCTTTGATGAAAAAAAGATTGTCTTCACTTGCCTGACTGGATCAAGCCAGATTCTCTTGTTGAAAAAGATACGAGAATCATTGGCCGGACGAGCATTCTTTTATGAACTTTGGCCCTTGATGCAATCCGAGATCAATATCTCCTCAAATAATCAACCGAAACAAAAGCCTTTCATTCATCGAATTCTTTCAGATGAACCACTCGAAAGCGTTTTTGCAGACATTCCCCCGATGCTTTTGGAAAAGCATGATCTTCGGCTAAGAGAGGCAGAAAACCACATTCTGCAATGGGGTGGTATGCCCGCCCTTCTGCCGTTAAGTGATTCAGAACGTTGGACCTGGCTAAAAAACTATGGTTATACCTACTTAGAAAGAGACCTTGGGGATTTGGCCAGACTTGATGATCTTTCTCCTTTTCATACTTTTCAAAGGTTGTCTGCTCTAAGGTCCTCCAACTTGCTCAACTTTTCAGAACTTGCCCGTGATGCTGGCATAAGTGTTGATACATCCAAAAGGTATTTTGAATATCTTAAACTTTCCTATCAAACATTTTTCTTGCCACCATATTATAAAAACATCACCAGCCAAGTGATCAGAACTCCCAAGATATTTTGGCTGGACATAGGAATTTTGCGAAACCTAACCGGCAAAAAAACAAGCATAAGTGGAGAACTCTATGAAACCATGGTCATCAGCGAAATCTACAAGGTTCTGAAAACATTTCAAATCGATGCTGGACTCTATTTTTACCGAACCAGATCCGGCATGGAATTGGATGGGCTAATTGAAACTGCCTCAGGCATTGTCGGCATAGAAATCAAGGCCCGGGAAAACATATATGAAAAAGACTTAAGGGTTATGAAAGCATTGGCTTCAAATTTAGGAAATTCATGGAAAGGCGGGCTGGTTGTCTATCTTGGCCGAGAAATACAAAACCTTGATCAAAATATATGGAGCATCCCTTCACGCAGGCTTTTTCAGATATGAGTAATTTTTTTCAGAACCAATTGGAAAGACATGTATGACCTTGTGAGAGTGGCCCTGTTATCTATGGTCAACTACTTGCGTATATTGAGGTGAAGAATCCATATAAGTCTGTCACATAATTTTATTGACATAAAGTGGGAAGATATCTTGCCAGAGCAGTGCTAAAGTGGTAACATAGCTTTCCAGATTTTCAAAATCATCCCCGGAGCTGAGTGCATGGCCGTTCTCTTCAGGGATGTAGTCGAGCGTTACAACATCTCACACCCCAGAGCGATAACCGATCTGGCCCACCGTCTGATGGACAACATCGCATCCCTTTACACGGTAAACAGGCTGACCGGTTATCTCAAGTCCCTTGGACACAAGGCTCCGAAAGCAGCCGTCTCAGACTATTTGGTATGGTTCGATGATGCCTATTGTTTCTTTTCTGTGAGGATCTTCGACCCTTCTTTGAGCCGGAGCAAGACGAACCCCAAAAAAATCTACTGCATCGATCATTCACTTGTCACCTCTGTAGCTTCAGGCATTCTCATCAACTCCGGGCACCTGCTGGAAAATATGATATTTATCGCCCAGCTGCCGGATCGATCCCGCCGCTTGATCCAGGTCTACGAAATATTGTCCGATGAAGAGACCAGAAGGCGGGAGCTGCGCGCCCTTGACCAAGCCCTGAACGAGCTCGGCCTTGATTCTGGTACATTGGTCACTCGGGACCATGATGAGGACATGGACCTCAATGGACGGCGGATTGAAATCATATCCGCCTGGCGTTTTTTGTTGGGCCTGACAGAGGAATAGGAAGCATATTGCTTGCCATTGCATTATCGGTTCCTTCGGCTGGGGCGGAAAGACCGTGGATACCCTTAAAAATAATCAAACTTTCAAAAAATCAAAACCTGAGCCCCGTCTCTTGTTATCCCCTGTAGCTGTCGAACTGCCAGAACCGTCCAGTTAGGAGTCGGGCCGCAATAAGATTTTGATTATTTGGCGCTTATTTCCCAGAAAGGTGTTTTCAAAGCCTGTATTCTCCTCTTTCGAGCTGAAAAAGGCATTAAACGGGCGTTTCGGTTGGACCTACATAACATATTCATATATCAGGAAAACAAATGTGATTATGACAATCAGTCGTTTTTGTCTGGATGAAATCATCCACCCAAAGTGGATAGCTTTCGATCAATTGACTTTCCGAAATATCAAGTAATTGCTTCAGGTGTTCCCTGGCTAAAACACGATAGCGCTGAGGAGGATATATTATTTCATGGTAGCCATTGTGCTGCCTATCCTCTGGATGCTTAACGACCCCAGCCCGCACCATATTCAAATCAATATAAACCATGCAGCAAATCAAGTGTTCATCGGTATTCACTGCCGTGACATGATAGCGGTCTTTCCAAAAGGCTCCATGCCGCTTTTTGGTATAGGGGTCCCCGTAGCAAGCGTAGCAATCCTCTCCTCAGCATCAGCCATTACTCCCCTTATTATCTAACGCGAAAGTTAACCGGTGCGGCGGTTTAAAGTTGGATTTATAAGGAACCCGCTGTTGCCGCGTCCGATTGAACCTTTGTGCCGTTTTACCTGTTTATTTAATTTCTGTTCCAGTGAAAGGAAGTTGTTGACATGCATATAATATATGTATATTATATGTTATGCACATAGGCTGGGATCCAAATAAAGCTGAAAGAAACTTCAAAAAGCATAAAATCCGCTTTTCCGATGCAGAAATGGTGCTTTATGATCCATTTGCCATGACATTAGAAGAACAGATCGTTGCGACCGAACAGCGTTTTGTAAGCCTTGGTTCTGATTCATTCGGTCGGGTAATTGTACTTGTCTACACATATCGTGACGATACCATTCGTTTAATATCTGCTCGAAAAGCGACATCATCAGAGAGGAAACAATATGAAAAAGGAATATAATTTTGAAAATGCCAGAAGAGGCCAGGTTGTTCCAACTAAAGGAAAAACCAGAATTACTATATATCTTGATACGGACATCCTTGAAGAATTCCGTGAAAGAGCTGATAAGGCGGGTTACGGTTATCAGACTATGATCAATGAGGTCCTTAAAGAATACCTTACAAAAAGTGGAAAGCCACTTGATGAGGATGTTATCCGTCAGGTCGTTCGAGAAGAATTGGATCGCGCTGCTCATCATTAATTGTATCCCTTTCTTGATCACCTTTATCCTTTACGGCCTCAGCTAAACAGTTACGAAAGATCTAAAAAAATTAACAAGCTTTGTTTGGCCAAGTAAATTAGCTAATAGTGGCTGGAACAAGGGGACAACATAGTACCGAGCGTACAGCAGTCAAATATGAAGAAGTATATCTAAAAGATTATCAGTTGGCATTAATGCTCTCGTAGGTCATTAGAAAAGTGCGTTAAATTTTATAATTACGAGAGACCTCATCAGGCCCTGGAATATTTTACTCCATCTAATATGTATCTTGTAAATTAAAAAATCTTTAAGAAGAGGGGATCGATTGATCAAGAATGTAGCTAAAATTTGTCCATAACTGGTTTTGACAATGGGTCCACCTAAAATAGTGCGTAACTAGATTGCCGCCGGTATAAGCCACTAGATTACAAACCCTTATAATATCTAAGTAAAATCAAAGAGATACTGGTTTAGATTAATAACCACAAATTTTATTTATGACTCAATTCAATTTCATCATATATCATTCTTCGCCTGTTAATCGACGATAAAGTGTACGTCTACTGATAC
>CAYUNZ010000212.1:0-4452 GCA_964446205.1 uncultured Desulfohalobiaceae bacterium | reverse complement strand
TATATAATGCCTTGATCTTAATTAAAGTTAATGAATCAAAGCTTAATACTTTTGCAGTAAACATATGATCTTTAATTATTAAAATATTAGTTAATTACAATCTTTAAAAATTGAAAGAGAATAACTTAAATGAAGGAGGATGAACATGGCTATTTTAGAAGATCCGATCAAAGGATGCCCAACAATTAAGAACTATATTGATGGCGAATTTGAGGAGTCCAAAGGTGAACTTACAGATGTAGTCAATCCGGTTAATAATGAGAGCATAGCTAAAGTTGGCATGGGTACCAGAGAGGAGTTTGATCAAGCGGTTTCCGCGGCCAAGGAGGCCTTTCATGATTGGCGGAAGACCCCGGCTGTAGCCAGAGCTAGATATTTATTCAGATTTAAGGAACTGCTTGAGGAAAATTTTGAAGAATTAAGCAGGATTCAAACCCAGGAGCACGGCAAAACAATTGATGAATCCCGGGGAGAAACCAGAAGGGGAATTGAGAATGTTGAGGTTGCCTGCGGTATCCCGACTTTAATGATGGGTGATGTCAATGAAGATATTGCTTCTGGAATTGACGAATATCTAATTAGAGTTCCGTTGGGAGTTTTCGGAGTAATCGGTCCATTTAATTTTCCTTTTATGATTCCCCTCTGGTCAGCCCCTTATGCCGTGGCTACTGGTAATACAGTGGTTGTTAAACCTTCTCCCCAGGTTCCGAACAGTCAAAATGCAATTACTGAGCTGATTGAAGAAGCTGGCTTCCCTCCGGGAGTATGGAATGTAGTCCATGGTGAGCGTGACGTTGTTAGCGGAATGATGGAGAATCCTGATGTAGAAGGTATTACTTTTGTTGGCTCGACTCCTACAGCCAAGAATGTAATCTATCCTGGCTGCGGTCGTACTGGGAAAAGGGTTATTGCTCAAGCTGGCGCTGCCAATTATTTGGTTATTATGCCTGATTGTGAGGTGGAACCGACTGTAAGAGCCCTTATGACCTCCTTTTTTGGCAATGCTGGGCAAAGATGTTTGGCTGGACAGAATCTAGTTGTTGTCGGTGGTGATAAATTCTATAACGAATTTATGGAAGCAGTGACCGAAACAGCCAAAAATATCAAAATAGGTAATGGCCTGGATGAGTCAGTCCAGATGGGCCCGGTTAAAGATGCTCAAAAGAAGGAAAAGATCCTTTCCTATATTGAATATGCTGAAAAAGAGGGGGCTAAAATCCGTTTAGACGGCAGAAAGCCAAATATTAGTGGAGATTACCCTGACAAATGTTTTCTGGGCCCAACCATTATGGAAGGCCTGTCCAGAGACTCAAAATGTGTTCATGAAGAGATCTTTGGACCAACTATGGGTGTCATTCGGGCCGGAGATCTAGATGAGGCCTTGGATATGTGTAATGAAAACGTTCATCAAAATGCCAATGCCATCTTCACCACCAACGGCAAAAACGCCAGAAAATTCCAGTATGAGGCCCGTTCCGGCAATGTTGGTATAAATGTTGGTATTGTTGCCCCAATGGCCTTTTATCCATTCAGTGGCTCAGGGGATTCATTCTTTGGAACGCTTCATACTCAGGGTAAGGAAGCAGTTCGCTTCTTTACTGAGAGTAAAGTGGTGATTCAAAGGTGGTTGTAATTTTTTCAAGGAGTAAAAATACATGATAATGAAAACTGCTTCTGAGGCTATTAGTTTTAGCAAAGAGCTTGAAGAAAAAGCTGCGGCCTTTTATGAGGCATTGGCCCAGAAATTTTCGGAAAGGGCTGATGAATTCCAGGCTATGGCCAAAGAAAATAAGAAGATGTTTGAACAGATTCATCGCTCTTATATAGGAGTGATAACCGATGCAATAGAAGGCTGTTATGCAGTCAATATTGAGTCTGAAGACTACAATCTTGATACAGAAATCCCGGATAAGGCTGATCTGTCTGAGATGATCAACAAAGCAGAAGAGATTGAGAACACAATAATCAAGTTCTATGAACTTGCTGCCGAACAGTCTCAGTCAGTTATGGCCGATGTCCCCAGGACATTTAAGATTGTTGTCAAGAAAAAGAGGAACAAAAGGCTGCCAAAATTGGAAGAATTAAAATAAAAAAAGAGACGAGTTGTTATGAATCAAAAAATCAAAAAAACATGTCCAATCAAACACGTCAATTTTTATATAGTCAAGTATGATGATGGAACGCATAAAGTAAAATGTGTTAATGACAAGATTTGTGGAGATGAATGTCCTTATAAGAAAAACCCTGATTATAAGTATGAGTATAAAAGGGCTCCTGATTTTAAGGCTAAATAGTGATTAGCTATTATTTATTTGCTTTTCCTATACACTTACTTTCCCTTAAACAGTTCCAATTTTGAGTAAATTCAAAATTGGAACTGTTTTTGAGTTGACGATTTACCGTTAACCGAAGAATGAAAGCTACTGGGATTCTTGTTTTTCGGTAAATAGTCAACCATGTTTAGTTTTGCCTGGCAAGGCATAAGGGGCAACCTGAAAAGAATATGAACTCTTTCGTATTTTAAAGTGCCGGTAGGCATGAAGTTATAACTTGATATCGAAAAATCTAAAACTTGGGTTGAACAACGAAGAGGAAGGGGGGCTATTTATGGTTAAGACAAGGGAACATGGAGCTGAACAGCCATATACTGCTGACAAGTTGATGTTACGTATTCCTTTTGTTCATTATAAATTCGAGTATCAAGACTTTATTCAGGGGGCAATACTTAGCTGTGTTCCATTAGGCATTATCACTGTAATGACCAAGATTCTAGGTATTCCGGTCGAGGTTGCCGTCCTGATGGTGGTCATTAATAATTTTCTCTATCTTTTGCACACCCATTTTGGCGATCCTGCGGTAGTTGGTTGGATAACCGCCGGGATTCCTCTTTATATCTCATATTTGAATGGGTATTATATAGGCCCGGAAAGGATCAAGGCCTTGATAGCACTTCAAGTTTTAGTCGGATTATTGTTTTTATTTTTAGGGATTACTGGGTTAGCCAGAAAGGTTATTGAACATTTTCCTATATCCATGCGGGCCGGCATCTTGCTTGGAGCTGGTTTTGCCTCCTTACAGAGGATTTTCAATCCAGATAATGCCTATGTTAGTAAATTGCCGATCTCCTTTGGCATCTCTGCCTTGCTCAGTTTCTTTATTTTATTTTCTCACAAGGCTATTGAATTTAGAAAACGTCATGGTTGGTTTGCCTGGATTGCTGGTTTTGGCATCGCTCCGGGGTTTGTTATTGGGTATATTATCGGGATTTTTACCGGGGAAATATCTCTGCCTACAGGTATGTTTGATCACTTGTTTATTGCTATTCCTTTTGGGGATATGTTTAATACTTTTAGTGCTATAGGTCTGGGCATGCCTTCTTTAAATATGTGGATATCTGCAATATCTCTGGCCATAGTGGCCTATGTTTTGGCTTTTGGGGACTTAATTGTCCTTGAAGCCCTGATTGAAGAGGCTGATGAGGCTCGTCCGGATGAAAAGATCAACTACAGGGCTTCTAGAAACCATATAATTACTTCTATCAGGAATATTGCCGAAGGGTTTTTAATGCCCTATTTGCCCCTTTGTGGTCCGCAATGGACTGGTGGTCAGGCTCTGGTAATCAATAGATACCGCTATTCAACCCGTAAACAGGAAGATTCATATTGGGGGGGAGCAACCTGTTTTTTCTGGGGTATGAGTATCGCTATGTGTTTTCATCCCTTAGTCCAATTGATTTTGCCAGCTAAAGAGATAGGTTTTGGTTTAACTCTGTTAATTCAAGGCTATCTGTGTATTTATATAGCCTTTGTTATGTGTAAGACCAATGTCCAACGGGGTATTGCCGGGATTATGGGGGCAGCATTGGTGACAGCCAATTATGTCAAATTATGGGGTAGTCCCTTTTGGTCCGGGCCAACCATTGCCCTGATTATTGGGGTTATTCTATATTTTACTCTGGAATATAAAGGCAGCTCAGAGTCAAAGTAAGGGAGGATATGTTTACCGTTGACTGTTTTCCGTTTACCGAAGAATGGAAAACAAAGAAGGAAGCAATCTATGTGGAAAAAACGGACTAATCAGAACTTTTTGCTTTTGTTAAAAGCGGGTATACCTTATACCGTAGTTGGAATGATTATTGTTTTTCTAGGGATTTATTTACTCAAATATTTCTTTTCCAACAACAGCTATCTGAC
The DNA here is from genome assembly GCA_964446205.1 of uncultured Desulfohalobiaceae bacterium. Taxonomy (GTDB): domain Bacteria; phylum Desulfobacterota; class Desulfovibrionia; order Desulfovibrionales; family Desulfothermaceae; genus CAYUNZ01. Next base: position 259 of record CAYUNZ010000212.1, on the reverse strand, counting down.
AATACTTATATTTCTTTGGCTTGGGGTATTCTGGTTTATTTACCAACCTTTGTTTAAAAAGAGAATCCAAAAGGTTGATGAGAGAATTAGAAGTCAGAATCCATAATATACAATTAGGAGGTATGGATTATGAATTTGAAAGAAAGATTTATGAATCAATTACAGGGTAAACCGGTGGATATAACTCCGGTTGGCTCAACAACCACTTATGGAGTTGTTGATCTGATGAAGAAGTCCGGGGCCGAGAGACCATTGGCTG
>CAYUNZ010000211.1:0-4458 GCA_964446205.1 uncultured Desulfohalobiaceae bacterium | reverse complement strand
TGAAAAAGGGACTTTCTTTTGAACTTACGTTTTAAAGCCCAGAGTTTCTAATCTCATCCTACGGGGGCATTCCTGCCCCCTCCCCACTCTTTGTCTAGGTGCTTTTGATAGATTTAATTGGCATATACATCTCAGGATCTATGACCTTGAAAAACCTGGTAAACAAAGGCTTCCAATCGATTTGATGTATTGGTCTCTTGCTGCCCATCAAAGACAACCGACATCATCGGTATGTCTTTAAGCTGCTTGACTCTTTTCAATAGTGTATCAACGACCCCTCCTGGCATGCAGGTAAAAGGCATGACATTAATAATCCCTTGTACATCCTTTTGGAGATAATCAAGGCTCTTGCCGATACTCAATATGGCTTCACCCTCGAATTGGGGGTTGATAAATGGTGAGGCCTGCTTTAGCAAATCCTTTGTCTTGGGTTCAGGCAGGGAGCGAAGCCATCCATTTGTACATTTTAGGATCTCCTTTTCCAGACGGTTTTGGAGATATATCTCCAGAACCATCTTCATCCAGCGTTTGTGATCACCTTGCATCCAGGCTTCATCTTTACCGGTATGGTTGATGTAGTGGATCCATTCACCAATCGGCGGGGTCCATACCTCTACCCCAAGTTGTTCCAATTTTTCAACAATAAATTCATTGGCAAAGGGATTGGAACGGACATAGATCTCCCCGACTATACCGACAACCGGTTTCTTCTTGACCGGCTCTACAACCATATCCCTTAAATTTTCGATTGCTTCAGCCATCAGCTTTTCCAACTGAGTATTGTCAGATAGGTTCTGGCTGATCCTGTCCAAATAGTAGTAATAAGCCTTGGTGCATTGGTCTTTATCCAGAACATAGGGACGCGTCTCATGAAGGATCTTGATCAAAAGATCGACTGCAACAACACCTTTCCAGGCCAGTTTAGCAAAGTCTTTACCAACCACACCTAGTTCCTCATATAAAGTATAGCTCTGATTCGGGGCATATACAGGTACTTGTGAAAATCCCATTTCGCAGAGAACAAGTCTGTGCAGATGGTGATACAGACCAAAACGGCATGGTCCTCTGGCTGCAGGCATAAAAAAGGCCGATCTTTCTGGATCAAAGCCGTCAGACTCTATTGTCTTGACGATATCTCCGGTAGTCAGGACTGCTGGCAGGCACTCTTTACCTTTTGTATGTTGTCGTCCAAGATTTAAGGTCTCATCATCTGAATCAGGCAACAAACGTACATCGACACCACTGGCTTCAAATGCAGCCGCAAAGGCATGGAGATGGTCTGTCATAGGGGGTATATACAATACCCGATCAGTCCGGTATTCCGGACTGTAAACCTCAAACGGATTCGAACCTATTCCTGGCTGCTCATAGGCCTGAATGCTGTCCAAAAAGGCCTCCAGACGGGTGACAACTCCGGCATCAGCTGTATGTTCGTCAATCTCCAGTTCAAGGAGAGGACGGTCACCAATGATCTTCTGGAAAAAATGGAGAATAAAGGCATCTGGACCACATGAAAAATTAGTGACAAACACTGGAAACAAATTGGGATATTCTTTTAGCAGATACCCGCCAGCCAAAATCTTTTGTCCATAGGCCCAATACATATCCTCCAGCTCATCGTCCAGCCTGGTTTCTGACAAAGGCAATAAATCAAGTGGTATGGCTAATATTCCCAATTTTTTTAATTTTTTGGAAATATCCATATTAGCGCCTGGATCAAAGGCATTGTAGGGCCGACCTATCAGTAGAACCGCCTTTTCCTTGGATCCCATTTGAGACAATACCTCTTGCCCTCGCCTGGACTGACTTTGATAAAAACTGTCCTGAGCCTGCCAAGCCTTATTCAGGGCAGCCTTCATCTCTGACCAATCCACTTGTAACATCCTAGCAAACTGCTTCCACTCTTTTTCCTGAACCCGATTTGTCTGTCCAAGATGGAAGACTGGTGAAAGCTTTTGACAACCCCAATCCTGAAAAGAGACAGCAGATTCTATGATCCAGGGCAAGCCCTGAACATAAGGACAGACCTTGCCGGCTCTGGTCCTGGAACTCAAAGCCGGCAAATCAGATATCTGTGGAAGAAAGATACGTTTTATACCTTTTTGTAACAAATCAAGAACATGCCCGTGGGCTGCCTTGATCGGGAGACAAGTCTCGGTGACCATGCAGGCTGCCCCTTCAGAGATAAGTCTCTTATTGGTTGCTTCACTTAGGACAACCTCAAACCCCAGCTCACGAAAAAGGGAGGCAAAAAAAGGCAACCACTCCTGAAAATATAATGCCCTGGGAATGCCTATCTTGCCAATTGTCTTGTCTTTGTCCGGCAGGATACATTGAGTCAGCAGGGAAGCCCGTTCTCTGACCAGATCAGGCAGCTGCTGCTCACTATTTGTTCTACGCCTCTCATATTTTTCACAACGATGGCCGTAATAAAGAGGATGTTTTTCCCCTTCAATAGTAATTTTTTGAATTTCACAACGATTCGGACATCCTTGACACTCAAATATCTCTGTTTGATATTTCCTCTGTCTAAGATCAAAACCCTTGAATCGAGATCGTCCTTGATGTTCCTTTGAGGCCAGGATGGCAGCACCAATGGCTCCAGTAACTTCGTTATGTTCTGGAACAGTAATCGAAGTCTTCAAAATATTTTCAAAGGACGCAAGTATACCCTGATTTAGAGCTGTTCCACCTTGAAAAAAGATACGGTTCCCTATCTTTCTCTGCTCGACAACCTTGTTGAGATAGTTGGTGACTATGGAATAACATAGGCCTGCTGCTAAATCAGGTTTTGAAGCCCCTTTTTGCTGATAATGGACAAGGTCCGACTGCATGAAGACCGTGCACCTCTCGCCCATTTTGACCGGTGCCTCAGATGAAAGAGCAAGATCACCGAACCTCTCAACATCGATCCCCAGACGGACGGACTGCTCTTCCAAAAAAGATCCCGTACCGGCAGCACAGACCTTATTCATGGCAAAATCGACAATAGTTCTTTTTTCAATCCTAATATATTTGGAGTCCTGCCCGCCAATCTCAAATATGGTATCAACCTCAGGGTCTATAAATACCGCTGCCCGAGCCTGAGCACTGATTTCATTTCTAACCACATCTGCACCTACAAAGTCACCAATCAAATACCTCCCTGAACCTGTACTCCCTACTCCAACGACCTCAAGATCGTCTTGGATCTGTTGACAGATGTTTTTCATTCCCTCTTTTATAGCCTCCAGAGGCCTGCCTGAGGTAGGCAGATAGGTCTTGGCCAAGACGTCGATCCTATCAAGAAAGGGTTGACCTTCAGCTGTCTCCTGGGCCCTTAAAATAACTAGCTTTGTACTGACAGAACCAACGTCTATCCCCAAGTAGACTTTTTTCAGTCGGTCCCCCTTACTTTTTAGATCAAGAGATTCGGATTTGGAATTATAGTCTCCCAGGCCGGCTACAGGTCTCTGGTCAATAACAAGTGGTGGTAATCTATCTGTTTGCTCAAGGTCCAGATTCAAATGGACAGCTAACTTTTCCAGCCCTGGGAATGGCACCTTGTGATTGCCTTTGACCCCTTCCAGAGCTGCCCCATAAGCACCCATGACATTGTGATTTTTGGGAACAATCAGATCTTGATCACAAGAGACCAAAAGTTCCCGCATAGCCCTTTGGACACCATGATTTGCAGCCACCCCTCCTTGAAAGACCAGAGGGGGGACAATCTTTTTTCCCTTGGCTATATTGGTCTTCAGATTTCGAACAATAGCAAAACAGAGGCCGGCAATAATTTCATAATCAGGCACACCGTTTTGCTGAAGATGAATCATGTCTGACTTGGCAAACACTGTACATCTCCCAGCTATAGACGGTATCATTGTTGCCTGAAGGGCCAACTTGGAAAATTCTTGTATAGTGTACCCTAGCCTAGCCGCCTGTTGCTCTAAAAAGGCACCTGTACCTGCAGCACAAACAGTATTCAGGGCAAAATCCTGAATATAAAAGGTCCTGTCTTCATTATGCTTGATCAGAATAAGCTTGGCATCTTCTCCGCCGATATCAATGATCGTCTGGGCCTCTGGATGAAAAAATTCTACACCTTTGGTGTGACAAATAACCTCATTGACAAAAGGCACCTCAAGCAGGGCAGCAATAGTCTTGCCTCCAGTACCTGTACAGGTCATTGAATCTATGCTTCCCAGTCCAAAGGATTCGGTTATCTGTTCAAGAATCTCATAGGCCATCTGACGAGGACGCCCCCATGAAGGTTGGTAACTGGAAAAAAGAATCTCCCCATTATCATCAACAACCACAGCCTTAGCTGTCCCTGATCCAACATCTAAACCTAAATGAAGACCCTTATCCACCATCTTAACGCTCCAAAATACATCCTCATTTTTTCAAAATGGTAAAACATGAACCCTCATCCAGCCCTTTTGAAAGGGCTGGACAACGAAGCATGAAAAGACTTTA
>CAYUNZ010000210.1:0-4502 GCA_964446205.1 uncultured Desulfohalobiaceae bacterium | reverse complement strand
AGCAGTGGCTAACCATTAACCTTTTAATTACCATCTCACTGAGAAAAAAGGTGATGTGGTGAATAGTTACGACCTATTAAAGGTTGAACCATGTTTGGTCTTTTTTTTGATGGTGTGCCAATAAATATAATGATCTTAAACCAGGAACGGCAAGCTGTATTTATGAATAAGACCGTGCTTGATTTAACGGGGGCAAAAGATAAGGAATCCCTCTATGGCTTTTGTCCAGGAGAGATCTTTGGCTGTATCCACTCAGCCGAAACACCGGGGGGATGTGGAACTACTGAGTTTTGTAAGACTTGTGGGGCGGTCAAGGCAATCCTCAAATGTCAGAGAGGAGAAAAAAGTGTCCAGGAATGTCGCATTACAAGAGGACAAGACAAAGGACCTCTGGACTTCAGAGTATGGGCTACCCCTTTCAGTCTGCACTCTGAGACCGCTACTTTTTTTGCAACAATAGATATTAGCCATGAAAAACGCAGGAGAGTCCTGGAAAGGATTTTTTTTCACGACATTCTAAATACAGCTGCGGGCCTGAAGGGATTTGCCAACTTGCTGGCCAACACCGAACAGGACCAGGGCGACTTTGATGAATTAAATGAAATGGTCCACCGTTTATCCAAAAGATTGATAGAGGAGATCAAGGCCCAAAAAGAATTAAATGAAGCTGAAAACAATGAATTAACCGTAAAATTCAGCCGCACCGATGCACTTCAATTGCTTGAAGAGATTGCAGACTCCTATCGAGGGACAGAACTGGCTGAGAATTATCGGATTACGATTGACCAGCAAGCGGAGCATGTTATCTTTTACTCTGACCCTGTACTCTTAAGGAAGGGTTATTAACAATATGGTCAAAAATGCCCTTGAAGCCGCGCAGTCCGGTCAGGAAATTTCCTTAATCTGTAGGTTAGTGTATCCTTGGGTCCAGTTCCAAGTCAACAACCCGAATTATATGACTAGAGAGGTCCAGCTTCAGGTGTTTCAGCGTTCTTTTTCCACCAAAGGGGCTGGAAGGGGCTTAGGCACTTACAGTATCAAACTATTGACCGAGCGTTATTTGCAAGGAAAGGTTTCTTTTACCTCTACACCAGATAAGGGCACAACCTTTACTGCATCTTATCCCTATAGGAAGGTACAAGGAGAGCCTCCCGCTGGAACCGCTGTCAAGTAAGGCTATATTTTTAGTTCTTGGAGGTACAAATGGTAAGCAAGAGGAAGCCGCAAGCCATAATTGCACTGGGTAGCCCCTTCGATCATCGGAGTAATGGCCCAAAGACTGGTCAGAAGGATATGTGAACGCTGCAAGGAGAGCTATGCCCTATCACCCGAAGAGATTGAGGAGATGTTTTATAATTGGGATCAAGAAAGTGAAGTCCGCTTTTACAGTGGAAAAGGATGTCCTCATTGTAACTACACCGGCTATTCAGGAAGACTGGCTATCTACGAGATATTCATCATAAATGACGAGATCCGGGAGCTGATCGCCAAGAATGCCTCAATATTAAAAGTTCAAGAAACAGCCCGAAAATACGGATTTAAGGATATGCGCTACGACGGGATAAAAAAGGTGCTCCAAGGACTAACGACCATTGAGGAAATCAATTGAGTCACTGTTCACGACTAGCAGAAGGTATTGTTGAGACACTGTCATAAACGAAGATTGACCTTACTTTGTTTTGTCTTTCCTGTTTGTCTCCTGAATAGTTTTTGGTTAGATAGATTATTACCACTTCTTGACAAAGAAGCAGTCTGATTTATTTTATAAATTAAAAGGAAGTTAATAAATTCAATAACTTCTGAAAAGGAGGTGATGTTTATGTGGCTCACTCCAAGACTCAGAAATCAGGAAACTCCTCGTAGGGATGATCGCTTTTTGAATCCTTTGAGAGACATAGCTCCGACTATGGCTGAGATGTTCCGTATGCCAGAGAGATGGTTGGAAGAAGAAGCATCCTTTGTTCCGAGCATCGATCTGCAGGAAACCGATAATGCCTTTGTGGTCAGGGCAGAGATGCCCGGCATTGACACCAACAACGTAAACATCTCGGTCAAAAACGGGGTCTTGGATCTCAGAGGTGAAAAGAAGGAAGAGAAAGAATCTGGAAAAAAGGGCGATTATTGGACAGAACGCCGCTATGGTGCTTTCCATCGGCAAATCCCTCTGGATCAGGAGATCAAGGAGGATGAGATCAAGGCCACCTACAAGGAGGGTATCCTAAGGATTGAACTGCCCAAGGCCGAAGAGGCCAGCGGCAGCAAGTCAATCCCGATCAAGACTGAATAAAGTCCATAAGAGTGTGTTGCACATCATCTCTTTGAAGCCCGGTTCTAGAGAACCGGGCTATTTTTTATGGATAGAGGCAAGTATCATATCTAAATGGCCAGCTGAGGTTTTATAAATTCTCCATCTTCTTTCAAAATGGCCGCTCTGTTTAAATTGCCAAGAGATTATCTGCATTGTAATTGAATACTATGACCTGTAGATAGAAACAAAAAGAAAGGATTACCAAGAAGTGAAACAAAATTAAGATGAGGTTACGGAGCGCAAGGTTTTGGTCACTATATCGTCAAAACGCTGTCTAAGAAACTCTACAGCCTTAACACTAACGAGTGCAAAGAAGAGCCATTTTTCAAAATATCAAATTTGTGCAGAGGACTAAATCGTTACATATCGATTATTTAATCATTGATGTGAGCCTAGCTGGTTCAAGATGTTTCTGAAAAGGACAGATAATCAAAACTAAGATCATCTGAAGTATGGACTCTTGAAATACCAGTTGCTTTGGCAGTTTCGCTCACCGCTTCTGCTATTTTTGTGGCTAGATTTTTTTGAAAGATAGAGGGTATGATGTTTTCGGCTGACAGTTCAGTTTCGGACACAGCCTGACTTAAAGCTCGGGCTGCGTTTAAACACATCTTTTCATTTATTTCCTTGGCGAAAGAGTCTAAGGCGCCTTTAAATATGCCTGGAAAGGCCAGGACATTGTTAATTTGGTTAGGATAGTCTGATCTTCCGGTAGCAATAACTCCTGCGATATCCTGAATATCTAGTGGATTGATCTCTGGTTCAGGATTGGCCAAAGCAAAAACTATGGGTTCTTGGTTCATGTTTTCAATATCCTTTCTTTGTAAGACATCTGGACTTGAAACACCAATAAAGATATCTGCCCCTTGAACAACCTCTTGTAATGCTCCAGAGAGGTTATCCGGATTTGTTTGTTCAGCTAAAAATTGTTTATATGCCGTTGGTTGGACTTTTTGGGAGCTTAAGGCACCTCTTCGATCACAGACAATAATATTATTGACTCCGGCCTGTAGCAAAATCTTGGTTATAGCCGTGCCGGCAGCTCCGGCCCCATTGATAACAATTTTTACCTGTTCCAGATTTTTATTGACTACTTTTAAGGCATTAAGCAATCCAGCCAGAGTAACGATGGCTGTTCCATGTTGATCGTCATGAAATACAGGGATATCCAATTTGCTCCGGAGTTGCTCTTCTATTTCGAAACAGGCTGGGGCAGCTATATCTTCAAGGTTAATACCTCCAAATCCAGGGGCTAAGGCCAAGACAGTATTAACAATTTCTTCAGTTGAATGAACATTCAGGCAAATAGGTATTGCGTCTATTGAGGCATATTTTTTGAATAAAATGGATTTGCCTTCCATGACCGGTAAGGCACTAGATGGACCAGTATTCCCTAATCCGAGTACCGCTGAGCCATCAGTAACAATGGCTACTGTATTACCTTTCATGGTTAACCTGTAAGCCAAGTCAGGCTCTTGAGCAATTGCCGAAGCGACTTGGCCTACTCCTGGGGTGTAGACCATAGAAAGATCTTCCCGGGTCTCAAGCCTGCGTTTGGGTAAAATTTCAATCTTGCCTCCTATATGTTGAAGAAAGACCCGATCTACAATTCGAAGGATTTGAATATCTGGCATTTGGGACAGGGTTTCAGTCAGTCTTCTTAAATGATCAGGTCCGGCTATGCCGACCATAATATCCCGAATAACATATGAAGTCGTTGCCGAGACCATATCTATAGCTCCCAGATTGCCAGCTTCCTCGGCAATATTTTTCAGGGCCTTGGCCAATGTGCCCGGTTTGTGCTCTAATTTGAGTCTTAGGCTGACATAAAGCTGCATGTTTTTCTCCTCAATCTTTTACCCATATAGTTTTCCAAATTGGATTTTGTCCAGATAACCACAAGAATGGCTTGTATGATCAATATGCATTATGTCGGACTTAATGTCCACAAGAAAAGCTCTTGCATTGAACTGCTTGAAGGGCAAGTTATGGCTATGTTCAAAGATAGGTGAACCTAGGAGTAAACTTACGTTCAGGCTTGCATTACTTTTTTCACTACCAAAGCTCCGGATCAATCCGTCTTTCCTGATCAATTTTGTTGCTTATTGCTTGAAATTCAGATTCACTCCAATTCCCAAACAAATCATCAAGATCATCGTATCGACGGGAATATCTTTTATCTTCTTCAAAGCCG
>CAYUNZ010000209.1:0-4536 GCA_964446205.1 uncultured Desulfohalobiaceae bacterium | reverse complement strand
GGAATTCTCATACCAGGAAATGTCTCGTCAAACAGCATAGAGATGCCGAACTATTTTCTGAACCAGATCTGCATTTCCCTCCGCTTCATGCTGGCATGTCAGAAATACATTAACCACAGGACTCCGACTGTCCACCGACACTCCAGATCAAGATTTTTCAGGAATCGCAAATGAATATATCATTCTCAGAAGGACTTTGGACTGCTGAATTGCCTGGCACATTATGTCCTTTGGTCAAAGGTTTGCTGAGTCTGATGAACGGTAATGCCAGTACTTGCAGATTTATTCCTTACATTGATTTTTGAAAGGATACTCACGGGATCTGTCAGGATATCAATACTGAATGACAGGAAATGTAAAAGAGTAAACTGACATACAAATATATATTTCAAGGTGATAATATGAGAAACCCCCTTCTTGATGATCTAGGATCTCTACCTGTGATAAATGAGGAGCAGGCCAGGGTCTATCATGAAAATATTGGAACATTGGTGGAACAGGTAAACAAGATCATGGCCGACCGCAATGATCTAAATGGCTTGATTGGAAAAAATACCTTGAGCCTGATGTTTGAAAATCACAAGAATCACGCTCAGTTTATGAGCAATGTCTTTTTCTTTAACAACTACTATTTCTTGGCCAATATTGTCCCCTGGGTCTATCGGGTTTACTCCAACCAAGGCTTTTCTTATGAATATTTCCCTGTCCATCTCCAGGCCTGGGAAAAGGCACTAAAGGATCAACTACCTGATCATGTGGCCGGCCCTATGATAAAGGTTTACGATTGGTTGATATATCACCATGAGCACTTTATCTCTTTAGCCAAAGAGGCCCCTTTTCTGAGCATTGAGGTCGATCCGGGCTGGGAAGATATTTACCAAGGTTTTTTGCAGGCTGTATTGAAAGGGGATCGAAAGGCCAGCCTGGAGATCAGTCATAAGTATGTAGCTTCATATGATGATCTTAGAAAATTCTATGTAAACGTTATTCAGGCAACTATGTATAAGGTCGGGGAGATGTGGGAAAGAGGGGATATCAGTGTTGCCAATGAACACCTTGCTTCAGCCTTGGTCAACAGGGTAATGTCCATGCAATACCTGCAAGTTATGGATAAGGTGGAAATTAACAAGTCAAAGGTCCTGGTCACTGCAGCTGTCAATGAGTTTCATGAAATCGGGGGCCAGATGGTAGCCAACAGTTTAGAGGCCGACGGCTGGGATGTGGATTATTTAGGGGCCAATACCCCCAGTCAAGATCTCCTGGACTTGGTTTGGAAAACCCAGCCATTTATTTTGGCCGTTTCTATAGCCATGCCTTTCAATCTTTTACATGTTCAGGAGATTATAAGAAAAATACATGAGTGGCCTGAGGCAAGAAAGCCCAAAATTATGCTGGGAGGGCTTGCTTTTTCTAACTTCCCCGATATGCCGAGAATGATGGGAGCAGATGACTATGCCCGGGATTGCTTACAGGCTGTAGCCTTGGCCCGTAAATGGTGGCAAAGGGGTATGCTATGAATTTGAACCAGTTAATAAATGACTATTCAGAGATTATCTCTTTGTTTTTGGACTATTCAGGTAACACCATAGTCATCCTGGCAGACTATGAATACAGGGTCCTATGCTGCAGCACAAGCCTGGCTGAGCTTATGCATGTCCCGGATAAGCCGATCGGCAGATTCCTGGGGGATCTCCTATGTCCCCTGGAAGAATCAGATTTTTCCCTGATCATTACTGATAAAGAAAATACCATGCTCCCGCAAATATTCAAGATCTGCTATACCGACATTTTGTACAGGTGTTATTCCTTTCAGGTTGACAAGGGCTATTTATTGTTCGGGGACCGGATCGGCAGCACCGATAACGAGATCCTGGAGAGCATGTCCCTTTTAAACAACGAGCTGTCCAATCTCAGCCGAAAGCTGAGCAAGAAGAACAGGGAGTTGGAGAGGGCCAATTCAAAGATAAATGAGCTCATGAGGACAGACCATCTGACCGGTTTGGCCAATAGGAGATATTTTCAGGAAAGATTAAACGAGGTCTTTTCTTTGGCCAAGCGCAATAAGCTTACTTTTTCCCTGGTTATGGCCGATCTGGATCTTTTCAAAAACATAAATGACAGTTTTGGGCATGATGCTGGAGATAAAGTTCTCCAGAAATTTGCTTCTTTGGTCAAAAAATTTTGCCGGACGGAAGATCTGCCGGCCCGTTTCGGTGGTGAAGAATTTATTGTCCTTTTGCCTCAGACAGACGCTAATGGGGGATTTTATTTGGCTGAAAGGATCAGGACAGAATTAGCCGGTCTGGATATTCTGGATAAAAATGTTGAGATAACGGCCAGTTTTGGAGTCGCTGAACTGAAACAAGGTGAGGATCAGGAATCCCTGATCAAAAGAGTGGACCAGTCCTTATACAAGGCCAAGGAGGCCGGCCGGAATCAAAGTGTTGTCAGCCAATAAGTTAAGCTTTTAATATATATGGCTGTTAATATTGGTTTTGTCTAAATTGGTGCTGTTATTGGTTATCCTTTGACCTTTATCTTATAAAGTATTTTTGTTATACTTTTTAGTAATGGTAATAAAAGTTTCTACTAATGCTTTCGGCAAGCAAGGAGAATAGCAAAAATGGCAGAGGCAGAAGATCAAATGCCTATTCTTGAAAAGATACCTTCCGGCATCCCTGGATTTGATGAGGTTACAAACGGTGGCCTTCCACGTGGCCGTCCGACCTTGGTCTGCGGTGATGCCGGTGCAGGAAAGACCATGTTCGGGATGCAGTTTTTGATCAATGGTGTAAGTTCAGAGCAGGAGCCGGGAATTTTTGTCGCTTTTGAAGAATCGGAAAACGACCTTAAAGAGAATATGGCTTCCCTGGGCTGGGATCTGAACTGGCTATGCCAGGAGAAAAAGATGGCCGTTGAGGCCGTAAAGATATCATCGGAGGAAATGACTGAAGCAGGGCAGTATGATCTGGAGGGGCTGTTCGTCCGTTTAGATGCTGCTATTCGTGATATTGGGGCCCGGCGTATCGTACTTGATACTGTGGAGACCCTATTTGGTATCTTTGCTGATGCCCATGTGGTGCGGGCCGAATTTCGGCGACTTTTGAACTGGTTCAAAGACAGGGGCATTACTGTTATTGTAACTGCTGAGCGCGGTCAAAAAGGACTGACCCGCTTTGGTATCGAGGAGTATGTCTCCGAAGAAGGCCAGAGAGCACCAGATTATGGCCGTGCCCACATTGTTGAAGGAGCTGCCCCTGCCATTACGCAAGATTGTCGGTGATCTCTCGGAGAAGGAAAAAGTCTTGGATGGCTTGGATATTCAACGACAAAAAGAGGATTAAATTTTGAGGAAAATATCTTGCAGGTATTAACTGAACAGTTTTCTTATATTATTTGTTTTTGAAGTTTATGCTGGTCCCTAGAGGAGATGATGGCGGGGCAAAGGATAGAGTATGTGGATACTTGTTGCAGAAGATGACAATGATTCCCGTATAGCGATGGTCAATATTCTCCAAAAACAGGGCTATGAGGTAGTAGAGTCGTGTGACGGCGTTCAGGCCTGGAATGTGATTAAGGATAAAGGCATCCCCTCTTTGCTTGTTTTGGACATCATGATGCCAGGGATGGACGACCTTGATCTTTGTCACAAAATTCGGGCAGCCGAGTCTTCATCACCTTCTTACATTATTCTTCTGATTGAGGAAAGGAATAAAGAAGAAATCGATCAATGCCTTAAGGCCGGGGCCAATGATTATTTAGCCAAGCTAGACCACCTTGAGGAGCTAGAAGCCAGAGTCAATATCGGTCAGGGGATATTGCAGATGCAGGCCGCCATGAGAAAGGAAATTGAAGAGAGGGAAAAGGCCCAAAAGCAGTTGCAGACAGCTTACAACAAACTGGATAAGCTGGTAGAGCTCAATGCCGATGGTATTATGATTGTTGACCAAGAAGGGTTTATCCAGTTCATAAACCCGGCGGCTGCACACATGCTTGGACGTAAGGAAGAAGATTTGCTGGGAGAGCTATTTGGCTATCCTCTATCGCCAGGTGAAAGCACCGAAATTGAACTCCTTTCTGAAAACGGCCGGATCACAGTGGTAGAGTTGCGGACCCAGAAAACAGAGTGGGAGGAAAGTGACGCCCTTTTGATCTCCTTCAGGGATGTTACAGACCGAAAGCTAGCCGAAAAAGAGCTTTGGGAGATCAAAGAAGAACGGGCGGCCATATATGAGAATGCCCCTTTGATCATGATGCTTGTGGATAAGGAACAAAAAGTAGTGGAGGCCAACCGATTTACCAGTCAATTTCTCAATTTGTCCTTGGAAGAAATGAAAGGTAAGAAAGTAGGGCAGGTCATGAATTGCTTAAATTATTTCAACGGACCTAGTGATGGTGCTCTTAATTTCCAATGCGCTGAGTGCCGGGTTCGCAATACAGTTCTAAGCACCTTTGAAACAGGCCAAAGCCATGATCAGGTTGAGGTAAGCCTGTCCTTGATGGCTAAGGACGAGCAGAAGGATCTGACTCTACTTT
>CAYUNZ010000208.1:0-4570 GCA_964446205.1 uncultured Desulfohalobiaceae bacterium | reverse complement strand
GCATTCACGCGCGCAGGGGACCGGGGGGCTTAATTCGCAGGCCTGGGATATGACGACCGCGCCCGAACGAAGGGCGCACCACCGCAGGTTCTGGTGGGAGAGAGGAACACGGGCAGACCCCTACCGCTTACAGACACAAAGTGAGTTGCAGCAAGGACGCATGACCAGTGGACCTTGCCAGTCTGGTTCCGGCAAATATGGCGATGCGGCGACTAGGCGCCACCGCACCGATGCCGGCCAGTCTGAGCAAGTGGACTCATTACTTGAGGTGAGGAGCTAAGTGGAAGCGACAAGCGCTACCCATAGGCCGAAGGCCAGACTAGCGCGCAAAGAATAAGGGAAGAGAGTATAGAAATCGACATTTTACCTTAAGGGCGGTGGGAGGGATGAGGAGTATGAAAGAATAACTCCGCTTACGAGCGCATAGTAAGATGCAGCAGTGGATGTGGTTATCCACTCGCTCAGGCACAGCTTTGCTAGCTTCCTAGTGAATGCCGGGAGAAATCTATATGAGGTCGGGGCCTTACTAGGCCATACCCAGGTTAAGACCACTATGCGTTATGCGCACCTGGCAGATGAGACCCTGGCGGAAGCGGTGAACACTGTGCCTTTGGGGAAAGTAGCTTAGGGTAAGGATGTTGCGGGGCCACCCTTGGACTATATGTGCTCAAGGTGGCCCACTTGGAAAGGTTACTGCTGTGCTGCTTGGTTTACCAGCTCGGAGAATTCTTCAAGGGACTGGGTTTTGATTACCCTCCTGTGCAAAGCCCTTAAGTTCTCCAGGGATTGAATGGACTTGATCTTTTCGTGGAGCATGCTAGGTAAGGGGCCGTACTGCTCTGTGGCTACATCTATAAGGGTTTCTTTAGTGTTTTCAAGCTTGGCCTGCTGCTCCCAATAAGGTTTCTCCAGCAACACTTCTTCCTTTCCTTGCTGAATCCACTGATCTGCCAATGTATTCATGATATTCTCGCCTCCTTCTGGAACGAGGTCCAGGGCTTTTCTATAATCTTCCTCTTGGACTGTGTCTGTGGCCTTGGTCAGATACTTGAAAAAAATCTCCATATACTCCAGGGCTGTCTTTCTCTCAAGGCTTTCAAGCAAGCCCTGGGCAAGCTTGATTGGGAAGTCTTTTATGTCGGGAGTGTTTTGCTGCTTGATCATCTCCACGTAAAATTTGAGGATCACGTTTTCCTGTACCTTTTTCTCATCAATCCCCTTTACATTGAAAAAAGCAAATGAAAAATGGGGAATATAGGCACTGAATGATTCCGAGGGCAACTCTACAAGGTCCTGGAAAGATGTTCTGATCCGCCAGTTCTCCTGCCCCTGGTAAATGACAATTGGTATTATGGGCGGCAATTTTCCGCCGACTATTTTGCCCTGGTCATAAAGATCCTTCCATTGTAAGCCCATGTACCTGAACACCTGCATCCCGACCAAAGACTCCGGAGCCCCTTTATGTTCAAATAGCAGATAGACCTTGGCGGTTGGGAGCTCTCCGTTTTCCAGCATAACGCTGAAGACCAGGTCTGAAAAGTGCTTTTTCAGGTCATCATCCAGGTAGGTAGTGTTTTCCAGGTATAAGGAGTTTAGATCAATGCGGCGCTGAATGTCTGCAGGCAGATGTTTCTTAAGAAAATGCCTGGTGTTTTCCGGGGACTGAATATCTTCTGGAATAGTCCTTCGTGTTGAATGTATTCTCTTTTTGCCATAACTGGATATTAACTCACCCTGAAATGCATTGCAAGGATATTTCTAAAGGGCATGTACAACCTGGTCTTGAATATCAACAAACAGGCTAAAATTGATATTAGCTGCATTGTCCTATAAATGTCCAGTTGTTCCAAACATTAATGCCCTGGAGGAAGCAAAGCAGGTTGTCGCGGACTTCGTGGCATACTACAAGTGGAGGGATACTCAGAACCAAGCAAGGCCTGACTTTCGTGGCCATACCTAAGTCAACCAGCCAGACTTCCTGTCTACGTGGTTGAATCATCCTTAGACTCCGTAGCATCAAGTTGCTGGAACATTTCTTCAGCCGTTGCAACCAGATCGTGGTCACTCAGAGGAGGAAAATCAAAGTCTATAGTTTGGCGCAATATTTCATGTATGACTTCCTGTTTTTGGCTAACAGGCAACTGCTCAAATGCTTCAAGTATGTCGTGTACAGTTGTGGGCATAATCATGCCTCCTGTCTTCCTCCCTTCAGCCCTTCCCCCTTCAGTCTCTTTCCCTTCAGCTTGAGCTTAATGTCTTGCTCGACCTTTATTTTTGCCCTTTCCAGTATTCCGGATCACGATGCAAATGCATCACTCCAGATTTTTTTTGAATACCTGATCACCCGGCACAGCCTCGACAGCTCCTGTACGAGCTTCATCCAAACGTCTCCTGGAAACTGCCACCCACTTTTGGTCAATCTCTTGATCAGGTGGATTCAGGGTACGCAACAGCGTATCCACCACCAAAGCCCTTTTTTCTACTGGTAAGGATTCTGCTTCTTGAATGAGCTCTTGTATTTTCATCACCTTATCCTCGCCTGTTGACAATATTCTTAATCAGATCATATTCATTTCTTCCCGGTTATGCTCTTGACCTCAGCCAAAAGGTTCCCGAACTTGCTGTAATTATGTTTCACCCTAGCTAGGGCGTGTCGCAGAATGAGATTGCTTCGTCGAAGACTCCTCGCAATGACGGGGAGTTGCACAGCTCATGGGTTGTCAGTAACCCCTTGTCATTGAATTTTGCAACACACTCTAGCTTAGCTAAGGATTTCTTCCGTGCAGGCAAACCCAATGATGATTTAGGAAAAGACACCCTGAACAGCATTTTCAAACAAGGGGGATTTAAGTCATGAAATATCTGGTCATTATCGAAGAAACCAAAACCGGATTTTCTGCTTATTCACCGGACCTGCCGGGATGTATCGCTACCGGCGATACCAAGGAAGAGGTTGAAAGGAACATGCAGGAAGGAATCCTTTTCCACCTGGAGGGTATCCAAGAGGAAGGAGAACAGATCCCGGAGCCAAAAAGCTATTCCAAAACCTTTGATATAGCAGTGTAAAAACTTGCCCGGCCTAAGGCTGGACTAGCTACTCAGCCCGAAAAGCCATATCCCCTAATGGCCTGGCCAGGAACTTATTTTTTTGGAGAAATAGATATAAGAGCAACGAGGTGCTCCCATGGATCAAGCAAAATTAATTTATGAAATAAGCAAGCAACTGCCCTTGTCGGCACAGCAGGAATTGCTTAATTTCGCAAAATACCTGCTGACGAAAAAAGTGGAGGCACCGGCCCAAGTTGGCACGACGGAAGAAATACCGGGCAGAGCACAGCATCGAATACCACACCCGGATATTGCAGGAAAAACCCGCATACTGGGAGATATCACTAGTTCTGTAGCCGAGTCTGATTGGAATTTACCCAAGTGATTATTCTGGACACCCAGATATGGATCTGGTGGGTCAACGGAGACAACACAATTGGCACTAGCCGTAAAGAGCTGATTGAGTCTGCCGAAACCGTTGCAGTTTCCGCCATTAGTTGCTTTGAGGTCTCTTGGCTTGAGCGCCATAATCGTATTGAACTGCCCTGCCGTTAAGATCCTTGGCTCGCGGCTCACTCTCCAGGATGCATCTCAGCTCAGCCTAAAGCCCACCTTTTTGCATTGCTGCTCATCCTTGTCCAGAGCGCTTTCCTGCATGAAAGGGCCACCTGTAATGGATCTGCCTTTTCTGGGCATGGCCTTCCTCCTGTTTTCTTGCTGATTTTGGCTCCTTGGTAGCAAATCCTTATTCTAGGAGGAAGGCTACCAGCCAGGTGTGCGCTTCTGGTCACAGATAAGAGAAAAGATTTAAATTTTTAAATCGCGATTGTAAGATCAAGATTGATAGCTGTAGTCTTCAGGATAACGATGAACTGTGCGGCGCGCGGCGCAACCTTGCAATTTGCCTCGGACTCCTTGGCATAAGAACTGCGACCCTTCGCGTCCGCACGCGTGGTTGGTTAAACACCTTATCGCATAAAGTCATGACAGGGCACATTCCTTTGTGGACATGGTCTGAAGCTGAACATTGCTTAAATGTAACTACAAGGAGAAGCATCTCCAGGCTTAATTGAGCGCCGGCGATAGGTCCTTCTCCTGTTCTATCTGCTCTTTGACCTTTTTGATGAAATCTTGGACATTGTTCGGATTCATGGTCATCTTTGAACCTGTATTTTTTTGGACTGGAAACACTATAACACAGGTTTCAAAAAAGCGATTTTTGCTTCGAGGATCGCCTGTATTGGCTTATAAGTTGTCAATAAGTACCGGACGCGTGTTCATCCCAAAAGGCTTACTCAACGCACGTTGAGAGGGCTTCAGAGTCTTCTATAATGCTCCTTCTCAAGATGAATAATTTTTAAGAAATGGTCACAAAAACCCTGTCAAGTCTTTTTTTTTGCTGAATAGTTACTAACTTCTTTATCTTTCTTGTTTTTATAGCCGAAAGACCCTCAAATGATTCAGTCGGAAAAACCGGGAGGCAGTGTCTGTAGATCTGTTTCGGCTTCTTTTTCCTGCCTGC
>CAYUNZ010000207.1:2954-4624 GCA_964446205.1 uncultured Desulfohalobiaceae bacterium | reverse complement strand
TGGGCCACGAAGGAATCGAACCTTCAACCTCCGGATTAAGAGTCCGTTGCTCTGCCAGTTGAGCTAGTGGCCCTTTGACTTATGCAAAGTCCGTCCGATGACAATCAAAATTACTTTTAAACCAAATGATTGTCAAGATATATTTAATCTGAGCATCAATTCTACTCTTGGCTCTTAACTCACAAGTGAATGCGTTTTTGATCAGAAATTGGTATTTTTGAGGTTTTATAAAAAAAGATCGACTATTCAAGACAGATCAGATCATATTTTTCTCCGGTCAAGCTCTGTCCGCCTTTTTCTGTAACCAGAAAAGTATTTTCGACACCAACCATACCGTATTCAGAAATACCGAGCTTTGGTTCAACAGCTAAAACCATATTTTTTTCAATAGGGGTCCTAAACTTCATGGCTATGGCCGGCCATTCGTCAACACATAGGCCTATCCCGTGCCCAACAAAAGGAACGGCATTTCCTCCAAGCCCCATAAAATTTCCTGTCCAGCCCCTTTCTTCGACCTTGTCAAAACAATATCTGGCGAGTTCTTCAGGTGTTGTGCCGGGATACATATGTTCGGCGACCCAATCATGTAGCTCAAGACAAAATTCATGCGCTTTCCTGACCTTAACAGGAAGATCCTCTTTACTTCCGGACCAGTAGACCTGAGTCTTGTCTGAATGATACCCTTCTAAAGAAAAACAAATGTCTACCATTAACACCTCTTCCTTGGACCATATCTTACCAGCATATCCCATATGAGGGGCAGCAGGATGGGCCCCCCGGTATCCATCGGGGCTATTCAAGCTAGTAGGGAAATTACCCGATTCTCCAGCCGATACACAGCCAAGAAACATCTCTTCCCCAAGATTTCTCATCCTGAGAATGCCTTGATGCCCCAAAGCAAAACAGTCCTGCCAGATTTGACTAGCAATTTGCCATTCACTCATACCGGGTTCAATCTTTTCAGGCAGGAGATCATAGAGGCAATGAAAATGCCTCTGTCCAGCCAAAGATATTTTATTTACTTCCCAATCTGATTTAATGGACCGTGCCCAATCCAAAAGGACATCGCCAGGTAGACAATCTATATCTGAAAGACGCTGTTGCAATTGTTCACCAAAGGCCCAGCTCAAGGCCGTCTTTTCTACGGCAATTTTTCTCGGACATTTTTGACCAAAATCTGAGATTATTTTTGTGAACTCTTTAAAGGAACGAAAAGAGGCAATCTGTTGGACAGACGAATCAAGCTCGGCTCTCTCCTTACCTTTACGGACAAATAAGACCGGATTATCATCAATAGGGAGCCAAAACATCCCATTGCCAAAATGACCGCTGAGCCAATAGATATTGAGTCTGGAAAAGACAAGCATTCCAGAAGCTGTAGGTATATGCTCCTGCAAAAGTTGTCTCAATCTTCCCCACCTCATCTCCAATTCCTTTTGAGGGATCTTATCCATAGGGGCATACATAAACATATCTCCTGATTCAGTACTCCCATTAAGGTTTAACATTTGATCTTTATCGTTTACCTGTCAAACAGATTGCAAAACAAAAAAAAGCATGTTGTAATAACTTGTTTTTAGGGCATAGAAAATATTAGCATTCCCCAATCTTGGCTTAACTAACTCTGGGAATATTTTTACCTACCTGTCAATAGATAGACTTACCACAAT
>CAYUNZ010000207.1:0-2854 GCA_964446205.1 uncultured Desulfohalobiaceae bacterium | reverse complement strand
GCCTTTAAATGTCAGATGTGTGGTTATTGCTGTTATGGAGAAGGTGGTATTGTAGTTTCCAAAAAAGATCAAAAACGCCTGAGCCTGTACTTGAATCTGTCCTTTCAGACATTCAGAGATAAATACACAGTCCTTAAAGGCAATCAATACGTCTTACAAACCAATGAGAATGGCTATTGTGTGTTTTTTCACCCTGACAAGGGGTGTTTTGTCCATGCACACAAACCGGATATTTGTCTGGCTTGGCCTTTTTTCCGGGGCAATCTCCAGGATGAATCGAGCTGGCAGATGGCCAAGGAATTTTGCCCAGGCATCTCTTCAGAGATAGATCATAAGGAATTTGTTCGCCAAGGACTACTGTATTTAAAGGAAAATAATCTCTTTCAAGACCAGCTAGATAAAGACATTCCCCAAGCCTTATTGAAGAAACAAGAAGCAGATCTATTAGATTCTTTAATATAAAAAGCAAATAGCATGGCACAAGAATTTGAAAGCAAAAAGTACGTGTTTTGGTACTGGTTTAACCCCTCTTTCAATTAGTTGCATAACATCTAAACAGATACCTGCTTTGAAATTTTCATGCTTTGCTGAGCATGGCTCAGGGCAGAATGATCAGGTAAGCTGGCCACATTAATTTAGAACATCTCTTCCCCGGCTTCTTGGATTGTCTTGTCAATAGAGTCTTTGAGCTCTTGGGGCAAACCCATTATATCTACATTGAGAAAGCCTCGGACAATGGTCGCTGTGGCCTCGTCTTCATCCAGACCTCTAGCCATTAGATATTCGATCTCCTCTTGAGCAACCTTACCGACAGCCGCCTCATGGGAGAGCTCGACACCGGCCTCTGTAGCCTCAAGCTCTGGAATGGCGTGGATAATACCATCCTTGAGAATCAAGCCCTTGCATTCAAGATGTCCTTTGGCCGGTACTGAATTCCCGACTATGTGTCCCGGATTGATTATGGTCCCACCGGTAGTAATCGTCCTGGCAACGATTTCCGCCCTGGTATCAGGTGCGTTCAAGACCACCCGGCTGCCGCTGTTGACATATGAGCCGGGCGGTGTGGCGATAACCGAATTGGAGCGGGCAACTGCCCCTCGGCCGTTTAAATATAGAGTTGGGTATAATTGAGCTGATTTGACAGGTTTTAATAGAATATAATTGTTCAGAAAGATACCATCCTCTTCGACAAAGCCCACGGTTCTAGGTCGTACATTTACATCCTGTCCCCAATTATGGACCATGGTAAAGCTCAATTTAGCCCCTTTTTTGACATAGATCTCAGAGACACCTAAGTGTAAGGCTGCTTTTACATCATGGGATACAGCACAACCGGTTATAATATGGAGTTCAGAGTTTTCTTCCACAACTATAATATTGTGTACGTTCTGACCGACATTTTCCCCTTTGATGAACAGGCAGGATTGGACAGGTTCTGTGACTTTGGCCCCTTTCTCAGTCCGAATAAAATAACCACCATGCAATTTCTCAGCTACTGCCTTGGTATACTGGTCCTTATCCGGATCGACTGCTTGCCAATAATAGTCTTTCAGACCATCGTATGTCTGTAAAGCCTGTTGAATATCAAGGACCTCTACCCCACTTTTACAAGTCTTACAATGAACATTGGAATGATCCATTTGAAGAAAAGTTCCACTCCTATTTTGTTCCGAAACATCAACACCGGCCATCAAAAGTTGATTACGTTCTTTGTCATCGATTTGAGAAAGATCCTCCAGTTTCCCGAATTGAGCATCCTCCTGATTATATGAGGAAATATCGATTTCTTCATTCTGAGTTGGAGATTGATATTTTTGTCTATTTAGTTCAGACATCGTACACACTCCTCATAACCGTATTGACTTATATGTTCCAAAATATCTCGTGGTCTTTCTGATGAACAGCACAAGCTCCCGTCATACATGACCATAGCCCTGTCGGCATTGATATAGTCCAGTATATAGCCTGTATGAGTAATAATCAAACCAGATGTCTCCCGTTCACCCTTTAGGTCCTTCATACTCTTGTCAGGTTGCGGCTGAAGATCTTGTTGCAAAAGACGACGGACCATCTTGCCAATTAAAGCCATATTTTCCAAATCAACCCCTGATTCAGGCTCATCAAACAACAAAAATTTCGGGCCCTGAGCCATCAATTGAAGGAGTTCGGATCTTTTGATCTCTCCTCCAGAAAAACCTGAATTGATATCTCTGTCCAAAAAGTCTTTCAAATTGACCTCTTGAGCCAGAGCATCGACATCTAGCTCTTTTTCACCGGCACATAGTTGCACCAGATAACGAGTTTTCAAGCCGTGAATTGTTGGGGGACGTTGAAAGGACATCCCTACACCCAGGCGAGCTCGTTCATAGACCGGCATATGGGTAATATCCTGTCCTCGGAAGACAATCTTTCCTTGAGTCACTTCATAACCCCCAAAACCCATAAGGGTCATAAGCAAGGTTGTTTTGCCTGATCCATTCGGACCAAAAAGGATAAATGTCTCCTGCTGGGAGATATCCAGATTTAAGTCCCGGATAACTTCTTTGTCACCGATCTTGACATGTAAATCTTCAATATGGAGCATATCAGCCTCTATCCTCCTATCTATAACCTATCTGAGTAATTACATTATTACCAAATCAGAATGAAATACATAATACAGGATAACTAACTTGTCTACCCTAATTCTCCTTCAATGCAAATTTATTTCAAGCAATGTTCCACAAAGGATTGGAAGATAACATCCGATGTTTATTCTCAAGTCAAAAAAACCAAACTACAAGCAATTTTCTTTAGTCAAAGAAGAAATCATCGTTGTCTTTGAAAAACTTTTGAGCACAGTCAGGACATCTCT
>CAYUNZ010000206.1:0-4624 GCA_964446205.1 uncultured Desulfohalobiaceae bacterium | reverse complement strand
TCCTGACAAACCTCCTGCTTGCCAATCCTTTCGGCCAACCTGGCCACTGATTGGGCATGCCTGATTCTTTTGAAATCATTCTTGAAATATTTGCGCATCTCCATGCCGACCTTGTCCTTGAGCAAATCCTGGCGGATCTCTTTGACCTCTTCAGGCAGGGATCCCAGGCACTGCTCAGCATACTGGCAGTATGCGGCACAGCCAAAATCCATCTCTGGATTGACGAAACGATGTCCGCAATGGGGACACTTCCTGGCTGTATCATCCTTGAAGAATTCCACGTCCTGGCCGCATTTCGGGCATTTGGTCTCATAGATGGCATCTTTTTTCCAAAAGCGGCTGTCTTGTCCCGGGCATTTCATGACTTACTCCTTGAGCTTTTTTTATAAAATAAATGGTCTGATCATATTAGATAGTGCCTGATAGTATAATTATCAATGACCATTAGGCAATGTTTTGTTCATGTTTGACCTGTCCTTGAAGGGAAAGGACAATATTTTTGATCTCAATATCTACTTCAGCTACCTCTCTGGCTTTCTGGACAATCCCCAACAAGCCGGAACAGCAGGGGACTGCCATGGACAGAACCGTAATACTGGATATATCTCCCCGGCTCAGGATATCGGCAAATTTATCCAGGTAGTCCTCGACTTCGTCAAACTTGGGACAACCAAGCAGAGCCACCTTGCCTGGCAAAAATCTGCTGTGGTACCCGGCAGTAGCGACAGGGGCACAGTCAGCTGTTATCAGCAAATCGGCATCCTTTAAAAAAGGGGCCTCAGGAGAAACAAGCTTGATTTGAACCGGCCAGTGGGACAGGACCGATTCTTGGACAGTCTGGTTCATATTGGCCTTATTGCCGGCGGCAAATTGCTGGCAGGCCGCTGAAGGGCAACCTGTCACTGCTTGATTATCGACTTGCCTATCTAAATATTCCTGGACTGCTTCCTGGTCAAATGGTTCAGCCTCCCTTTCCTCAATGCTCAAGGCCCCTGTCGGGCATTTGTCCAGACAATTACCCAGACCATCGCAGTACTTTTCGGCCACCAGTCTGGCCTTGCCGTTTATGATTTGAATAGCTCCTTCTGCACAGGCTGGGACACATTGACCGCAGCCATCGCACAGATCTTCGTCGATTTTGATTACTTGTCTTTTTTGTCTCATAGTTATGCCTCCCAATAAATTTATGTTTCCTTTTTAAAGTGCCTCCATTATAAGGAGCTATGAGACAAATTCTTTGATCTGGATCAAAAAACGGGAAATAAGTTTTTTATTGGTGAATGAGACGTATCCTTAGATCGGCCAATGACTTTACCGCGCTGTCCAGACAGGAATAGACCACAGGGACCACAACCATGGTCAGAAAAGTCCCGATCAGCAGACCGGTTCCGGCCACCACAGCAAGTGGACTGAGCCGCTCCAGCCCCACAGCCATTTCAAAGGCCAGAGGAGACAAACCCACCACGGTAGAAAAGGTGGTCATCAAAATAGGCCTGACTCTCAGTTCCACAGCCCTTTTAATTGCCTCTTGCTTTTCCCAGCCTTGGTTCCTGCTCTCTATTATAAAATCAAGGATCAGAATACTGTTATTGATTATTATCCCTGCCAAAAAGACCATTCCCATATTGCCCGGCATGCACATGGGCTTGTCAAAGATCAAAAGCCCCCACAAGGAACCTGCTATAGCCAGGGGTATGGCGGCCATGATAGTTAAGGGATGAATAAAGGAGTGAAACATTGCCAAAAGCAGCAGGTATAAAAAGACAATGCCAATGATCAGGGAGCGTTTCAGTCTTTTTTTAGTATCCTTCATATCCGCTGTTGTACCGGCAAACTCAATGCTGTAGCCTCCTGGAGTCTCGATTTGTTCAATGCTCTTTTTGGCCTTGCCGGTTACCTGGGATATACTTAAATTTCGGTTCACTCCGGTTATATCTATGGTTGTATGCAATTCTTCCCTGGTAATAAATGGTTGTTCCCTGTCTGCATTTACCTCAGCCAGGCTCCTTAGAGGAACTGGACCGAATTCGGAACCCACATAAATATACTTCAGGTCGACAAGGCTGTTTACATCAGTCTGTCTATACTCAACCCGCACTGGAATATCCAGATAATTCTCCAGGCGCATCTTGGTAGCCGGTATTCCCTGCAGGGCAGCATTTAATTCACCAGAGACCGCTTCCGGGGAAGTGCCGTAAATCCGGGCAAGTGCCGGATCTACGTCTATATCGTATTCTTTTTCGTCAAAATACCAACTCCTGCGCACATCCACAAGTCCGGGCACACCTTTTAGTCTTTGCAAACAACGATTCGCCAGTTTGTCCAATATTTGCGGATTAGAACCGCTGATAATTATATCTAAGGGCGCTTTGGTAGTGGACATAGGCGTTGCCCCGTACTCGCTGACTCGATAACTCTTTATTCCTGGTACCTGTCTTAATCTTTTGCGCCATTTATCTTGGATATCCCATATAGAATCTTCTCTCTTGGTCCTGTCTACCAGATGAACTGTAATGCTTGCTGACTGAGCTATTGTCCCCCCGGCTCCGAAGCTGAGTTCACCAGGCTCGGAACCGACTACAGAAGAGACAGTTTCAACACCGGGTTGTTCATAAATAATATTCTCCACTTTTTGCAGGGTCTTTTCCATGCGCTGCAGGGAATCGGTGGCCGGCAGAT
Source organism: uncultured Desulfohalobiaceae bacterium (assembly GCA_964446205.1). Classification (GTDB taxonomy): domain Bacteria; phylum Desulfobacterota; class Desulfovibrionia; order Desulfovibrionales; family Desulfothermaceae; genus CAYUNZ01. Next base: position 1,945 of record CAYUNZ010000206.1, on the reverse strand, counting down.
TGAATTCTACTATAGAAATTCCGGTATCCATGGGGGGCATGAGCTCTCCTCCTATCAGAGGAGGAATGTTCTTTACACTGATCAGAAAAAAGGCTGCAGCCAGGACAAGGGTGAGTAGCCGCCAGTTCAGAGCTCCTCTTAAAATAAACAAATAAAAACGCTTGATAAATTCTATGGCTACATTTACATAAGCTGCCCCCTTTTCAATAGGGTTTCCCTTTTTATTTTTCTTGGCTAACAGCTTGGAGGTCAAAAGCGGGACCAGGGTCAGGGAGATGAGCAAAGAGGCCAGCAAGGTGGTGGAAATGGTCAGGCTGAGCCTTCCGATAGTCCTTTGGGCGTAGCCTCCTATAAATATAATGGGCAAAAGGACTGCTACTGTAGTCAGGGTCCCAGCGGTATTGGCCAAAGCGATCTGTTTGGTCCCGGTACTTGAGGCCTCCACTGGAGTTGGTGAGTCAGAGCTTTGAAAATGACGGTAGATATTTTCCAGGACCACCACAGAGGAGTCCACAACCAAACCAGTGGCCACGATCAAACCGGTCAGGGTAATCATGTTCAGGGTATAGGGTGTAAACCAGAGGATAGCCAGGGTGAACAGGAAAGACAAAGGCAGGCTGAGACCTGCGGTCAGGGCGGCCCTGAAGTCGGCCAGAAAAAGAAAGATAACAAATACGGTCAAAATCACTGCCTGGACAATGGAACTGACCATACCGTTCATATTGATATCTATGAGCGGCTGCTGGTCTTGGGTGATCTGAAAATCTATGTCCGGATAATCTGCTTTTAATTTTGGCAGAAAAGACTTGAAACGCTTGATAGTCTCCACAGTAGCCCCATCTTGGGGTTGGATTATACCCAGGGCTATGGCTTCCTTGTTATTGCCGTGATAAAGGGATCTTGGCTCCTGGTCCGCCAGGTTTACCTCTCCCAGATCGGAAAGAAGCAGTTGTCCCTCTTTTTTGCGGATAAGAGGGAGATTCCGTATCTCCTCGAGATTGCCAAATTCACCAGCAGTCCGGATCAAATATTCACTATCCTGGCTATAGAGTGTTCCGGCAGGAACGGAGATATTCTGTCTGGACAGGACCCCGACGACCTCTCCAAGGGAAAGGTTGTTTGCCGCTAATTTGTCCCGGGAAATACTGATTAAGACTTCCGGTTTGTGCCCCCCGAAAATGTCGACATCAGCAATACCTTCCAATCTGAGGATCCGGTCCTCAATCTGATTTTCAGCCAGCAGGCGGATATCCCGAAGGCCCTTAAGGCTGTTTTTCCCCGGGCTAAGGGCCAGGGTAAGCAACGGCCGGGCGGTGGACTCGTTCAGATTGTAGATGCTGGGAGACTTTGCCCTTTCCGGAAGTTCGGACTGAATCCGGGCAATGGCGTTTTGAACGTCCACAATGGCCTGGCCTGCATCCTTAGTGTACTTGAATTCCGCGGTTATTGAAGAAACCTGATCCCGGCTCGTACTTCGGATGTTTTCCAACCCGCTGACGGTATTGATTTCTTTCTCAATGATCTGAGTGATCTTATCTTCGATATCTGCAGCACTTGCTCCGGGTTGTTGGGTTATGATCACTACCTGTGGGGGAGAGGTGTCCGGAAACAAATCCACAGGTGTTCGAATGAATCCAATAATACCCAGGGCTGCTACCAAAAGGACCAGGGCTACCACTGCGTATGGGTGATTGATTGAGGCCTTGGAAGGATTCATCGGATTACCTCCACCTTTTCCCCGGAAGAAAGCCTGTTCCAGCCCAAAAAGGTGTTGCGAACGACCTGTGTCCCAGAAGACAGGCCTTTAACAGCCACCTGATCTTTGCTGTATCCAAGTATCTCTACAGCTGTAGCCTTCAATCGACCTTGTTTAACTGCGAATACGTGCTTCTTGCCCTGAGGCGAAGGGATCAGGGAAGAACGGGGCAATAAAGTAGTGGCTTTC
>CAYUNZ010000205.1:0-4666 GCA_964446205.1 uncultured Desulfohalobiaceae bacterium | reverse complement strand
TGTGTAATATTTTCTACACGGCTTCGATAGGGCATTCCTTCTAGACATTGTCCAACAATGACCATACCAAGCCAATTTTCATCAACATCTTTAATTTTATTGAGAATAGAGTTTAGTGTACCTTTCACAACCAATTCTTTGTCAGAATAACCGGCATAATAAACAATTGCTATCGGATAGTCAGAGGGATAATTGGATTTTAACTTTCTGATTAGACCTTCGATTTTAGGCAAGGCCATATAAAAAACCAAAGTACCCTGAGTGTGAGAAATATGTTTCATGAAATCCTGTTGCTTTTCCTGATTTAAGAGAAAGGATGGAGCAGTTTGTAAAACAAACCTCGAATTGTGAGCTGGAATACTAGATTTTTTTAAAGCGGCCATGGCTGCAGAAAAGGCACCTACGCCTGGAATGATCTCAACATTCTTGGGATCGAATCCTTCAATAAACCAATGGGACGGACCAAACAGACAAGGATCTCCACTATCGAGCAAAGCTACTGTTTTTCCTTTTTTCATCTCTTCTTTGATTTTGAGGACGATTTTTTCTCTCCTATCTATCCGTTGTTCCTGAAATTCTTTAATAAATTCTGGATCAGAGTTAAGGATTTCTTTCCATGACTTACCTTTGTATTCCCATAGATTTTCCCAAGGATTACAAAGAATTGTCTTGTTTTTAAGATAGTCGGAAAATCTTTTTTGGAGAGATGGCGAACAAAGTAATATATCTGCTTTTTTGATGCAGTCGAGGGCCTTTTTGGTAGCTAGTTGAGGTCCAGACGGTCCTGTTCCTATCACATAAAACTTTCCTTCCAAAGGTTTTGTCCAAGCTATATTACTGATCAAAATACTTTGAAGTAGTATCAAAGGAATAAGTAACAAGAGAATGATGAAAGAATTTTTAATAAAATAATACATCTTGTTTTCCTTGTTTTATATTATATTATGGGAATGCCAAAATTCAGATTTATAAAATCAAAACAAAATCTGCTTTTGTAACTTTTTGTTTTTACTGATATTTGATCTCTGCGACTGCAAAAAATATTTTTTGCAGTCGCATCACACAAGACGGATATAAAGTTATAAAATATTCTCTAAAATTTTACCCCAACCTGTACTCCCCAAACAAATTCAGGGGTCTCATATCCTGATATCTCCTCATATTCTGTACCGGTAACATTGTTACAATAGATACTGGCCATATATTTGTGATGATTATAATTGAATTCTTGGCCAAAGGCCACATCAGCGGTTATATATGGATCCATACTTTGGCCTCCTTGAGATTCTCGGGCATCAACATATCTAGAACTTAACTGAAACCAGCCACCTTCCCAAACCTTATAGCTAGCTCGCAGCTTAACCTTGTTTTTTGCTAATAGGTCTGGCAAATAATAGTTCCATCCCTGCTCATAACCACTGTCTTCAACGCTATGTCTTTTATATATATAAGCAGCTGTTGCTCGAAAGCTATCCCCGAGTTTGATAGAGGCCTCCAGTTCTCCTCCATAGAGTTCAAGTTGATCAAGGTTGCTGACGCAATCGGTTCCTGCTCCTGTGCCTTCTGAAGGAGGTATAGTGATTCCATTTTCATTAATATAATCCTCTATATCATAATACCAGACAGAACCTCTTAAGGTTAAAAATCTAAAATTTTTTATAATTCCCAGTTCTGTTTCCCAAGCCTCTTCAGGATCCAAATTGGCATTTTCTTTGGACGCGCACCGCGCCCACCAATAATAGTCTCACGGACAAGGTAAGCGATAGGACTTACTGACAGCAGCATAAAGTGTTGTATTCTGACTGGCCTGAAAATCTACCTTCAGACTAGGATAATATCCGACATCGGTCTCTTCTTTTCCTGAATTATCGGCGCTAAAAGGCCAACCAGGAGGGGGGGAATCATATCCCATCTCCCACCAACCATAATAGGTATCCATGTCCACATGATAATAACGAATCCCTGGAGTTATGGTCCAGCGTTTACCAAGACGAATAATATCTTGAATATATGCTGAATCCACATTGTAAATAATGGAATTTTTATCAGGTTGACCTAATTCCTGATGGTCATAACCTATGGTAAATTTATGAAAGTCGAAAAGTTCAATATCTCGATATTCAACAATTATACCCTTGGTCCTGTCGTCAATAAACAGATCTTTGGTGAATTTTGCTTCCGGATCTTCCATAGAAGCACCTTTACCATAACTACTGGTCCATCTTCTGCCCTCGGTCCAATATCCATGAAGGTTTATAGTCCCCGGTCCCAATGGCATCTCAAAGATAGCATCATAATATCCAGTATGCTTTTCCCACTCTGGATTAAGTGCCCCACCGGTAGGTAGTTGTGGCCAATTAAGATGCCTTAGCTGATCTGAAGACCTTTTGAATTTGGGGTAGTTATTGTCATATCGTGCGGCCACGCCTGGATCGGGATCATTGGGATCATTGATCACTGGAAAACCATAATCCACTTCAGAATACTTGGCCCCAAAAGTAAAAGTAGCTTCATTAGGTAGAAAAAAACTTAAACGACCATTAAAATTATCAACATCCTGAAACTCATTCCTGTGATATCCGTTTGTTTCTTTCTTACTTGCTGAGAAGTGGTAGCCTATAAGATCTTTAAAACCTCCATCAAAAGACAAAGCTCCACCACGAGTGTCATATCTGCCATAACTAGCCTTTAAGCTTACCTCTGGTTTTAATTCTTCTGTCTTTCTACCTTTCTTGGTAATCAAGTTGATCACCCCTCCAATGGCAAAAGGATGAAGAACCGAGTAACCTCCTCGAATAATTTCTACCCGCTTTATATCATCCACTTTCAAGGTTGACCAATCAACAATATATTTGCCGTAATGTCCGGTATGGTTTATCCTGCGACCATCAATTTCTACAACCAAACGTCCCTCGGTAACTCCTCGAATAGAGATTTGGTCTCCAGGTGAAGCTATTAAAGGATTGGAGCGCTGGACATCAATCCCGCCAATTTCGTGTAATACGTCTTCCAGGGTATCCACTCCACCCGGTTTAGTGAACTTGTCCATATCTATGACAGTCTTTTCCGGGGTTATTTTAACCCCACGCTGCGGGGCAATAACTGTCATCGGACTTAGCTGAAACGGTTCTTGCTGCTTATTTTCCTTGGCCTGTAATGGGAATACCATTAAAAGTGATGAAAGAAAAAGAAAAGAAACAATCTTTAGCATACAACCCTCCTTTTATGTTTATTGAATAAAGAACATTTTTAATGCATCATGTCCTAATTTAGGCTGAACCAATCCTTACTGCCAGACAACATTTTCAGGTTGATAAGAAAAGACTCTGTAACATGGTTGACAGAGAAAATTACCGTGTAATTTGATTGCTTTTGTTTCTTCAACCAAATCATTACAGTAATGACATGTGACATACTTACTAGATAAAGCAATATCCGGTGGCTTAGCTTTAGTCTGATCAACTGAAAACAGTTCTTGATCTGATAAAGAAAAAAGCCAAGAGACCCATTGATCCAATAAAACCTTTATTCTGGTCATATCTTCTATAGTAGCCAGATTATTCATAAGTCTTTTCTCCAGGGCCAAATAGTTTTTCTCTTTCCGAAAATTGACCCTATTTAAACTCAAGATTACAGCCTGACCTGTTTGGTTAACAATAAAGGTGTACTTGTGTTTGCCAAAGTCTCTGATGAGCAGATGTTGATTGCCCAGAGTACATCCGGTCAAGCACTGAATGGCATCTATGGCGCTGGTATTGTTTTCAGCAACAACCGTAAGTGTCAGCTGATCTTTGAGTTCTTTATTAAGAAGATTCAATGCTAGCTGAGATGCCCGACAACCAATGACCAAATCAGGACAGATATGTCCATGAAAATTTGAAACCTTTTGGAGTGGAATATTGGCAAGGACCATAAGTAAGACGTCCTCCTTAATAAATCGTCATTATAACACTATTATATCAAAACATATTAAAATATAGATATTAAAAAAATATATAAGTAATAATTGTGCTATTATATATAGAAATAAATTATGATTTGATAATTTTATTATATTTCGTGCTACCTATATGTTAAAATTGTCTTTACGATACTAAATGTCTAATACCTATTTTATCAGAAATACCTAAAGACTAGGATTTGTTCTTTACAGGAACAAGTTTTTGCAACAGTTCAGGACTTGGTTTTAGAAGCTCCTTTGGTGAACAGCCTTGAGGGAGTTTCACTTGGCCTTGGTCCAAAACAAAGCTTTCCGGAGCATTCAGGTGATTCAAAAACCACAAATCAGCCTGCAGCTTGTCCAGGATTGTGTAATTGAAATCTTTCTTTGATATATTTTTAGGCCAGTTAAAGCCAAGCAGATGCCCTGTCCAATTGTCATTGCCTGTTTGGGTGAAAGCTATTGTGCAGGTCTTGTCCAGGGGTTTTGGCCAATTTTCGGTATTATCTGGATATAAGACCCCATAGGCTCGTTTTCCAGGAGTGACATTAAGAAGTGTGGTCAGGGCGTCTTCTTTGCACCAGGGCTTGATACTCAGGATGAAAAGCCCATCTTGTTTCGGGTCAATGATTTTTTCTTGAATGTATTTGGCCAGAAGCACTCCGGAGATAATACCTGGACAATAATGATCATGCCTGGTTATGGCTTGCAAGACATAATCCCGAC
>CAYUNZ010000204.1:0-4716 GCA_964446205.1 uncultured Desulfohalobiaceae bacterium | reverse complement strand
GGATATCCGGAATAATCCCATTCAAATAACATCTTAGACATCGAAACCTCCTTTTGAAATCTTGAAAATGTTAATTAAAATAATTAATCAATATTAATAAGTTAAAATAATTTAATACATTATTTTAACTTATATTTAAGAATGATATAAAATTGGTTCATAGGTACCAGCTTTAAATAATGTTATCTTAAAACCAATATCACCAATAAGCTCAGCTATGGCTATAGTTAACAGTACAGCAATTGATAAGGAACCGCTATACATTAGTATTGCAGTCAATATCAAACCTACACCTATTACCCCTATTACAAACCAACTTTTATATTCAGTAAAAAGTAGTTTTACTGATATCTTCCCTGACTTACCACTATATACTGCTCCATGAATAAAACTCAATATAAGGACAATCCCATATAAAACCAATCCCAGTTCTAAAACTTTGAGCATGTGTAGAGTCTGAGGATTATCTATCAAAAAGGCATGATAACCGAATAAGATCAACAAGGTTACTCCGCCTAAAAGGCCATAGTTCAAACAAATAATAGGCATCAATCCGGAATTCCACAATTTTATAGCCGGAGAATATGATAAAACAAATCCTAGATAGATAATAGTTCCTAGAGCTGTAATAATAGTTAGTCCATATATAAAATTACTAAATACTGTTCCGAATATGTTGGAATAATTTAGCATATGTAATAAACCAAAAAAGGAAAACCCCACTGTCAAGGAAAATCCTCTGGTAATCCAGGAGCTACCAGGATGCATAGCCGCGCGCCAAAAACGAAGCGGTTGGCCAAGGTGCATAAACAGGGCTGCTGGTTTAAAGAAGGATGCCATGATCCAGCCGAGGATCATTCCTGGATAAAAGTTGTAAAATGAGGAAAATAAAAAGAATCCAGCCCCAACATCACCAAAAAAGAAAGCAAAGGCAATCTTCCAACCCCAAAATTCCTGACGCCGAAAGTCTAAACAAAAATCATCTCCTTGCAGAGTATAAGGATCGCTAACTAGAGCTGAATCTACACTGTTTAGCTTAGAATATATGGTTTTAAATTTTTCTTTCATATTCTTGCAATTCATTCTTTTACCCCCTTGATAACAATACTATTCATCTTGTATTGGCCCCAACAAAGCATTTAAAGTTTTTATTCAATATAATAAACCCGGGGGTTTGTATTAAACTCACCAAGAGGTTGAACTCCTTTCCTGGATTGTATCAGTCTGTTAACTCTACTATCCGGATCATCCAAATCACCAAAGATCCTGGCTTCTGCCGGACAGGTCGCAACACAGGCCGGATCTAATCCTCTATCTACCCTTTCATGACAAAATGTACATTTAACAGCCGTACCTTCCTGATAGCGCCATACACCTTGCTCTTCAAAAGGAGTGATATTGCCTTCTCCAAAAAGACCACGTTTGAATATTTCCGGATTCTCTAAAAGTATCCGATTCTTATAAGGACAGGCTGCGGCACAGGCCCCACAGCCTATACATTTATTGTCATCTACCATAACAATGCCGTCTTCTCTTTTATAGGTAGCCTTAGTAGGACAGACTCTTTCACAGGGAGCATCCTCACAATGATTGCAGATTATAGGGATATATCGACGGGTTACATTAGGATAAGTACCAATCTCTTGGTTGAGTACCTTTGTAAACATTACCCCCCGTGGTGTGGTATTTTCCTGCATACAGGCTACAGTACAGGCATTGCAGCCAACACATCTCTTAAGGTCTATGACCATTCCCCATTTAGGCATTATCCTACTCCTTCTCTGTAAAAGTAATTTCTCGCAATCCTTCTAAACCTTTTTTTGACTTACTACGTATTTTTTTTACTTTAACTTTGGCCGTACATTCCATTTGAGCACTGTTAGCATCTGTATTTTTAAGATCAGCAGGCAAAATCCTATTAAAATTTCCACCACCAGGCTTGACCACAGCATGATAGTCCATCCATTTAGTAATTGCATTGGAGATGCCTATGGATTCATGATGAACACCTTCAGTGACTTTAGCCAAGCCTTTTAAATAACCATATTGCGATTCCACCTGGATCAAATCACCGTTTTCAATATTTCTCTCGGCTGCAGTCTTGGGATTTATCAATATTCCTTGATGGACCGGATCTCTATAGACTATATCTGCAATCCAGGGGATAGTCAGATTTTCAGAAAAGTTCATCTGGACATCTTTGTAACAAAAAGCATATAGATCATACTCTGGTGGTTCAAAATGGACCGGATCAAGATCAGGTACAGGTAAGGGTTGATAATCATCCCAATCCCACTCATGCCTAAAAGGTACCTTGGCCTCTTCCATCTTTTCTTTGAGCTTATCTCTTTCCTGGACAATCAATTCAATATAAAAATTCAATCTCAAGCCTTCCCAAGGGCGAAACCACTTTTCCGGCTTTCTCTTAGTAACTGCATGCCCGTTTTCCATATACCATTCCAATGGTTTATCATTCCACAACAAACCCCTCTTTTCAGCCAGATCCTTATCAGTATACTTCTTGCCATGTTCCAGCATTATTTCCGGTTTTTCATGGAAATGATTGGCAAAATTGAGTATATCATTCCAGGTATCCAATATCCCTATTCTCTCTGAGATCTCGTTAAAGATATCCTCTTCACTCCGGCACTCCGGAGGAGATTCTACAACCGGCTGTTGTAAACAGACACCTTCGGTATTAGGCGGTTCAATCATAAACATATTCCATCTTTCCATAGAATCCAGTGTTGGCAGGACAATATCAGCCCAAACCGTAGTTTCATTGAGAAGGATATCAATGGCCACAACAAATCGCATCTGTCTCATAATCTCAAAATACTTCTCCTGATCACCCGGCATATTCCATAATGGATTGGAATGACAGATTAACATTGTATCAGGGGTATGGGTATAACCATACTTTTCCCGATTAAAAAATGTATCATTAATCAAGTGCCCGGGATCAACACCAAGGGGGAAATAGTCCATTAAATGATCGGTATTAGGGGGATAGGCAAATGGGACTTCAGGATGGAGTTGATGTGGGGTTGGTAAAAGATGTCCACCCTCGCCTTCCCAAACATGGCCACGGTCAATCCGAAAATCATCCAAAGTAACTCCAATATGACCACCAGGGGCATCCATATTACCAACAAGCATATTAACCAATTTCATAGCATGGTTGGTTTGACTCCCTTTCTTGTGGCCCTGAGCACCCCGATAATAATTAAGGGCAGCTGGTCGAAGAGGTAATGTCCGGCCATCTATTTCAATAGTTGAACCAATAGAGGCCTCTTTAGCAAAATCCCGACTGACTTTTCTAATTACATCTGCTGGAACAGTGGTGATTTCCGATATTTTTTCCGGTGTACAATCAGCTAGTATATCTTTGAACACCTGAAAAGATGGCCTTGCTTTGACCTTTCCTGCCTCCCAAATTTTTTCCAATTCAACGCTTGGGGGATAATTTTCATACTTAAAATGAGCATTATATCCCTCAACCTCATATGTTCCCTCAAGGGCATAATCCTTTATTGTCTCATCATCATAGGTTTTAGCCATATTATCCACCGGATCCCAAACCAATGGTTTACCTTCCTCATTCCTGAGAATATATTGATTTGGTCCAACAAGATATACGGCATTGCTGTCCCTCTTCATAAACTCTTTATCATAAAGGTCCTCATAGACAAGAACATGCATCATTCCCATTACAAACTGACGATCCGTAGCCGGCCTTATCGGATACCAGCCCTGATCAGATTTTGCCCCGGAAGATGAAAGCCTTGGATCAAAGGTAACCAATTTCATCCCTCTATCTACACGGGCTTCAGCCATATAACCAATTTGTGAGGCTACATGTAAATGGGAAGAGAAACCATCACACCCACCCAGATTTATCCAATAATTACAGTAATCATAACAATTAGCTCCGGCAAAAGTAGAGTGTATCATCCCGCACATAGGATGATACCCTCCGCCACACAAGGTTCCAACCACTGTAAAGTAGTTTGCATTTCCACCAAAGGCAGCTGGCCAGGCCCAAAGATAAAGCTTTTGAAAATCATTGATTGCTGGCAATAGTTTTCTCGGGTCTTCATCCAAGGTCTTTTTCAGTTCCCGACAAACAATATCCATGGCTTCTTCCCAGGATATTGGTACCCATCCTGGATCATCATTCGGTCCTTTCCGGGGATTGGTCCTTTTTAAAGGCCTGGTCACCCGTTGAGGATCATAGGTCCTAAGCAAAGTAGCATTACCCTTAGGGCATAAGTGACCACGATTACTAGGACTTTTTGGATCACCTTCCACTTTGTTTAAAATTCCCTTGTCTGTAACATGGGCCAGCATGTTACAGGAATGAAGACACATTTTACATGATGTCTTTATCCACTTACCCTCTTTTACTGAATTTTGGACAAATTGATTTCTGCTCCTCATTAATATTTTTCTCCTTTTTTATTTTTTTATCTAACTATCCCCAATTACTAGACAATCAAATCAAACGTTCGTTAGATTTGTCATTTAATTCCATTAGGTTAGAGTGAGATTCCAGATATCCTAAAAATTATTTTTTACTAGCTTGCCAAGATCTAGAGATACCTTAATAGTTACTTACCAATTCCCTATCTCCTGTTCTTGCTTGATCAGATTGTACCCCATCCTCTCTTATATATTTATGCAACAGCTCAATATTATTGTTGGTTGTTTCTTGGA
>CAYUNZ010000203.1:0-4762 GCA_964446205.1 uncultured Desulfohalobiaceae bacterium | reverse complement strand
TTTTTATTTTGTCAGACAAGGAGCCAAAAGAAACGTCTCTTTGATAACACTATTAGATCTCAATATCCTAGAAGATGAAAGTGAAAATATACTAACCTAGAACACATAAAAAAACAAGACCGAAGACATCTTAACCATCATGCCTTTTCAGACACAAGGAAGCATGAAAAGAACGTGGACCGTGAACCGCAAGACAAAGGAGTTAAGAAATAAATACTTAATTCTTATTTCTTCGGTCAACGGTCAACGGTTCACGGTCCACGTTCTTTTCATGTTAATCGGCAAAAGTTCCACGGACATATCTGTATAGCATCTAATTAGTTTCCATCCGGAGATTTTTGATTTACGGATATGGAAATAACAAGTTTTCAATTCGGAAACTAGATTTTTTTCGTTTGGCAAGGAAATCAAGAAATTATGAAAAGGCGTATCTTAATACGTTGACAAATAATTTTGCAGACTGACGCAGCCAAACGGAAAAAGGTCAGTTTCCGGATGAAAACTAATTACATATAGTTCAACATTGAGAGCTGGGCAACCCTGGAAGAGACCTTTAAGGCGGCTTGAAGTGCTGTTTGTTGCTGTACGAGTTCAGAATAAAGTTTGGCTATATCGGCATCCTCATAACTGGAAAGGGCCTCTTTGATATCAAGCACAGATTCTTCCAACTGTTCTGATGCATCCTTTACTCTGGCTGCATTATTGCCCATTTGCCCTCTATAGCGGCTAACCTGATTCAAAGCATTATCAAGCTCATCCAACTGGTTAGTCAACTCCGGGACATACATCTTCTGCATAGGCTGCCCAGACTCCAATAAAGACACATAACCACCACCTGCAGCTGCACTTTTTTCAACAGCATCACCTGTATCATCAGTCAAAATAGGATCACCATCTCTATCATATTTAGCGATATCACCGTTTTTATGAATATAGACAGCCTTGTCCAGGGCAGCAGCAGTAAGTTCATTAGCAGGATCAGGAGGAACATTGCTGCTGTCTAAATTGTAATTCTCCGGATTTTCGAGATCTCCAATGGTGACAGTTTCACCCTCCACGTTACGGAGCTCTGTCAAATAAATAGGCTGGCCATCATACTCTATGGCAATCTGATCCCCTGAGTCATCATCAATGGGATCACCAGCAGCATCAACCAGACGTTGAACACCTGTCTCTGGATCTCCATCTAGATATTCACTATCAGAAAGGGCCTCTCCTGAGGCATCGACTATCTGTCCTTCATGACCACGCATAGCCAACTCTGTTTTCTTAATCTCCTGAAATATATTTACCCCAGAATTTTCTAAATAACCGTCTCCATTTGTATCTTTTCGGCCCATTAAAAACTTTTCACCAGTCAAATTGACCTGAATGGTTTCGCCTGGAGATATCTCCAGCTCCTTTTGTCTTACATCGCCCTGACTCTCTATTACTCCTTGATCATTAGTCACAAAAGGCTTTGTCAGATCATTGAAACCAGCGAAAGCATATTTGTTATTGACCCGGCTGTTGGCAATGTCCTGTATATCACTCTTCAACCGGGATATTTGATCAGCCAAGATATCCTTATTATTTTGATCATATGAGCCATTTACACCTAGTATAGCAGTGTCCTTTATTTTGACCAGGGAATCAGATATTTGCCCAACCTTGGTATCATAAATATTCATATTACTTTGGGCTATACTTATATTGTCCTGAAACTTTTCATTTCGCTGGATTTGACTCCTGAAGCTCAAAACAGGTCGGATGACCGAGGGATCGTCAGAGGGTTGAGAGACTTTTTTACCTGAGGTAACCCTTTCTCTTAAATTATACATCTCTTGATTCATCTGATTGATCTCAGACTTCATCAAACGATAGCTCATGCTCATTGTAGCTTTCATGACCTGTTACCTCTTCATGGCCAAAATTGCATCCATCATCTCATCAACAGTGGTGATCATACGGGAGGAGGCTTCAAAGCCTTTTTGATACTTAATCAGATTAATCATTTCTTCATCAATAGATACTCCGGATATAGAATCCCGCATATTTTTTAATTGAACCATGGTATCCTCCAGGCCATTTAAAGCCATCTCATTCCTTTGAGCTTCCAAACCAACAGTTGAAGCCATTTTGGCATAAAAATCACGGAATGTATTCGTTTCGTCGATTGTCTTTTGATCAGCTAAGTCAGCAATCAATTGAGCATTGATATTGTCACCGGGTTTGGAGGTCTGACCGGCAGCTATTGAATCAGTATTGGAGATAGAGACTGACATCTCGTCTGCTCCAGTACTCTTGGCAAAACTACCCAAAGACTGACTCCCTCCACTTAAGGCACTTAGATCCACACTAATCGATTGGCCTTCCTCTTTGGGGATCAAACCCAATTTGTAACCTCCGCTGTTTTCAGTAACAGAGGCCATAACTGCAGCATCAGAGTCGTTAATGGCCTTTCTTATACCCTGCAAGGTATTGTTGGAATCATCAATAATTATATCTGTTGTATTTGAACCCACGTTAATTTCAAGCGTCCCCTTATCAAAATCTTGGGCATTTACATCAGAAAATTTATTACCGCTTTCCCAAGATGTGTATCGATCAAAAAAGGCCTTACCTGTGCTTCCATCCAGGCCAGTTCCTTCCTGATGCTGGAAATTAACTTGGTTGACGATATTATACTCTAGTTTATTAAGATCCTCATTTAGTGAAGGAATCAAATCATCACGGACATTGAGAAGACCCTTAAATTCTCCACCAAACTGACTATTGTCTACTTCAAAAGTACTTTCGCCAATATCAAGCTGAAAAGAGACATCAATGCCTTCTTGCTCATACTGTAGACTCATAGCATTCTCACCCTGAACCAAAGGCAGCCCACCCGGCAATTGGACCGAAATAGAACTCTTACCGCTTTCATAGGTCTGAGCCCCTAAGACCTTTGAAACATCTTCAAGCAAAGCTTCTCTTTTATCACGCAGGCTATTCGAAGTAGTCCCTGTTGCTTCATGCTGAATAATTTGTTTATTGAGGTTAGCAATCTTTTGAAGATCTAAATTAATCTCATCCATTTTCGAAATAAGCTTATCATTAATGTTCTTCTTAACAGTCACCAGCTCATTTCCTATCGAATCAAAAGAAGAGGCCAGCAACTTCCCCTGTTGAATGACATAATCCCTTTCTACCTCACCGCTGGGATTTTGAGTCAAGTCCAACCAGGAGTTAAAAAAGTTCTCTATATCGCTAGCCAAGGTATTCTGACCCATGCCAAAAACCCTTTCCAGCTCCTCCAATGGTTTGGCCTTGACCCCCTCTTCACCAAGACTACCAGATTCACTCAAAATCTGGTTAGAGACAAAAACATCATACTCCCTTTGGATATCTTCAAGCTGAACACCTTGTCCAAAATGGTGTTTACCTACCTGTAGTGTTGGCTTTGTTGATAAGATGGACTTCTGTCTAGAGTAATTGTCATTATTGACATTGGCAATATTGTTGCCAACGATTTCCACAGATCTTTGGTAACTGATTATCCCGGATAGTCCGGAATTCAAAGCTGCAGACAGACCCATATTATATCCTTCCAGACAAAAGATTACCTGAAAACTGGCGGTTGGTCATATTACCGTCTTTCTCATAGGAACAAAAATAAAGCTTGTCCCCAAAAAAGTTTATTGACTGCCGAAGCCATTGCAAGGCATTTAGATAAAAATAGGCATTACGTCTATTTTCTTTCCTGATCTGGTCAACTATATTAAGACACTCCTCATCCATATTCTCACTGGAAAGCACTTCCAAATGATTAATCAATTCCTCCTTCTCCTGATTCAAAGCGAGCATCTCATCAATATTCAAAGCTTTGGCCTCGTTTCGCTCCTTGACAATAAGCTCATATAACTTCTTGAACTGATCTTTATAAATGTTGTCCATATTTATTTGACCTCAATAATATGCTTCAACAAGCTAGATGCCACCTTTTGCATATCCGGATTATACTCTCCAGAGGCAATCTGTTCTTTCAGACTCTGGACCTTGGCTATTCGTTGAGCATTTGACAACTCGGATTGATGACTTTGCTGTGCCTCTTGAAGAGTACTGGAAAAATTCACCTGATCCATATTCCCAGATACCTTTTTAGCTGACTTCTCCGTCCCTTGCTGCTTCGGCATATCATAGAGCTGCTGAATCTTTGGATCATAATTTATCTTGATACTCATAACTAGCCCTTTCTAAAAACAATAAATTGGCAGGTAATCCCTTTTTAATAAAAGTAAATTATGGCTAAAAAATTGATCTCTTTTGTCTATCTATATAGATGTTATCGACACAAAAAATATTTCCTTTAGGCTATTTCTTGTATTATAAGTCAGTTATTTCTCACTTCCTGTATCTACCAACTCATTATAAAGGGAATTTCCTAATCCAAGCCCTTGTCGTGAGGCCATATTCTTAGCTATCTCCATATGCATCATATCCTCAAACATCTCATTCTCAGATCCTTGTTCTATGTACCCGACATCAGGCACTGAATCTCGCATCTCTTTGAACATGGTATAGATAAAAATTGACTCAAAGTCCTGGCACATTCCCTTTAAGGCCTTTGATCGATTATTGTTTTCCTTACCAATATCAGCCTGGTCTTCATAGTTTGTCATACTGATCTGAGGATCAAATGCTAGATGCATATATTTACTCCTTTAACATGAGAGGAATTTAGCCCAGGAAACACTCGAAAAAACACGAAAAGAAGAATGGAAATTTATAAGAATAATTTTAG
>CAYUNZ010000202.1:0-4772 GCA_964446205.1 uncultured Desulfohalobiaceae bacterium | reverse complement strand
TCCTGCCCTTAAATAACCTATTCTTTGTTTAGCCTGCCCTTATCCTTCTGACCGTACTTTTTACAATAACTACTTGTCATTAGAAGAAAGTTGTTCTAGGTTGGTTGTAATTTATTGTTTTCATCCATGTTAACATGATAAGAACGTTGACCGTTGTACGTTTACCGTTAACCGAAGAAAAAAGCAGATGTGGTTCTTGGTTTTCGGTCAACGGTAGACGGTAAACGGTCAACATTTTCATCCTTGGTTGTGTCCGTAAAGGCATGTGGTTAACATAAAAAGCATGGAGCAAATAGCACGGAGCGAAGACCTAAGAAATGCAGGTTATAGGCTATTTGCTACAGACTTTTTCATGCTTGTGCCTGTCATGGCATGGCCGTTATGTACCATTAACAGCGAAAATTTGAAACATATTTTTATCTTGTCATTTCGGCTATGGCCGGAATCCAGTTTCTTTTTCTAGATTCTTACCTTCGCGGAAATGACGGAAACATAAAGGGAGTTTCGGTGTTAAATAGTTAAGCAGGAATCACTCATTGAAACATAAAAGAGAGTCAGGACTATCCCCATGAACTATGAATGTTTTTTCAAGGTAGTAACAGGATTTGAAACAAAACCTTATCCTTACCAGACCAAGCTGGCTTATGAGACTTGGCCAGACCTATTAGATATACCTACCGGCCTTGGCAAGACCTCGGCAGTAGTTGTGGCCTGGCTTTGGAAAAGACTTCAATTGGATCCGGATACCCCTAAACGTCTTGTCTACTGCCTGCCCATGCGGGTGCTGGTGGAGCAGACTTATAAAAATATCGTTGCCTGGGTGCAGAATGTGGAAAGTTTTTTTCTGGAAAAAAAGCTTGCCCTTCCAGGGGTGCACTTAATTATGGGCGCAGAAGTGGATACATCCTGGACACAACAGCCTGAAAGATCATCCATTATTGTCGGTACCCAGGATATGCTTCTTTCAAGGGCCTTGATGAGGGGATATGGTATGAGCCGCTACCAATGGCCGATTCATTTTGCCCTCTTACATAACGATTCTTTTTGGGTCTTTGATGAAGTCCAGCTCATGGGATCTGGCCTAGCCACCTCCACTCAATTGGAGGGTCTACGCCGCAGGCTAAAAACCGCAGTTTCAAGTCGAAGCCTATGGCTGTCAGCCACTTTGCATCCAAGCTGGCTTGAGACAATAGATATGAAAACGTATAAAAACAATCTGGTTTATCACTCTCTGTCCAAGCAGGAAAAGCAGAACCCGATTATTAAGGGCCGTATTGAGGCAATTAAAGCTCTTAGTCCAGCAAGCACCTCGCTCACTGCAAAAAACAGCAAAAACGAAGCAAAAGAATTTGTCAAGACCTTGGCTGAAGAGATTTTAAGCAAGCACAGACCTAAAAGCACAACTTTAGTGATTTTAAACACAGTTGAAAGGGCCCAGTCCTTAATGCAGAGACTGCAAAGATGTGCTGGAAAGATTGAGCTAATCTTGATTCATTCCAGGTTTAGACCTGCTGAACGGAGCAGGATGGAAGCTAGTCTAGAAGAGGACCCAAAGGAGGAAGGCCGCATTGTTATTGCCACCCAGGCTGTTGAGGCAGGCGTAGATCTCACCAGCAAAGTCCTTTTCACCGAGCTTGCCCCTTGGTCTTCAATGGTGCAGCGCTTTGGACGCTGCAACCGCTATGGAGAATGCAATGAAGAAGGTGGGGCAAAGATTTACTGGATTGATTTGGAACAGGAAGATAAATTGGAACCACCTTATCAGGAACAGGAAATTAATTATTCCAGAGAACGACTGAAAGGATTGACTTCAGCCTCTTCAGCATCATTGCCTCCTTTGGAACAGCAAGCCCCTCAGGACTTGGTCCTTCGTTTAAAAGATTTTTATGAGCTCTTTAATACAGACCCTGACCTATCTGGTTTTGATATAGACATTTCCATGTATATTAGAGATACTGAAGAAACTGATCTTCAGGTATTTTGGCGAGATTTACCAAAGGACGACAAAGGCAGATATTTGGCAGCAGACCAACCCGGACCTGCCAGATCAGAACTTTGCCGTGCCTCCCTAACCCAGTTTCATAAATATCTATCCAGGATCAGAAAAAAGAACGGTCGGATCTTTTTCTGGGACAGCCTGCAGTCGAGTTGGGTTGCCTTGCAGCAAAACCCTCGTCCTGGAATAATTTTGATGTTGGATGCAAATCTTGGAGGGTATGATAATGGACTTGGATTTTTGCCCGGACATTCAATTCCGGTAGAAGCAGTTAAAATTGAAGAAGGCTATCAGCTTGAAAGCTATAATTCTGAACATAGTAGTCTGCAGCATAGGGCAGTGCTCTTAAGCGAACATCTGCAAAACGTATACATTGAGGCTAATAAACTATGCGACTTTCTGCAAATTGAAGATAAGCAAAAAAGAGCAGTACTCCATTCAACAGCCCGACACGATATAGGCAAGGCCCATCCAGCTTTTCAAAACATGCTTTTACAAGCCATGAAAACTGCAAACAATCAAGATACAGCCCTCTGGGCTAAGTCTAACAGCAAAGGTAACTGCAAGCCTGAATATTTTGTCCTGGAGAACAATAAAAAGATTCTTCGCCCTTATTTCCGTCATGAACTGGCTTCCATGCTGGCCTGGTTGACTCTGCATCCTGATGATTCACAGACTGATCTGATAGCCTACCTGATAGCGGCCCACCACGGCAAAGTACGCATGGGACTGCGCGCCCAGCCCGGAGAAGCTGAACCGTCAGATTCTGCCAGACTCTACGCCCGTGGGGTCTGGGAGGGAGATATTCTACCTCAAGTTCAAATAAACAATCAGGAAACGATTCCTGAAGTTGTCTTGCGTTTGGATCTCATGCAGTTGGGAGAAAGGGAAATGGGTCCTTCCTGGACAGCTAGGACCCAGTACCTGTTAGACGAATATGGCCCGTTCCGCCTAGCTTGGCTGGAAAGCCTTGTCCGACTGGCCGACCAAAGGGCCAGCCACAAAGAACAAAATGGAGAAGACTTTTGAACTTATCCTCCTTAATAACAATATTCAGTGCTTTGGAAAAGGCTAAAGTGCGTTATCTTGTTGTCGGTGGCGTTGCTGTGGTAACCCATGGTTATCCAAGATTAACAATGGATTTAGACTTGGTAATTCAGCTTGTTTCAGACAATCTGCAGGCGGCTTTCCATGTATTTAAAGATTTTGGATATCGGCCGTCTATCCCCATTTCCTTAAAAGATTTTGTAGATCCATCTATCCGTGAACAGTGGATCCGGGAAAAAGGAATGATGGTCTTGAATTTATACAGCGATAATCTGCCTGAAACACCTTTGGATATATTTGTCTCAGAGCCATTTGATTTTGACAAAGAATATGAAACAGCCTTTCATGCAGAAATTACTCCCGGTCTTATAGTTCCTTTTGTTTCCATCTCTACTTTGATTTCCATGAAAAAGAATTCCGGGCGCAGCCTTGATAATGATGACATCAAGCAGTTAGAACAGATCCTAAAGGAGAGAAATAATGACAGAAAAGGATCAAAATAAATTAAATTGGGAAGAAACAACTTGGGAAGGCAACCGCCAAGCTCAACTAAGGCGAGCACTTGAGCTTAGCGTGCCGCAACGGTTAAAGATTTTGGAAGGTATGTATGAACTGAGCCAACATATGCAAAAACTGCGTCAGAATGGAAAAGTCTGGCACAATCAAACAGGATCAGTTCAGGAACCCCAAGGAGCCTACGGTGGAAAACAGGATAACGAATTGCATCATATCCCTTTGCCTGGATGCTCTCCTACCCCCCTGGCCTCTTACCTAAAAGCCCTGGGCATCCTGCGTCTGATCGCTGAACAGGCGGACAAAGAGGTCAAAGGCTATTGGCAGGATGAGCATTTTGTCTTGGTTACCAGACTGGATCAGGAAAGTTTACTCCGATTTTTCCTGGAAGAATACAGCCCCACACCTTTGGTAGCCCCTTGGGGAGCAAGGTCGGGATTTTATCCTGGCTCTTCCGAAGCCTCGGCCAGAAAGGCTCTAGAGGAGATTCATGATTCAGACCTGCAACGCCTGGAAAACTATAAAAAGGTCATCTTACAGGTAAGAGAATTGCTTCAAGAACAAGGGATGCTGGAAAAATCAAAGGACGATCAAAAACTAAAACTCCTTAAGCTTTGCCGCTCGTATCTGCCGGATGACATGCTACCCTGGCTCGATGCCTGCTATCTAATCACCACAGAAGGCAGGAAGTTTACTCCCTTATTGGGCACCGGCGGAAACGAAGGCAGCGGAAGTTATGTAGCCGGTTTCTCCCAGCAAGTGGTTTCTTGTATAGTGCATCGCTTATATGACCAGGCCTTGTCCGAAGCCCTGTTTGCCCACTCAATCCCTGAGGTGGCCTCGCAACAGACCCCAGGCCACTTCTCTCCCAGTGCAGCAGGATGGGCCAATGCAGCAGATGGTTTTGAAGGACAAATAACCACCAATCCCTGGGACTATCTCTTGTGTATGGAAGGCACCTTGCTATTTGCCGCCAGCGCTACACGCAAGTTGCAAGACAGCCAAGCCGGATCCTTGAGTTACCCCTTTACAGTCAGAACATTCGGCGGGGGCTATGGCAGTGCAGCTGTTTCAGATGAGAGTGAGGCCCGGGCGGAAATGTGGCTTCCCCTTTGGAATCTGCCGGTAAACTATCCTGAGCTCAAAACAGTGCTTGGCGAATGATGAGCAAGGTACCAGGCTTGGTTTGAGCGGAGAATGCCTGGAGGTCAAAAGC
>CAYUNZ010000201.1:0-4789 GCA_964446205.1 uncultured Desulfohalobiaceae bacterium | reverse complement strand
TGTCTTCATCCGTTCCAGAAAATTTCTAGCGCTCTCTATTGACATAATTGTCTCCAATCATTAATGACATGATTCGTATTGCAAGGCCCATACGATTATCCCTGCTGAGTACCACAAGCCTCTCCATTACAATCACCATTACAAAAGGGAAAACATTGATGTGAACATGTATCTATGTGGCAGTCTTGTCCTCCACCAGCTACTTTTTCCAATTCGCTCTCATCTAGTTCACCCCTGACCTGTTCCAGTTCTTTATCAGTGAAGTCAAATCCGGCCTGGGTAATGATCTTTTTTCGCTCTTCGCCGGTTGCCCCGGAAACCTTCTTTTTGAAATCCTGGTCGGTTTTCATTCGTTCCAGGAAGTTTTGGGCATTTTCTATTGACATTTTTGCCTCCTAACTACGTGCTTGCCTTATGTTGAGGAAAAATTATAAAAGTAAAGTAATAATTTCAGTGCATAAAGCTAATTGCTTAAGGCTAACCGCTTTAATATACATGAGTACATTGGCCAGTGCAGACTTTCTCTTTATCACATGCCTGGTTAGTGCAAGCTGAAAAGCAAAGACCATCACAATCATTTTTGCAATGATGCTCACTGCAATCTGCACCGCCAGCAACTTCTTCCAAATCGTTAAAATCTAACTCACCACTCACCTGGTCCAGTTCCTCGTCTGTGAAGTCAAATCCAGCCTGGGTAATGATTTTTTTTTGCTCTTCACCGGATGCCCCAGAGATCTTCTTTTTGAAATCCTCATCAGTTTTCATCCGTTCCAGAAAGTTTTGGGCACTTTCAATTGACATTATTCCCCCTAATATTGATAGGATATAATCAAATTTTAGCTATAAGAAATACAACTGCCTTTTATAACTCATTGTTTTTACTGACCACCGACTACCGACCACTGAGCCTACAAAATTATTTTTTTTTGCCAATACCTCTTAAGAGCTATGAGAACCGCAAGACTGGTTGTCACATACGTTTCTACAGGCCAAGGCACATTGGTTCCCGCACTTTTCGGCATAACAGCTAGATTCTGTATGACACAGACTACAAGCAGCTCCTTCACACTGCTGCCTACAGGACCCAAGGGCTCCCTCTACACCTCCGGCGACATTTTCCAACTCATCTTCACCAAGTGCTCCACCAACCTCCTCCAATTCCTCATCAGTAAAATCGAATCCCGCCTCAAAAATAATTCTTTGGCGTTCTTCATTACTAGCTGCAGAAACATTTTTTTTGAATTCCGGATCTGTTTTCATCCGTTCCAGAAAGTCCCTGGCATTTTCAATTGACATAATTGTCTCCTATGGGCTCAATTGTGTCTATAATGTTTTGGCATGTTTTATTTTGATTGATGTTTAGCCACCGGCTTCGGCCTCATCTTCTCCGCCGCCGCCACCACCACCGCCGCCACCACCGCTCTGGGTACCGCATTTGACAGGGCAGATGCCTTTGGCGTAGCAGGTTTTGTGATTTTGGCACTCACTGCCACAATCATTGGCACACTTGCTTCCACATTTGCCGGTACAAGATACATTACTGTTACAGCCCTGGCTGTCACAGACACCATGATACTCACAAGAAGTCATACCTCCACCGGCTACTTCCTCCAGCTCATCAGTACTTAATTCGTTGACCACGGAGGACATATCCTGTTCAGAGAAATCATCAAAACCGTGATTTTTGATAAATTCATCATGATTATCTAGTGGAGTATTGTGAAAATTGTGACGGAATTCCTTGTCAGTTTTCAGTTTATGAACCAATTTTCTTGCATTTTCGATTGACATATGCCTTCTCCTTAAACTGTTTTTTGGGTGCATAAAATTTAAGAGACTTAGATTTATTAACCTCCTTCTATTCTCTTTTGTTTAACAACATGAAAAAATATTCTGTAAGCATTTGAGAGATGGTAGTAACTACTCAATAAATCCTTGTAGAGTAAAGTACAGTAAGATTCTTTACTCGCAGACTCGTTCATAATGACAAGCATAAATAGGAGGTTATAGTATGCCATTTTTTTGAAGCATCAAGGACAGGCTCAGCATTAGTCCGTCTATGAACAAGCCTCTTCCTTTTTTACATCTGAGGGAATATTTTCTTCGTTCTCATTTTCTTCCTTTTCAAAACGGATATCAGAAATGACCATAAATCCGTGTTCGCCAACTATGCTTCCTTTTTGTTTGAGAAGATAATCGGCGATTACCCGATCCATAATCAGATCATAGTAAAGTTCCAATGATTCCTTTAATCGAGTCTTAAACCTGGTGCAGATATCAAATGAGCCGCCGTGATACTTATTTTCCATTCTAAAAAATGGACAACTGCCTGAGCATATTGGTAAAAAAGGGCATTGCCTGCATTCTGGGTCCTCATAAGGGTCCACACCGTATGCATACCTAACTAAAAGCTCTGGGTTAGTAATAATGTTACCTTCCTTGGCCAGATTAATATTGCCCACCACGCGCTCTGGATTGCAGACATCTTCCCAGCACTTGTAGATCTCTCCTTCAGGGCCGATGACATACCCGTTACGGCTGTTGGCAACACAATTGTTGAATTCCCTGGTGTTGGGATATAAAGGATCTTTGGGCAGGATCTTTTCTTTCTTGAACATCTCCAGGGTAAAGTCAGTCCATTCCGGGATACCGAATTGACAGTTGGCATTAGGATTGGATTGCGGACTGTTGAACACGTAATGGCTGTATACATCTACTTTCCGATCCTTGAACCTTTCAAGCAAGTACTGCCGTAATTCCGGATAGTTTTGTGCATTTGAGCTGTCCAGGTTGACCCGGAATGAGACATGGCCGTCCCATTGCTCAGTCAGGTAGTCTGCGTTATCCAGGATCCGGTCAAAGGTGGGAGTACCGTCAGCCGGAGTCCGCCTGCTGTTATGTACCTCACGCGGTCCGTCTATAGTCAGTTGAATAAAATTTATGTTCAGCTCCTTGAGTCTGTCCACTTTTTTGCTGTCTAATAGATATCCGTTGGAAATCATAGAAGCAGTATAAGGCTTGTCCAGTTCTTTTATCCTGGCGGTGATTTTTTCTATCTGGGGAAAGGCCAGCAGAGGTTCGCCTCCAAACCAGTTGATACTGATTTTTTTAGCTGCCTCATTGTTTTGAATGTAGTGAATCAGATTTTCGATAGTTTCCTCGCTCATCCAGGAGCTTTTCTCCTTATGCTGCACACAGTATGGGCAGCGAAAGTTACAGGCAAAAGTAGGGGCCAGGGTCAGTCCTAATGATGAGCTGTCATGCCGTTGCCGGTCACGGATGTAACGACGGATATTCAGGGCATTCTCTTCGTCCCAGGCATTAACCAGAATCTTTTTCTCTTCCAGCATGGTCCGCAGTTCAGGTCGGCCTTCAAGCTCTGACTCGTCAAGATTATCTTTGAACCTCTCCAGACAGGCGTAGACATCATCATCTAGTTCTATAAAGACATTACTCAGTGAATTATAGAGAAATCCACCGAATTTCTCAGATTGAAACAAAAAATTGTACTTCGACCATTTCATAAATTTTCTTCACCTCTATTTTTTATTAAATAAAAGTTCTAAGGAATGTTGACCTCAAAATAGGCGGTTTGCCCCTGGTCAATTTGTTTAAAAACCAATCGCGATGGTTCCCGCTCTCCTTTTTGATTAAAGTGCATATTCCCGGTAACACCCTGGTAAATGTTTTTCCGAAATATCCGGGCAATATCCCCGGGAGCAGCCGAACCAGATTTGTTGATGGCCCAGACCAGCAGTCCCATAGAATCAAAGCCTATAGCGGCTTGAGAACCGGGCAGACTACCATGGCGTTTGGAGTAGGCGGCTACAAATTTTTGAACCTCAGAGTTTTGGGAATGGGGATTATAGGCTGTACAGACAATAAGATTGTCCTGATTTAAATTTTTAATAATCAGTGGAGAGTCCAGGGTTGATGTGCCTAAAATAGTAGCCTGGAGCCCTTTTTGCTGAAGCATCCGAAGAAAAGGGACTACCTGCCCGGGCTGACCTAAAGCCAGGATGGCCTCAACCTGATAATATTCTTTCCAGTCCTTAATTGTTTGTTTATAATGATAGGCCTGGCTATAATTGTCATACTTTCGGCGATCTATTACTTTGATCCCATTTTTGGGTGCTGCCTTTTCAAAAACATTGGCCAATCGACGTCCATATTCGTTATTGATTTGATAAATGGCT
Organism: uncultured Desulfohalobiaceae bacterium; assembly: GCA_964446205.1. Classification (GTDB taxonomy): domain Bacteria; phylum Desulfobacterota; class Desulfovibrionia; order Desulfovibrionales; family Desulfothermaceae; genus CAYUNZ01. The sequence continues at coordinate 593 of CAYUNZ010000201.1, read as the reverse complement.
ACATTTTTAATGCCCTTTTGTTGGCAAATAGCGGCAAGCATCTTCACTTCAGTCTTATCATTGGGTACGATCCGAAATATGCGGGAAAATCCCTGATCCATTATATCAGGTTGGGAAGAGGTAGCACTTAGATGAATAAGGCCAAAGTATTCAAGTAAGACTGCGGAAGGCATACTGGCCTTATGAGTTAACTTGGTAATTGCAGCCCCGGCTGATGGCTGTTTAACCAGTCCCTGGCATAACTTGAGGGCTTCTTGTCCAGAGGCATTGCTGGCCTGGGGCTGGATATGAAATTCCTGTTGGGTCTTGCTACTGGCTTTATTAAGCAGGTCCAGTCTCAATTTCATTCCCTTAACCAATTCCAGATTACTTTTTTTGAGATCACTAATCACCCCCACTTTCACAGGGACCTTTGTGCCGGATAAATCTTGATCACGCTGATCAGCCGGATCAACATCCCTGCAGCCGCTCAGGCTGATCATAAAGCAAAGGAAGAGAAAAAATGTGATTATGAAAAACAGAACCGGGATATTATTACATTTGTCTCTTGACCAACTCATAATAGGCACCTTTTTTTTGCATTAATTGGGCAT
>CAYUNZ010000200.1:0-4924 GCA_964446205.1 uncultured Desulfohalobiaceae bacterium | reverse complement strand
AATCACTTTAAAGTTAGTTTAATATGAAAAGAATTTAGCCCACGAAACACACGAAAAAACACGAAAAGAAGAATGAAAATTTATAAGAATAATTTTAGAAGGTTATCGAAAGCTTTTCATTATTCGTTGTGGGCCGGTTGCACGGCCCATGGACGTTAATATGTATAATAACTGGACAGTCAAAATTTTTTATAACCTTCTAAAATAATTGTTTATTGCCTTCTATGGCTTGGGACGGAAAAAGGGCAGTTACCGAATGAAAACTAACTATATTAGTAACCTAAAAAGCCCTTGGACAATAATGTGTCTGCAGGAATTAAGAGTTAAAAGATCAAGTTTTGTTCTCAAATTAGGCGATGGAGAAAAATATTCATGATTGATCAAAGAAATTTCAATAGTAAAGAGTTCCCACATGTCCCTGAACGTATCTCTGGATTGATTGAACTTGCCCAAAACCTCTGGTGGAGTTGGCATCCTCAGGCCAGAATGCTTTTCAAGATGCTGGACCGCCAAATGTGGAAAGACAGTCATCACAACCCAGACCAGATGCTGCGTATCATATCCTCTGAAATATTGAAGGAAGCGAGCCGAGATGCCAATTATTTACGCCACTACGACTTGGTCATGTCTCAATTTCAAAAGTGCATCTATAAGCTAAGTACTCCTTTGCACATCAACCCAAGTGATAAAAGCATTAAGCCAATCGCCTATTTTTCCGCAGAGTATGGTTTACATCACTCACTGCCTTTCTATGCTGGTGGATTGGGTTTTCTGGCCGGAGATCACCTCAAGGAGTGCAGTGACTTGGGCGTACCTCTGGTAGCCGTTGGTTTCATGTACCCTTCAGGTTACCTCCACCAAAAGATCAACGACCACGGCTGGCAACAGGATTTTACCCAGGAGTTCGATCGCGATTCTACAGCTGTTCATCGGGTCCTTGACAGTCAGGGACAACAACTGGTGATCCATATCCCCTGTATACTCTACAAATCGATTCATATAGCTATCTGGAAGGTCTCGGTGGGAAGAATAAACTTATATCTCATGGACCCAGACATTGATGACAATGAAGCCTGGGTCAGACAGATCTCGGATCGTCTATACACCAGTGACCAAGAACAACGCTTACTTCAGGAGATCACTCTGGGCATCGGTGGTTCCAAGGTTTTGGATGCCCTGGGTATCAATTATTCTATGCTCCATCTCAACGAGGGACACGCCAGCTTCGCCCTGCTGGAAAGGTTACGCAACTTCCTAGCCCAGGGACTGACTCTTGAAAAAGCAATCGAGGATATCCGCAAGACAACCCTATTTACTACTCATACCCCTATCCCGGCTGGACACGATGTCTTTCCCTACGAGCTGATGTGCAATTATTTCTCATCCTACTGGCAGGACCTAGGTATAAGTGAAGAGGAATTCTTCAAACTGGGACAACACCCTGATAAACCTGAGGCTGGCTTTAATATGACCGTTCTAGCCCTAAAGCTATCTGGGCATCGAAACGCAGTTAGCTGTAAGCACGGACAGGTCACCAGGAAAATGTGGCAATGTCTTTGGCCAGACACGGTTCCTGAGGAAGTCCCAATCCACCATGTGACAAATGGTGTCCATATACCTACCTGGATCGAGCCCAAGTTCAAGCTGTTATTGAGCCGTTACTTTGGCGAGGATTGGCTACAAGAACATGACAACCCGGCTATTTGGGAATTTATTGAAGAAGTACCTGACCAGGAGCTATGGCAGACTCATTACTGGCATAAAATGAAGCTTATAAACTACATCCGTTACCTGGCCAGAGAACGTTGGAAGACAGGAACCATCAACCCCTCTCTGCTAGTAGGGCAAGGGACTTTACTCGATCCTACGGTTTTGACCATTGGTTTTGCTCGGCGATTTACCAACTATAAACGGGCCGAACTCATCTTTAGCAATAGAGAACGATTGAAAGCACTGGTTAGAGACCCCTGGCGTCCGATACAGATAATATTCGCTGGCAAGGCCCATCCAGCAGACCATGATGGCAAGACTATTATCCAGAGGATCTTTAACAGAGCCAGAGAACCGGAGTTTGGCGGAAGATTGGCCTTTATTGAAAACTACAATGAACAGCTGGCCCAGTATATGGTCCATGGGGTCGATGTCTGGCTGAACAACCCCTTACCACCAATGGAAGCCAGTGGGACAAGCGGCATGAAAGCTGCCTTAAATGGGGTACCTCAACTAAGTATTGCCGACGGTTGGTGGCTGGAAGGCTATAACGGTTTTAACGGCTGGACTTTTGGCAATGGAGACGAACCTTTGGAGCACAGAGACGAGAAGGATGCCGAGGACTTATACCGAATCATAGAAGAGCAGATTATTCCCAGATATTATGAAGTCAATGAGAACGGCACCCCTACACAATGGGTTCGAATCATGAAAGACTCTATCAAGAGCAATGCCCCTAATTTTTCGGCCAGACGCATGGTCAAGGATTACATTCATCAATTTTACAGTAAGGTCTTGCCTATTTTTTGACCCTTATAGGATAATCAAACCATTAATTGAGAGTAGAAAAATCAAAAGGCAGCTTATGCAAGTATTTATAATGAAAATTAATATTCGCTTTATGGATATTGATGCTATGGGGCATGTCAATCATGCTACTATTATTTCTTATTTTGCCGAAGGAAGAAATGAGTTCCTAAGAGATATGTTCGATGAATTCAAACCAGCTTCATACCCATTTATTCTCAAGTACTTAGAATGTAATTATATACAGCCAATTGACCTGCAAGCCGATTTAAGGCTTAAAGTATGGGTAAAAGAGATTAAAAACAAGAGCTTTAAGTTAGGTTATAACTTGTTAGATAATGATAAGGACAATATCACCTATGCCCATGGTGAATCAATTCAAATATGTTATGATTATAATCAAAATAAATCAACAGAGATATCAAATAAGCTCAGACAAAAATTACTAGATTACCATGTTGATAGCTCAAAAAACTGATTATATCCCAGGTTGAGCTGAACCTTTCTTAGCCTATAGATTCTCCAATCTGACAAGAATTTGAGCAGCAAGAAACCAAGTCAGATAATAAAAAACAAAGATAAGCAAGTACATAGCCATGACTACAGACAGGATTAAGAAATAAGACAGGAATAAGAAATGCAGATTCTAATTGCTGAAGATGATCAAATTTCACGCCAAACACTTAGCCAAATGCTGCAAAAAAAAGGCTATATGGTTTTAGAAACATGTGACGGTTTACAGGCCTGGCAAAAACTTCAGGGAAAAGACAGTCCACGGTTACTTATCTTGGATATCATGATGCCAAAGATAGATGGACTTGAGCTTTGCCGGAAAATTAGATCGAACAACTTTGACAACCCACCTTACATTATTCTTCTTACAGCCAAGACACAGAAAGAGGATATTGTCCAGGGTCTTGAGACCGGAGCCAATGACTATATTGTCAAGCCATACGACTTTGCAGAATTACAGGCCAGGATCAATGCAGGGGAGAGGATGCTACAGATGCAATCTAATCTTTGTTCTGAAATCAATGAACGTAAGTTGACAGAAGAAAAACTACAGACAAGCCAGAGATTGTTAAAAGAGACACAAAAGATATCCAAGCTCGGAGGTTGGGAATATGATGTCCAAAAGCAAAAAACCACCTGGACTGATGAAGTTTATCGAATTTATGGGGTTAACAAAGAAACCTACGACCAAAATGACTTACAAAAAAATATAGACTTCTATTCACAAGAGGATAGTTACAAAATTACAAAGGCTTTTAAAAACGCAGTATATAAAGCTGAACCATATGATTTGGAGTTACGGTTAGTTTCAGCGCAAGGTGAACCTGTGTGGGTACGGACAATGGGTAATCCTGTTTTTGAAAACGGTCAAATCAAAAAAGTTGTCGGCAATATCATGGATATCACTCTGCGCAAGGAAGCAGAAGAAAAATTGCGACAAAACGAAGAGAAATACAAGAAATTGATAAATACTTCCCCTGATGGTATTGCCCTGGTTGATGAATCAGGATGTTTCTTGACTGTTAATCCGACTATGGCCCACAGATTTGGAATGAACCCAGAGGAGCTTGAAGGACAAACACACCATGATCTCATGCCTCAACAATTGGCTAATAGTAGGGTAGAGAAAATAAAAGAGACTATTGAGAAAGATAAACTGACTTTCTTTGAGGATGAACGAAAAGGTCGATATTACCAAAATTACTTTGTCCCTATTTCCACATCTACTAAGCAAAATACCTGTCAAATCATTTCCAGAGATATATCCGATATCAAACAAAGCCAAAATGAACTTGAGCACACCTTATCCAAATTCAATCAGGCGATTCATGGTACTTTCCAAACTCTATCCTTGGCCCTGGAACAAAGAGATGCCTATACTGCTGGTCATCAACGGAAAGTCACCTATCTGGCCAGTTCTATAGCCAAGGAGATGGATCTGCAAGAGGAGCGCATCCAGGGTCTGTACTTTGCAGGGATGGTTCATGACATTGGTAAGATTTCAGTTCCAGCCGGGATCTTGGCCAAACCCACCAAACTCAGTGATATCGAGTTTGGTTTGATCAAACAGCATGCCCAAGCTAGCTACGATATACTCAAGAACATAGACTTCCCCTGGCCCATAGCCGAAATTGTTCTCCAGCATCACGAAAGACTTGATGGTTCCGGATACCCAAATGGTATTTCAGGCGAAGACATTCTCTTAGAGTCACGAATTTTGGCTGTAGCTGATGTAGTCGAAGCCATGACATCACATAGACCTTACCGTCCAGGTCTAGGCATTGAGGCAGCTTTAAAGCAAATAGAGAAAAACAAAGGGATCTTATATGATTCTCAGGTAGTAGAGATATGTCTAAGGTTGTTCAGAGAAAAGGGCTTTAGTTTTGAATGTTAA
>CAYUNZ010000199.1:0-4983 GCA_964446205.1 uncultured Desulfohalobiaceae bacterium | reverse complement strand
AACCTGGTTTCTGTGCCAGGTCATGCGCGAGCTGCTCCAGGAGGGATTTCCAACAGAGGCCCTGCTCTACCTGAATTTTGAAGACGAACGCCTGTTGCCCATAACCGCCTCAGACCTGCAGCAGATACCGGATACGTTCTACCGTCGCTATCCGCATTTAAAGGACAGGCAGTGTGCATATTTCTTTGATGAAATCCAAAATGTTCTTGGCTGGGAGCGTTTCATCCGGCGACTGCTGGATACCGAAAATGCGCATATATGCCTGACTGGCTCTTCTTCCAGGCTCTTGAGCGCCGAGATAGCAACCAGCTTACGGGGCAGATCCTTAAGCACCGAGATCTTTCCTTTCAGCTTTGCGGAATTTCTGGAACATGCAGGCTATGAAAGCAGGCTGGACAGGCATCCGGGCTCCAAGCGCCGGGCTGTTCTTGAAAACCGGCTTTCGGCCTATCTAGACGTAGGTGGTTTTCCGGAAGTTCAGGGTTTACATCACCACCATCGCATCGGAGTTCTGCAGGAGTATCTGGACGTGGTGCTCCTGCGGGACCTGGTCGAACGCTACGGAATTACCAATGTCACGGCCCTGCGGTATATGATACGGCACCTGTTGAATTCTCCTGCCGGGCTGTTCAGTGTGCAGAAATTTTACAATGATCTGAAATCCCAAGGGATCCCCTGCGGAAAAAACACCCTGCATCAATTCTTTGACTATCTTGCGGATGTCTATCTATTTTTCCCGGTCTCCATTCATACCAATTCAGAGCGTTCCAGAATGGTCAATCCCAGGAAGGTCTATACGGTAGATACCGGACTGGTCCGCGCCTGCTCCAGGAGCACCACCCCTGACTGGGGCCATCTTCTGGAGAACTTTGTGTTCATGGAGCTCCGCCGCAGAACTAAGCGGATTGAATATTACCGGACGGAGAGCGGAAGGGAGGTGGATTTTTACGCCACCAATCCTTCCGGGACAATCAGCTTGATCCAGTCAGCAGCATCAATGCAGGACAAAAAGACCGCCGAGCGGGAAGTAAGCGCCTTGTCGGAGGCCATGGAAGAATGCGGTGTGGATGAAGCCAGCATAGTGACCTTCAATACAGAAAGAAGTCTGAAGACTCACTCTGGAGTTATATATATGCTCCCGGCCTGGAAATGGGCGCTTAAGATGAATCAGGGCGGAAGCTGGTAAGTAAATAAAGTCCCCCTGGGTTGCCGAGTAAAGACGCCCGGTCAAAAACAGCATCGCCTCTGGCGATCATTTTCAGGTACTTATCGGGGTCACCCATTAAAGGCCCTAGGTCACCCAAGCATAAAATGTAACCTCAGCGGCAAAACAAGAATTTGTTCGCTGATCACGCTGATTCACGCTGATAAGAACATGATCCGGGTCAGATTCTACACTCACAGAGGGAGGAGCAGCACGGCTTGATAGCGGGACGAAGGCCGAGATTCTGGGCGGAAGTTAATAAGTTAAGAACGTCCCCCTTGGGTTCCTGAACTGGCTGATAGTTTCTGGGCCACAATGGCATTCAATGAAATACCTGCTTTGGCGGCCTCGATGGCCAAAGCCCGGTGCAGCCTCCGATCGATGCGAACATTAAACCGTCCAGTATACTCCTTTCGTGAAGGGGCAACAGGGATGGATTCTCCGTTTTTTTGATAACTCTCTTTGACGCCTTCCCAGGCAACTTCGAGTTCGTGCAAGGCCTGCTCCGGAGTTTCAGCAAATGCAGAAATATGTGGCAATTCTATAAAATGGGCGAGATAATCGCCGTCATCGTCCAGAAAAACGCTGACGCTGTAACCATCAAATCGATCATGTTTCTCCATTGGTCTCCTCCAAAAGGGCAACTAAAAATTGTTCAACCTGGTAGCCCTTTGCTTTGCCATTTTTGCCTGGCTGAACAGGAAGCCGACGGCGATTTGGGGAATACCATATCTGGTGGCTCCCCTTCTGATGATCAAATGTCCAGCCGGCATGACGTAAGAGCGTTTGAAACTCATCGAATGTGAGATCTTTTGGATTGTTTCTAGCTCGAGCCAGGAGTTTCTCTCTCTTCGTCATTTTGTAACTGTATGTGGTTACAAAGTCCTTGTCAAGGTTCATTGATAGAGATTTTTTGCTATACGCAAAGCTAACAATCGTGTTAGTTTTGTGTGCATGAAAAGAACGGAACTCCTTCAGACCTTACATCAGCCGCGTACAAGGAAATTGATATGAAAAAAAACATTTCCCTGTCACACTAGAGCAAGACAAGGACGGAGTTTTCATAGTTTCTTGTCCTTCTTTTAAAGGCTGTCATACTACGGCTATACAATTGATGAAGCTATTGAAAATATAACTGAGGCAATCGAAGTCTGTTATGAAGAGTTACTTATAAGGGTCACCCCTTTCCCCAAAATGTTTACCCCATGAAACCTCTTCTCGTTTCATCGTGGGGCATTCTAAGACCAAAAAATAGCCCGATTTTAAGCACATTTATCATTAATTCAGTGGTTTGGTTCGGTCCGACCCCAGCCCCAGTGCATTTAACCCACCGCTGCCATGAGCGGAAATTCTTTCTTGAGGAAGAATCTTTCCGACGGCTTTGGATTAACTGGCTCAGTGAAGCAAAAAATCGATACAATGGAAACAGGCCGAGGGCACCCATTAAAAGGCCCTTTGTCAGACCCCCAAGCCAGAAAACAGAGGGTCCCAATTTGATTAGACCCCAAAACGTAGCAAAATTGAAAGCGGAACTTGCTAAAATTCAAGAGATTGTTGAAAATAACCAACACGGTTTTACCCTTTACGCTTTGGAGAGAATCATTGAACGCGACATTCAGCCGATGGAGATTAAAGAAGCAATATTGAATGGAGAAATAATTGAATGCTATCCTGAAGATAAATATGGGCCCTCATGCCTTGTTTTTGGCAAATGCACTCGAAAAATTTTGCATATCCTATGCTCTCTTAAACCAGTGTGGATCATAACCGCATACGCCCCAGCATTATCTCCTGAGAAGTGGGATGAAGATTTTAAAAAGAGGATAAGCTCATGAAATGCTCAGTATGCCATACTCAGATGGAACAAAGGCAAGGCGAAATTGAGCTGAGAATTCACGGAAGGTTGTTTTTTGTAGATAACGTGACGTATCAGGAGTGCCCGACTTGCGGAGAACGGATTCTTTCGCCTGAAATCAGCCAAGACATTTTTAACAAAATCACAAGAAAGGAGTTCACGGAAAAGCATATGGTTGTGCCTGTGGTTGAAGGCAAGAACGCTGAGGCTGTTTACCGGCAGCGGAATAGCAATCCGGTGCACTGGCGGGTTAGGCAACATTTTTTTCAGATTTGGGCTTGCGCGCGGGAAACGAAATGCGTTTTCTTTTAGAAACTTCCTGACGTTTTAGAATATCTTCAAAAACCGCATCAGGATCATTTTCAAATTTAGAAGCATATTTTTTTCTTAAGTCTCTTGTTTCTTTTACAATTGGATCTTCCCACATTATTTATCCCTCCATTAATTCTTGAGGTGTGCATATGGTTGGCGGTTCAAATCCATGATCTCGACATACTGCTTCGACCTTCGGACGTATCACCGCATTTGCGATATGTTTACAATTCCATGTAAGAAGATAGTCCATTCCATTTACAGCCGAAACAGCAATGTGAAATGCATCAATTTCAGCTCCAGCGGGAATCGGACCCTCCGAAATGAAAAGCTTACCTAATTCTCTTACGGTTTCAGTTACTTCCAGTTCAGAAATACCAACTAAAACAGACATCCTGCGTTCAGCAGCTTCTGCATTACCTTGTAAAGCTTCAGCCACTACAAACTCCGAGATATAAATATCAAATTGTGGCATCCGGCTTTCCCACCATTCAATTGTCGTGTTTTGATTGGCCATCGCCCGTAAATCGTTACTCGTCCTAGCGGTCAAATAGCTCACAATCGAAGTTTCAATATATACTTTTTGTTTCATAATTTTATCTCATTTTGGCCGATGATGCTAAAATGCATAACGATAAGCTCAGCGGTTTGCGGGGCCGGAGCGAAGCGGAGGCCCCGCAAACCCGCTGGAGGGTTTGGTTCGGCGATTTTATCTGTTTTGTAAGAACTCTTCAACAGTCAGACCAATATCCTTAATAATTTGTTGCAGCAATATAGGTGAAATGTCTCTTCCCTGATGAAATGGAACTGTTGTTCCTCTTCCGTCAGGATGGCGAAATTGCTTGTGAGAGCCTTTTTGACGGATTTCATTGAAGCCAAGCCTATCAAGTATCGCAACAATCTCTTTTGCCTTCAAAACAGGAAGTGTGCCCATGATTATGCCACCATTACATTTTGCGTTCCAACAAATTCACCCTCAATCTTTGGTTCGCCATCCTCAAGAAGCATCTCAATCACTTCTTTCATATTTTTATTTAATTCATCCAAAGTTTCACCTTGTGAATGTGCTCCTGGGAACCCAGGAACAAAACCAACATAGAGACCGGTTTCATGACATCTTTCAATGATTGCAGTATACATTCTCATACAACTCTCCTTAACCTTACTGAATGGTAATCATATTTCAAGAAAAGCAGGAAGTCCATGAATAATGGCTGTACAATTATTCTTGATTAAAATCATATTTTCAGAATCCCAACGTGGTGAAAGCTGCATACCTCTGTCAGGAATGTCACAGATGGGTGATGGTTTTTTATATAAATTAATCATTATTGACGCCTCAATACGCTCAAGAATACGAGGTTCAATTCCAATATCTGTTATGAAGATTCGAAAACCGGAAAGCTGTTTATAAACAGCATCAAGTATTATCATCTTTCGTTCCTCGAACTCGTCTCTGTGCTTACGTGCATCACCCCATCCATGCCATATCTCATTTCTGATGTCTTTTTGTGCTGCGGTGATGTCCAAAACGTTGTATTCGACGTTCATATAGTGGCGAGTATGTTCTCCAAATCACGTTGGAATTGGTCGGCGTGTAATTCCGGCAGCG
>CAYUNZ010000198.1:1850-5021 GCA_964446205.1 uncultured Desulfohalobiaceae bacterium | reverse complement strand
CAGCTTTAGCGAATTTCACTGGGGCCTTAACCCACGGCCAGGGCCGAACATGCCATCTCTGCGGATAAACATTGATTATGATCTGATCCGGCAGTTCTGTACTAACCCCTCTTCCTGACATCCGTCTTTCGCTCTCCGACTCCCGACTTCCGACTTCCGATCTCCGACCTCCGATGGATTGCTGGTAGTTGATCAATTCCAGTCATGGGCATCAGATCCCACCTGGGCTCTCCTTGCTTGACTGAAAGGAGAAAGTCCTTTTCATCTTTCGTCATTACCCCGTATCACCAGGTTTGGTTCAATTTTGATTGAGGCATCCGGATTGCTGACCGTAAGCCTGCCAAATCGCCTGGTGCCCCGCAAACAGCTTTCTCCTGCCATGACTCCGGGGAGTTTGGTCCGAATAACATCGGCAAGAGACCTTAATGCGGAACTCATCTTTTCCAGGGTTTGCTCCCTTGGTTCGAGAGGCAGCCAAATCAGATCGATATCAATAGAAAGCCTTGGCATATCTCGCACAAACAGATTGATCGCAGTGCCGCCCTTCAAGGCGAACCGCTCTTCCATAGCAATGTCTGGCATAACCTTCAAAATCAACTGCACCTGCTTAAAATATGGGCTGTCTTTCATCTTTGCTCCATGCTGCCTTGCTGCCGCTAACTGGAAGTGGGAACAGTTATGCCGTACTTGGCATCCAGTCGTCCTCCCTTATAGATCACCCGTTTCCCCCTGCCCATATTGATCCTTGCGGTATGTATCTCTTCCAGCCAGAGGTGGCCGCTTTGTTCCGAAAGATAAAGAAATAGCCGCTTGACTTTCACCGAAGTGCATTGTTCCAGAAGACTTTGAACCAGGTCAGGCCGCAAGGTGGCCAAACCTTCCATCAACAGCCCTGCCTCTTCAAAAGATTCACGGCCAGGCACAAGGTATAAAAGCTCCATCATAGCCCGCTCCGGTGCAGAAAGCTTGATGGAAAACGAATCAAGATTCTTGTGGGTCAGTCCAATATCGGTGTTACTGGAAAAGAGTTTGGCAGTGGTGTATCGTATCGCCATCCCCCATTCATATTGCTTAAACCAGGTGGGAAACCTGGTTCCGGGCCGGGCGAAAAGCGACAGAGTACTGCCTGTTCCCAAAGGCAAAAAATGGGCATAGCCCTGAAGTTGCAATGAGGTCTTGTCAGCTATGTGTGCTGGAAAACCAAGCTGGTTCTGGACAGCATTTAGCCCTCCGATCCAAATTTCCCTGGATCAACAAGGATATTGATCCAGGGACGCAGCTCATCAATAACTATATCACACTCCGGCAATTCAGTAACCAAAGGTCCAAGCCAGCGGTTCCAGGTCTGACGTACATAGCCAAGCATCGGATTACGAAAAAAATCTTCTGATTCTTGGAATGAAACTCCGCGCAGCAAGCATTTCTCATTGAGCAGAGCAGGTAGGCTGAATAAGTCCATCTGATGGCGATAAGCACCGAGCACTCGCCAAAGATCATAGTAATCCCGCGCCCGGGAACGACTCCACCCCTTTTTCTCAAGCTTTAACTGGTGCTGGAGGATAGCCCGCAACTTTTCAGCCACGATCTCTTCCAGTGAATAAACTTGAATCATAGTATCCAGGGATTCTTCGTATCCGTGGATAACCTCACGTTCCGGCGTGGATTGCAGTACGGGCTCATCCAGAGTGATCTCTACCATGACTCTGGCATGCGGTTCTCTATGCCATGGCAAACGAGCTTTTATGATAAATGCTTCCTGTCCGCCCGGATGAGGCTCTCTTTCAGTATAGCGTTGGCATTTGATTTCTACCTGTGCATAAGGGTCTATCAAAGCAGTAGCTGTTTCGCATGCTTTATTCATGGCCTCTTCCATGTATATACCGGTCGGCGCTCCCTCAAGGCTGGAGAAATCCAGATCTTCAGAAAAACGGTAATCCCCGAAATAACACTTTTTAAGAGCAGTTCCTCCTTTAAAGACCAGAGTTTCTCTTAAGGCATCAACTCTAGACATGCCAGCCAACAACCAGGACAGAACATAATCCCTCTCCAGTACATCCCATGGAATCCGCTGTTTCTCTCTTGCCTGTTGCAGTCGCAAGCGAAGCGGCTTCATGAAAATATGCTCCCCGGCAGGTTTTCCTGAATCATCCAACGCTTGTTGCACCGTCCTGATCCTGGACCGGTGGGATCAAGTTTGCGATATCCCTTGGAGGGCATGTTAAGCAAAGGTTCCAGGCTCTGAGAGTTTATATCCAGGCTATCAAGTATCCAGCCCAATCGCTTGGCAGTGGCGGCATCCAGCCTGAGTGCATAATCCGCAATCTGTTCAAGATTAAGAATAGCGGATGCAGTCTGGAATGCGCCCAAAACTTCGGAAAAGTCCCCGCAATACTTTGGCTTGGACAAACAATCCAGCAATGTACGTTCCATGTTTGTAATGTTTACGCGCGTTTCCCCGACCCATATCATTTGAACACCAAAAAAGCGCTCTGGCTTAACTTGAATAAACTGATAGGGCACGCCCGCTATGATATAACTGTTCCCTGCATTGCGATTGTTTCCATCACTGCGGTCTTGAGGAGGAGCAGCTTCAGTGGTGGTAAGGATAAAGATTTTTCTGGGAGCCTGTTCAGTCAGGCCGTGATAATGCATTGCCGTCCAATGGGAAATCGCTGCGGGCTCCACAAGAGCCGCGGCAATTTCGAATTCATGGAGTGGTGCACCACCGGTAACAGATGAGGATAAGGCGTAAAGTCCTTTGCGCAAGCGCACAACCCAGCCGGTTTTGGTCAGGTGATGAAGCGCCTGGCGCAGATATCCTTGTGACAGGCCAATCTCAGACGTTATATTCCGCACTTGGTCCAATGTAAAGATCCGGATTCCCTCGCTGGCCAATCTGCGGACCAATTCAACACCTGAGCCTGTGTAAAAATAATTATTTCTAGTCATTGTTCGTATATAGCGAACAAATACGCTAAAATGTATAATATATTATTTTTGGCATTTGTTCGTTCAAAACAAACAATAGTCAAAATACATGTAGAAATCAACCTGCCCAAGCAATAAATTTCTCCCAACCAGGCATTCCAGCATAATGTTTTATCCCAGCATATCTTATTCTTAAATCCGTCATCCGCCTTCTGTCCTCCGCCCTCTGTCCTCCGTCCCCTG
>CAYUNZ010000198.1:0-1750 GCA_964446205.1 uncultured Desulfohalobiaceae bacterium | reverse complement strand
CTGTCCTCCGTCCCCTGCGGATGCACATTGATCATGATCTTGTCCGGCCGAGACCAATGAAAATCTTTGGATAGACTTGAAAAATTTTTGTTGACATTTTTTAAAAAAAGCATTTAATTGAATTATTATCAATCCCTACTACTTTTAGTAGTTCGTATTACAGGCCCGGCTACTACTATCGTAGCCGCATTAGTATCCAGGGAAGCTCCAGCGGGCTTCCCTTATTTTTTGGAGGGATAATGACTGAAAACCTGAGAATTTTTGTCGATTTCTGGAATTTTCAAATTTCATGGAATGATAGAACAAATAAGGCCCCCCTTGACTGGACAAAATTTTCTCATAGTCGTCTTATCCATAATACCAAATTTATGGAGGCCTTGGGCCGTCTCATGCACAACAGAGAGAATATCATCATCTTTGGTTTTCATCACATTTGACCTCATAGAGCTCATTTTTTTCAAGCGCCGTGCGAATATCTTCAGGCTGCAATGAAAGATAAAATTTTGCTAGTCTTTTCAGGGCCCTTAACTCATAGGCTTGAACATTTTCCTGATTATTTTTGGGAAAAATGTACAAATACTGTGGTAAACGTCGGAGGGGACGTGGCTTTGAGTTTGTTTGATTGAATATGCTTATGATGTGGAAATGTTTCTATTTCAGGGTGGTGCTGGGCCATATCGTATCTGAAAATCAGATTCCCATTTCAATCTTGGTAATGATAAGAATACTTATCACCTTTTACCCTCTTTCATGAACATATTCAAAAAGATTGTTCAAGCATAATAACAGGTACACAGCTGCACAGCAAGGTGTGATCTGTAAGGGGGACAGTTTGGATTCGGATAATGCATCGATAAACCCGGCTCTTGAGAGGCCGGCTATTTCAGCTCCCTTATTCTGAGTAATTCTGTCCAGTTCATACCATTTAATTGCGGCAGCAATACGCATTTGTCTACTAAGCTCCAGAGGGTCAATCTGGAGTGCGGAAAAAAACAGTTTCAGGCAATTCTATAGTTAGTATCGGCATAAGACACCTCCCTACTAGATTTCATTTTATGAGTCTCAACAAATTGAAATTTGCCTCAGCCCCCTATGTGAAACATGTTCAGGGCAAAATTTGGTAATTAAGGGCTTCACAGGGGCGTTGTCTGTACGTGACCGCTCAAGTCAAAAAAGTAATTATCCTGAGAAGCTTTATCAAAAAAAACCAAAAGCTTTCCAAAAAGGAGTTGGATATAGCCAAATACAGGGCACGGGAGGTAAAAAATGGCTAAAACCATGAACCAAAAACATCTTGAAATGATGAATGATCCTGAATATGCAAGACACTATCAGGATCACGAAGAAGAGTTTAATATTGCCAGAGAACTTATCCAGGCCAGGACCAGGATCAGACTTACCCAGGAGGAAGTAGCCAGGCGTATGGGCACAACCCAATCGGCTATTGCCCGCATGGAGTCAGGCAAGCCATTGCCAAGCCTCAGAAGCCTGAAAAAGTACGCCCAAGCAACGGGCAGTAAGATAAGGATATCTCTGGAGTCTTAAAAGCATGTTTTTGAGGCCAAAAAAGTACTTTTAAGGGCTAAAAAGAGCCCATAAATTGGCTTAAACTACTGAATTTATGGTCAACTGCCTGGTCCGACCCGAACCAAACAAATAAACTCAGCTCTGGAAATAGGAACAAGGCGCATTTAAGCGGCAACTTTTTGGGGTTGAGGTAATGAGCACTCACCCAGGTCTGGAATAGGCA
>CAYUNZ010000197.1:0-5039 GCA_964446205.1 uncultured Desulfohalobiaceae bacterium | reverse complement strand
AAGGACATTGGTGTGGTCTTGCACGCCAAGTTCCATCAGGACTTTGGCAAGATTCTGGACAAGGTTCAGGTGACCCTGTATACCAAGCAGGAGGATGTCGACAAACTGACAGAAAGGGCTAGAGAGGAATATAAACAACGAGATGAACGTGTTGAGAATATGCGTGATGAGGATGTGGAGATTTATTATTCCTGTACCTTGTGTCAATCCTTTGCTCCAAATCACGTCTGTACGGTCAGCCCGGAAAGGACAGGATTGTGCGGGGCTTATAACTGGATGGACTGTAAGGCAGCCTATGAAATAAGTCCTACCGGGCCAAACCAACCAATTGAAAAAGGAGAGTGTTTGGATCACCGTTTGGGACAATGGAAAGGGGTGAATGATTTTGTCTACAAGGCCTCCAAGGGTGGAACTGATCATTATAACTTCTACTCCATTGTTTTTGATCCCATGACTACCTGTGGGTGTTGCGAGTGTGTTGCCGCCGTTTTGCCACAAAGTAACGGTGTTATGACAGTCCATAGAGATTATCAAGGAGACACTCCTTGTGGTATGACCTTTACCACTTTGGCCGGTACAATTGGTGGTGGAGCTTCAACACCAGGTTTTGTCGGACATTCCAAATTCAATGTTACCCAGAGGAAATTCATCCGTGGTGACGGACCAAAAGATATGGATGAAGGCGGATTGATGCGTATTGTCTGGATGCCCAAGGCCCTTAAGGAGGAAATCAAAGAAAGATTGGATTCCAGAGCTCAAGAATTAGGAGTTCCTGATCTCTATGACCGCATAGCGGATGAAACTGTCGGCACCACTGAGGCGGAAATCATCCCATTCCTCAAGGAAAAGAAACATCCTGCCCTTGATTTGGATCCGATTATGGGTGGATAGGTGTGTAACAAATAGATAGCTCAGTGACTGATCACGGTCACTGAGCTTATGAGCCTATCAAAGGGTCAAGGATTAGATATGAAAAAGGAAAATCGCTGAAAAGCGGATGTATAAAGGAGAGTACTATGGGATTGACAGGAATTCAGATATTCAAGATGCTACCGCAGACCAATTGTAAAGAATGCGGTTGTGCTACCTGCCTAGCCTTTGCCATGAATCTTGCCGCCGGAAAAGCTGAATTGGATGATTGCCCCTATGTCTCTGAGGAGGCCAGAGAAAAATTGGCCGAGGCTTCGGCACCTCCCATCAGGCCTGTTAAGATGGGAAAAGGTGTCCGAAAATTGACTGTTGGTGGTGAAACTGTTGAATATAGGCATGAAAAAACATTCTATAATCAAACCGGACTTGCTGCTACAGTTAATTCGGATATTACCGAAGATGAGCTCAAAAAGAAGTTAACAGTCTGGAATGCCATTCAACATGAAAGAGTGGGTTACAATTTACGGCCGGAGCTAGTGGCCTTAAAAGATGTCAACCAAGATAAGGATGCCTTTGCCAAGGTAGCTAAGTATATTGCTGAAAACTCAGAATTCAATTTGATCCTGATGGCTGAAGACAAGGAAGTAATGCAGGCAGGAATAGAGGCTAGCAAGTTTAAGCGGCCTTTGATGTACGCCGCTACTGCAGATAATATCGATGATTTTGGCCAGATGGCCAAAGATAATGATTTGCCTTTGGCTGTCCGGGCCGAGTCCAGGGATGATTTGCCTTCTCTGACGGATAAATTGACAGAGATGGGGGTAAAGGACTTGGTATTGGATTCGGGTTCTAGGGAACCTAAACAGTGCCTTGAAGATCAAGTAGTGATTAGAAGGTCTGCTTTGAGGGACAAAAATAAATCGGTCGGCTTCCCGACTATTTGCTTTCCCTCTGAGATGGCTTCTAATATAGATATAGAAGCATTGCTCGGAGCGATGTTTGTGGCTAAATACGGGGCTATAACAGTTTTTTCAGATTTCTCGCCTGAAGCTATTTTCCCAATCCTCTTACAACGTTTGAACATCTTCACAGATCCTCAACGACCTATGACTGTGGTTGAAGGAATTTATGAAATTGGGAAACCGGATGAAAATTCTCCGGTATTGGTCACCACCAACTTCGCCTTGACCTACTTTATTGTTTCCGGTGAGATTGAAGGCAGTAAAGTTCCTAGCTGGTTGTTGATAAAAGATTCTGAAGGATTGTCTGTCTTAACTGCCTGGGCTGCCGGCAATTTTTCTGGAGATGATGTTGGGATGTTCATCAAAAAATCAGGCATTGAAGATAAGGTTAAACACAAAAAATTGATTATTCCTGGGTATGCAGCTGCAATTATGGGAGATATTGAAGAAGAGCTTTCAGGTTGGAAGGTAACTGTTGGACCCAGAGAGGCTGCTCATATCCCTTCATTTCTCAAATCATGGTCTCCTGAATGAGAATTTAATCGAAGAATAAATCAAAAAGAAAGAAAATAAAGTGAGGGATAAATATGAGTATGTTTTGTTTCGGAGAGAGTTTGAATGTAATGGGTAGAAAGATTGGACAGGCTTTTAAGGATAGAGATCCCAAGCCAATCCAAGAAGAGGCCAAGTTTCAAAAAGAAAAGGGCATGGATTATATAGATATCAACCTTGGACCTGCAAAAAAGGATGGACATAATCTAATGCCTTGGGTTGTGGAGACGATACAAGAAGTAGTTGATTTGCCTCTCTTACTGGATACTTCCAATCTTGCAGGCATAGAAGAGGGACTCAAAGTCTGCAATAAGACTCCTATAATCAATTCTATCATGTGCCGGCCAAATATATATGAACAATGGTTGCCGGTAGCAGCGAAATATAACGCAGATTTTGTTTTGTTGACCTGGGGTCCGGAAGGATTACCCAGAGACGAAAATGAACGAGCCGCCTTATGTGTTGAATTACTTACCGTGGCCAATGAAGCCGGTATCCCTAATGAAAAGATATGGGTAGATGGAATCGTTACTCCGGTTAATGTCCAGCAAGAGCACGCTATGCCTTTGATCCGCTTTTACGAGATGTTGCAGGATTATGCCCCTGGGATCAAGAGTACTTGTGGTCTATCCAATATATCCAATGGGATTCCTGATCATCTACGTCCAATTATGAATCAGACCTATGCTGTGATGCTGAAAAAATACGGTATGGCTTCTATAATCACCGATCCCCGCGATGATGTCTTGACGGATATTGCTAAGGATAAACGTCAGGATATTGAAGAAGTCATTATAAATACAGTAGAGGGCAACCAGCCGGATATCAATAGCCTGTCCAAAGAATTGGCAGATTATGTAAAAACAGCCAGAGTTCTCACTGGGAAAGCCCTATATTCTGATTCATGGCTTGAGTTGTAATATTCTTATTCTATTCAAATATGTCCATAGCCTCTTTTTCTTGATCCTAAAACTGATAGAAAAAGAGGCTTTTTTTATTGAGATTGGATGTAAACATACCTAAGTAGTTAACATGAAAGAATGTTGACCGTGGACCGTGAACCGAAGAAAATAAGAATCAAAAAATCAACAATTACATCGTATTACAGTTCAAAGTCTTCATGCTTCCTTGTCCCGCCCTTTCACAAGGGCTGGATGATGGTTGATATGAAAAGAACGTTAACCACTAAACACACGAAATATTTTTTGCTGAAGATGCAGCGAAGATGTAGTTTGTATGACCAATATTGTAGTTAAAAGGATTATTTATTTTAAAGAATATGTAGATACAAACTAGTCTTTCTGCGTTGGCCAGAACTTATAAATATAAATTTGATGGAGTCTTAATGGATAAGAAAATAATTTATTTTATTGAAGGTGACGGTATTGGTCCGGAGATTACTGCGGCTATGCAGAAGGTCTTGGATGATGCGGTCAAGAAAACCTACTCTGATGACAGACTTCTTGAATGGGAAGAGGTCTTGGCTGGGGAAAAGGCCAGACAGGAGACTGGTGAGTATTTGCCAGAGACTAGTTTGAAGACCTTACAGGAAAAGGCAGAAGTAGCTATGAAGGGTCCTTTGACTACACCGGTTGGCTCTGGTTTTCGAAGTCTGAATGTGACTTTGCGGCAAACCTTTGATCTATATACTTGTATCCGTCCTGTCAGGTACTTTCAAGGTATTCAATCTCCGGTTAAGCATCCAGAGCTTGTCGATATGGTTATATTTCGGGAGAATACAGAAGATGTCTATGCTGGAATTGAATGGCCGGCTTCAAGCCCAGAGGCCAAAAAACTGATTGCATTTATAGCTGAAGAGCTCCAAGTTGATATTGATAAGGAAAGTGGTATAGGCATTAAGCCCATGACCAAGTTTGGCTCAAAGCGTCTGGTCCGCAGAGCAATCAATTATGCCCTGGATAAGTCAAGGGATAGTGTTACACTTGTCCACAAAGGCAATATTATGAAATACACTGAAGGTGCCTTTCGTCAATGGGGTTATGAAGTAGCTAAAGATGAGTTCCCAGATCTGTGTATTACTGAAGAAGAGGTCCAACTTGGACAAAAGGCTAAGGTTACTATTAAGGATAGAATTGCCGACAATATGTTTCAGCAGGTCTTGACCAGACCCGATGAGTATAATGTTATAGCTACTACCAATCTAAATGGGGATTATCTGTCTGATGCTCTGGCGGCACAGGTTGGTGGACTTGGATTAGCTCCAGGGGCAAACATTGGTGATTCTCTGGCAATTTTTGAACCGACCCATGGAACTGTGCCCAAAAGAGCAGGGACAAATACCTCCAACCCCTGCAGTATGATACTTTCTGGGGCCATGTTGCTTGAGCATTTGGGATGGTCAGAGGCAGCTGAAGCCATATATTCCGGAGTTGAAAAGGCCATATTATCAAAACGGGTCTCAGGTGACCTGGCTCGTATGATGGACAATGCAGAAGCCTTAGGATGCCAGGAGTTTGCTGACTGGATTGTTGAGAATATCATCTGATTATAAGAAAGAATTCAAGCTAAAAGCTCCATAAAAATCGTCGAAGGGAGTCATTGTCGGATCAATCTCAAACTATAAGATGAAGAGAACGTTGACCGTGAACCGTTGACCGTAGACCGAAGAAATAAGAACAAAAAAATCATTTTTTT
>CAYUNZ010000196.1:0-5062 GCA_964446205.1 uncultured Desulfohalobiaceae bacterium | reverse complement strand
CTCAAAGGCAGGACCGCCTTTCTTAGCCTATTTTTAAACATAAAGACAATCCTCTTGTCGTGTCGGTTGATATGAAAAGACCGTGAACCGTTGACCGTTGACCGAAGAAATAAGAATAAAGGGGTAATTTCTTACCATCTTTGTTTTACGGTTCACAGTTCACGGTTCTCGGTTCACATTGCTTTTAGCAAGAAAGACCGTTGACCGTTGACTGAAAATATGAAAAGACCGCAGCACACTGGAGTTATAGATAATTTAGGAAGCCTTTTATATAATCTCTTGTCCGGTTATTCTGCAATAGTTGGCGTAGAGCCTTGGATGAACTCGAGAGAACTCATCAAGATCACCAAGCATTTCCATACCTGGGACTAATGCTCTGATAACCGGATAGTCAAGCTCTTTTTTGGTTAGATTGACATATACCGGACAATAGCCATTAGTGGACAGGAGATTTTCCATAATTTGCAGATCGTTGTGATAGGCCCCGGTTGAATAAATTGGCAGTTCGTTCAAATCTATTTTAGGTAGCCCGGGTATCCCGGCCTTTGTCGGATACTTACATGGGTATGGATAAGGTATTTCGGTCATAGCGGCAAGCAGAGCCTCCTGGGCATCAAGGCTGGCGGCTGCTCCAGTTACAATTTGGTTGTCTAAGGTCTGGATAAATGCCCTGTAACAAGGGATACCCTCAAATGATGTTATGTCCTGAAATTGAACATGAACACCTCTTTTTTTATAGTCATCAAAAAGATAGCTAAGGTAAGGATTGTCTGTTTTGACCTCAAAACATAGATGTGGATCAAAGGGGCAAGTACTATCACAGTCGCGCTCGATAACTTCTAAAAGGGCTTTTAATTTGGCCATTTCCAGAGTTGTCCCTGCGGCTAGACCGGTTGAGCCATAGCTGGTAAAGAGCTTTATTTCATCTAGGTTGCAAAATAGAAAGACACATTGGGCTGGGAGAAAGATTGGTAGGTATCTATCTCCATTAAAAGCTGACCCCTGAATCCAATATAGAAAATCATCCTGGTATGGTGCTTCCAAATGGAGTTGACTTGGATTTAGTAAAGGCTCGGACTTGGACATTAATTTTGATGCTCTGGCATAAGTAAGTGGCATATGTTGAACATAGCCCAAAGCTTGGCCAGCTTCAAAACTGGCAAAAGCAGAAGCCCGTTCCACAATTTCCATAATGCATGAAAGTCTAGCTTGGTCCATATCCAATCCCCGGCCATAAGCTGTTTGCTCAATAGCTAGACTATAGTCGTGGCGAGCGTTTAATACTTTCAGCGACGTTTGCCATGGTCTGAGGACTCCATAAGGGCTTAATGAGGATATATGACGCATTTCAGTACCTAGATCTATGCCTGAGCTGTATAATTTTTGAACCACAGCCTCCCTAGAGATAAGATTATTTTCTGGAGGATGTCCTAAGGGTTTTTGACCATACTTTGTCCTGAGCTTTGTTAGATTGGTAGAAATGTTGATTGCCTTTTTTATCTCTCTTGGTCTGATGGGCGGAGAGAGCTCTATTTCTTTTTTTAGTGGAAGGGGTTTATGATTGATAATATTTTCTCTAAATAGATTTATCCATGCCTTGTGAAGAGTGTGGTCTTTGAGTAGGATCGACCTCAAAAAAACCAGAGGAGTTTTTTCAATAAGTTGTTCTAAAAGTTCTTTTGTAAAAAGGTTTTTCTTTTCATAAAAAGAGGTATTGTGGAGGCAGGCCTCAAAAATTGCTGAGAGCAAGAATGTATCATAATCAGAGGCTGTTCGAATATTTTTGCTAAGTGTCTCAATATCCCAAGCCATGATGTGACGTATTAGATGACGACGTATAAATTCATCATTTGGATGTCTTTTGGACAGGTCGAGAGTGTTCTCATAGTCTATCTCTTCTTTGGGCTGAGATGAATAAAAGCCTATCCCAGTCTGGGTAGTTACCTGCTGTAATTGATAGTCGATATGGGAGATATTTTGTTTTTGCAAATTGGAAATCTCCTTTTTTATATCTGGTGAGGATAGTCATTCATTCAAGTTTGTTTTTTCATTCAAACTTGCGATATCAGATTTCCGGTATAAACAACCCCGTATTTTCCTCCAGCCATGTAGCCACAAGACGTCGATGACAGAAATTTCCAGGTTTTTCCCAGCAAATTAGTGTCAGCTCAGCTCCGAAATTTAGTATGAGCTCGGTTATTACTATAAATGGATCAGTTCCCTTCAGAACACTTTGATAATATATGTCGATATATTCCTCAAGACTGATTTTGCCTTGTTTAGACTTGCCGATTAATGACCATGATGGGGCTAATTTTTTGTATACAGGTGGTTCTTTAAAAGAAGCAATAAACCACTTTGGTTCACTCCTGGCGATGCTGACAGGATTGGTCAGATAGTTTATATTGGCAAAATAAGAGGTGGAAATGTTTATTGATGACCTATCAAACCAACCCTCTGTTTGAGCAGGATGTTTTTGGGACATAAGCCGTATCCATTTACTTGATAGTCAATAGACTATATTTTAAAAAATGTTTGATGTGACTATTTAGATGTTATGCAACTAATTGAAAAAGGAGCTTTCTTTATTTTAATTAAATCTAGTCAAAAGCACCTAGATAAAGAGTAAAGAGGGTCAGGCAGTCCCTCATCAGAGAGATCAGAAAGTCTAGGCTTGAAAACGTAAGTTCAAAAGAAAGACCCTTTTTCATAGGGTTAAACTCATACTGTTGGATAACAAAATAATCGTCTAGAGTCCAAAAAAATGCTTGACTTTTTGTTGAAATTATATAAGAGAGATTCTGTTTTACAGAACGATTTAATTTTCAGGAGAAGTATTAGTATGACAAAGAAAATTTATGTTGGTAATTTGCCTTTTTCCTCAACAGAAGAGGAAGTGCAAAAGTTGTTCGCTCAATATGGAGCAGTCAAAGATGTGAATATCATCTATGATCGAGAAACCGGAAGATCTAGAGGCTTTGGCTTTGTGGAGATGGATGACCAAGATGCTGATAGTGCCATGGAAACTCTCAATGGGGGTTCATTTGAGGGGCGAACCCTCAAAGTCAGCGAGGCTAGACCGCGGAGGTAGAATAGAAAACGATTCATAGCCTTTTAAGGTTGATGATATAATCACGTCCAAGCAGTCATCTCAAATGAGGTGGCTGCTTTTTTTTTGCTCAAAATTTATCTCAATGAGGCTTGCAATTTTCTGATCTATAAAGATAATAGATTGAGTCAAGTGCAAAATTAGATTAGAAACTTTGGGATTGCAAACTTAAGTTCCAAAAGAAAGTCCTTTTTTAAACTCGTTGCGAACAGTGAAACAGTTATCAAAATTGAGATTTTAGGGAGATTGCTGATGGACAAGGGACATTTAGATGAAGGCGATCAAAAGACCAATCGCCAAAAGATACTTCAAGTATTGCAGGAGGCAGATGACCCATTAACAGTTCGTAGACTCTCACAAGAGATAGGTCTTTCAGAAAAAGACGTTCTCTTACACCTAGAGCATATCAACAAATCACTACAAAAGCAGAGGTCCAAGATAGAAGTTGTAGCAGCTAAATGTAAGTCTTGTGGTTTCCATTTCCAAAAGAGGAAGGATTACAAAAAGCCTTCCAAATGTCCTTTATGTAGGAGTGAATATATCGATCCCCCTTCTTTTTTTATCCAGTCAAAATAGATACAAGGGAATTGATGACTGCTATGAGACAAAACTTTGTACATCAATATCAAGGTCTACAGATCTTTGTAAACTTTCAGGCAAAGACCCTATGACATTATCCAGGCTCTTTTCAATGTTTGCTAAGACAAGATTTTTTTGTAGAAAGGAGTCTAATCCATAAGCGTTTTCCTGTGTCATTTCCAGGACCAGAGAATGGGTAGCCAATGATTTTCCTTTATTTTTTCTGAGTAGGTAAGAAAAGGCTAAGGCTGTTGACAAAAGTGGTAATAAGGTCAGATTAGAGAGACCTTGTTCCTGACCTAGCTGAATTGTATAGAGGGTATCTATAACCGCATGGTGGAGCATAAAACCCTGATCCCAGATATTGTCTCTAATACCCTTGCTAAGGGCCACATCCCATTGTTTTGTTCCTCCTGCACCATTATTTAGAAAATCAAAAAATTCTGCTTGCTTGTTACCTGAGAGAGGCTCTTGAAAACAGGATGATTTCAAGGCAGCAGCCGAACAAATACCGGTCAAACCATTAAAGACCATCATTTGACCGATGAGCTTCACCTCTGTGCCGGCAGTAATTTTAGGTCCGAAATACCGAGGATTGCCGATTTGTTTGATAAATGGCTCCAGATCAGTGTAGAGCTGACTATCCCCGCTGGCCAGGACAAGCATGGAAGCTGAGTCTGCTCCGGCTGGACCTCCGGTAAGGGGGTAATTGACATAGGGTATTCCTTGAGGAGCTAAGTACTTATAGGCCGAATCAACAAAACGTGAGCTCACGGTTGAGAGATGTAAGATAAAGGGTTTGGGGTTACAGGTGCTGTTAATAATGGGGATAATGGAACGCAGTATCTCTGCATCATCCCCATTTTTACCGGCACAGATTACTAGGCCGTCGAAATGACCATTACCGATAAGATCTTTGTAATTACTGACCAGTTCAGCCCCATATGTCTGCCAGGCTTGGCGGCAACTATCCCGTCTTGTCCCCTTTTTACCTCGGTCATGAATCCTTATAAATCTGACCTCAGAGTCAGATTTAAGATGTCTTGCCGAAGGGCTAAGCATTAGACCTAGCCCACCAATAGCAACTAGTTTCAAAGACACAATTTAATCCTTATAGTTTTTTGTAAGGGTTTAGAGGTGTAGATATAATAGGCAAATAGCCAATAGCCCGTAGCAAATAGTAAAAAAAGATCTTAGAGTCGTTATCTGTATCATTCTTTTACCTTGCCAATAATTAGTTTTCATCCGGAAACTGCCCTTTTTCCGTTTGGCTGCGTCAGTCTGCAAAATTATTCGTCAACGTATTAAGATACGCCTTTTCATAATTTCTTGATTTCCTTGCCAAACGAAAAAAAAATCTAGTTTCCGAATTGA
>CAYUNZ010000195.1:0-5078 GCA_964446205.1 uncultured Desulfohalobiaceae bacterium | reverse complement strand
AAAAAACTAATCCTCGGTCACAGTAATGGACTTTTGCTCCCGCAATTGCTCTTTTTTGGGCAAGGTAATTGTCAAAAGCCCGTTTTGATGAACAGCATGTATATTATCTTGATCCACATCCTCCGGCAAGGTAAACCTTCGGGAAAAGGGTCCATAGGAGCGTTCCAAAACCTGGTATCTACTACCGCGAGCATCCTTTATCATCCGGCGCTCCCCAAATATACGAAGCAAATGGCTCTTAACTTCCAGATCAATATCTGCCTTAGCAATACCGGCTACTTCCATCTGAATGACATATTCTGTAGATGTTTCATAGACATCAGTTACTGGTTGCCACAGGGCTGTTGTCTCCTGAATCCTCTGAGGGAGATCAAACCGGTCATGTACTTCGTCCATAAGCTGATCCATTTTTTCTTTCATGCCCTGGATTTCCAGCCAAGGATTTGATGTAAATTTGGCCATAATTGCTTCTCTCCTTACTCTTCCTTCAGTCTACAAAGTAGATCAAAAATTGTCTGATGCCGACATTTTTAATTCTTACTCAGTCATTTTTTTAGATCTTGATATAAAATTTCTTTTAAGCAGTATCAAGCAAATGTCAACTCCTTATCTGAAGGTCCTTTTTAAATATATTCTTTGCAGTCATTCTTATATCATGACCAACATTAAGGGCTATAAACTAGCCCCTGATACTTGAATTAAAGAAAAAAGAATTTTCCATATCAAAATCCTCTGGCCTGCCAAGTCAGAGACAAAAGCTAGGCCGGCCAACAATAATATCATATTTTTATCAAATCAAAATTTCTATCATTTCCCCTTTGACAGAAAGTACTTCTGGCTTATAAATATATTCCTTTAACACGTTATACTCAAAGGACAAGGAGTAGCTCATGACTCTGTTCACCAGGATGGATAGACTGCCTCCCTATGTCTTTGCTGTAGTCAACGATCTCAAGATGGAGCTCCGGCGACAAGGCGAAGATATTGTCGATCTAGGAATGGGTAATCCGGATATCCCAACCCCACAACATATTGTTGACAAATTAATCGAAGCAGCTCCAAAAGCAGTTAACCACAGATACTCCGCTTCCCGTGGCATTGCCAACCTACGCAAAGCCATTAGCAACTGGTATCTCCGTCGATACAATGTAGACATCGACCCTGAACAAGAAGCTGTTGTCACTATTGGAGCCAAAGAAGGTCTCTCCCATTTGGCTCTAGTCATGCTTAGCCCAGGTGATGTAGTTTTTGTCCCTGATCCGACTTACCCTATTCATTCCTATAGTGCAATTATTGCCGGGGCCGATGTAAGGCGAGTACCCATTGATAAAGACAGAGATTTCTTCCAAGACCTCTTACAAGCCACCAAACAGACTTGGCCTCAACCAAAATTATTGATACTTTCCTTCCCGCACAACCCAACAACCACAACTGTGGATTTGGAGTTCTTTCAAAAGATTGTGGACTTTGCCAAGGAACATAGCATCTTTGTCATCCACGATCTAGCATATGCTGATTTAGCTTTTGACGGCTATAAGCCTCCAAGCTTCTTGCAAGCCAAAGGGGCCAAAGATGTGGGTGTTGAATTCTATTCAATGTCCAAGAGCTATTCTATGGCCGGATGGCGTGTCGGATTTTGTTGCGGCAATCAAGATGCAGTCCATGCCTTGACCAGAATCAAGAGCTATCTTGATTATGGGATCTTTCAACCAGTTCAAATTGCCGCTATCGTGGCCCTGAATGGACCTCAGGACTGCGTTCAGGAAATAGTTCACGAATATGAAGACCGAAGAAACTGTTTAATCAATGGATTGAATCGGGTCGGTTGGCCAGTTGAACACCCTAAGGCAACTATGTTTGCTTGGCCTAAGATACCAGAGCAATTCCAATATATGGGCTCAGTCGAATTTTCAAAATTTCTCCTAAGAGAGGCAAAAGTTGCTGTCTCACCAGGCCTTGGTTTTGGGCATTATGGTGATAACTATGTCCGCTTTGCCTTAGTTGAAAATCGTCACCGAACAAATCAGGCCATACGTGGTATCAAGAAGATTTTGTCTTAAAACTGTTACTAGAATCCTTTTGAATACATTAACTATGAAAGGACGTTGACCGAAGAATAAAATCAATAGTAAATATATTATGCACACAGGATGTTGAGGTTAAAAAAATGGCGATAGAGACTGTAAAAATCGGATTAGCAGGATACGGCACAGTTGGTTTGGGCTTGGCCAGGATTTTGAGAGAAAATTCGGACTGGATCACTCATCGATTAGGGAAGAACATAGAAATCAAAAAAATCCTAGTCAAAGATCTTAACAAAATCAGGGAGTTCATCCCTTCTCCTGAGACCTTATTTACAAACAATATAGACGAATTGATCTATGATAAAGACTTGGACCTGGTTATCGAATTAATCGGCGGAACAGACACCGCCTATAATATTATCTCCGGTTCGTTGCAAAATGGGAAATCAGTGGTCACTGCCAATAAGGCCCTTTTGGCCTCCAATGGATCAGAGCTGTTTGAACTAGCCGATAAAAACAATCTGGGACTGTACTATGAAGCCAGCGTCGGAGGCGGTATACCAATCATTCAGAGTTTGAAGGAAAGTTTGGCTGGAAACAAGATAAAGTCCTTGACCGGTATCTTGAATGGCACAGCCAACTATATCCTGACAGAGATGACCGAGAAATCACTAAACTTTTCCCAAGTCCTGATCAAGGCCCAAGAAAAGGGTTATGCTGAAGCCGATCCCTCCCTTGATATCGATGGCCTGGATGCAGCTCACAAACTAACTGTTCTTATACGGCTGGCCTCCGGACAGGATTATCCTTTGAGTTCACTTCTTGTTGAGGGGATCCGTCAAGTGGAACCCTATGACATCCTCCGGGCCAAAGATTTCGGATATCAAATCAAATTGATTGCCCAAGTCAAAAACAAATCAGGTCATCTTCAAGCCGGAGTCTTTCCAGCCCTTATCAAAAAAGATCACATGCTGGCCAAGGTTGAAGGTCCTTTTAACGCCATCCTACTTGAAGGGAATGCTGTTGGACCGATTATGCTTTATGGTCAAGGAGCCGGGGATATGCCCACTGCCAGTGCTGTCCTAGCAGACATAATGGCTTTGATCAAAAACTGCTCTGATTACAACAATACAGGTTTTTTGGAGGCTCACTTACCCCAAGCAAATATCCTCCCTGCTGATCAGACAGTCTTTAAACATTACATCCGCTTTACTGTTCAGGACAGACCCGGGGTTCTCTCCATTATCTCCGGTATAATGGGCGAACGTAATATCAGTATTGCCCAAGCCGTGCAGAAACAAGAGCCTTCTGGTCAAACCGTGCCTGTCGTTTTCTTGACCCATTCAGCCCAACTAAAAGATATCAAAACCGCATTGCAAGAAATAGAAGAACTAAGTTTTGTCAAAGAAAGACCAATCCACTATCGAATCTTATAATCCAATTGAGAATCATATGAAACAAAAACTCCTGTTTCTCATAGCCGATGGGATGGGTGATTATCCCATTTCTGAAATCAAGGGCAAAACCCCACTTGAAATAGCACATACCCCCAATATCGACAGTATAACCCAATCATCAATCTTGGGGCAATGTGTTACTGTCCCGGAATCTTTGCCTCCTGGATCAGACATAGCCAACATGGCCCTCTTGGGTTATAATCCCTTAGAATATCACACCGGCCGGGGACCTATAGAGGCTTCAGCCCAACAACTTGATCTTGATCCTTCTGATTTGATCTATCGACTAAATCTGTGTACTATTTCCGAGCTTTCTGCTCAAGGTATCATGCTTGACTATTGCGCCGGACATATTGCCACTGAGGAAGCTCGAAAGCTGATTGACCTCCTTAAGTCTCAACTAGGGAACGGTGTCTTTGAATTTATTACCGGGCTACAGTATAGACATCTCCTGGTTCAGAAAAATGGCCAACACGGACTTGAAGCCAAACTAAACATCTCACCTCCCCATGACCTGACCAATCAATCCCTGGCCTCGGATTTAGAAACCTTTGCTCAAAGTGACTCCCTGAAAAATCTCATTTATAGGGCCTCAGAACTTTTGCAAGACAACTATCCTCATGCCAAGGCCAATGCAATCTGGCCTTGGGGACAAGGAAGCTCTCTTGCTCTACCCAATTTTCAAGAAACCTTTGGTTACAAAGGGGCTGTTATCTCAGCCGTTGATTTGATCAAAGGCTTGGGAAGATCAGCAGGACTAGAAGTCTATGATATACCTGGAGCAACCGGACTTTTAGACACCAACTATCAAGGCAAGGTGGAAGCAGCCCAAGAGTTTCTTGAACAGGGACAGTTCTTGTTCTTACATGTCGAAGGACCAGATGAATGTGGTCATGCCGGAAATCTAGTAGACAAAATTGAGGCCATCCAACGATTTGATCATCTCATAGTTGGCCCTCTCTTAAAGACTATTAAAAATCATAGAGCAGCCTGCTTAATAGCCTGTGATCACCTAACCCCGATCATAAAAAAAACCCATACCTCTGAGCCTGTACCTTTTTTATTTTACAACCCCAGATCACCTCTTAACCACCCTCAAAGCCTTTTTTGCGAACGAACCGCAGCTGTGACAGGACTAACTGTTGAGAAAGGCTACAATTTACTGCCATGGGTGCTTAGCCAATTAGGAGAAAAGCATGTCCAAGCATGATTACAGTACATTTCCTCAACCTGAAGTCTGGTGGCCTCATTTGGTCTCATACGGGGAGACCGACTCTATGAAGGTTGTCTACTATGGCAACTACCTCCACTGGTTTGAACAGGCCCGCTGTCATTTCCTTAGAGAATTGAGTTTGAGCTATGGGGAAATAGAAAAAAAAGGTCTTTATTTAATGGTCCGAGAGGCCTACTGCCGTTACCGCGCCCCAGCCAAATTCGAAGAACAGATCTCGGTTCGAACAGGTATTGGCAATTGGGGGCGAGCATCCCTGGCTTTTTATTATGAGATATACAATCTTAGTAATGAAAACACATTCATGACCAGTGGTTATACCCTCCATGCCTGTGTCAACTCTAACGGCGGACTAAACCCAGTGCC
>CAYUNZ010000194.1:0-5150 GCA_964446205.1 uncultured Desulfohalobiaceae bacterium | reverse complement strand
GTCCAAGTTCTTCTCATGTTAACGTCCATGGGCCGTGCAACCGGCCCACAACGAACAATGAAAAGCTCCCGATAACCTTCTAAAATTATTCTTATAAATTTTCATTCTTTTTTTCGTGTTTTTTCGTGTGTTTCGTGGGCCAAATTCTTTTCATGTTAATTTACAGATCAAAATATTTTTGTTAAACACATAGTTATGTCACATCTACCTTTACTTCTTGATCTCCAAGGGAAAAAATGTCTTATTATCGGTGCTGGAACAGTTGGAAAACGCAAGACATCTCTCCTACTTGATTGTGGGGCTGAGGATATTTTGGTTGTTGACCCTAATCAGTCCTCAGAGGTTTTCCAGAAATCTATTTCCCATCCAGCAGTCTCCTTTGTCCAACGATCCTTTTCCCCAGCCGATCTGAAAGGGGTCTCTCTGGTCATTGCCAGTAGCTCAGACTATAAACTGAACTTGGACATAAGTCGTATCTGTGAAAAAGAAAATATCCTCTGTAATATTGTTGACGCCCCTGAACTAGGTAGTTTTATTGTTCCAGCTTTACACAAGCAAGGAGATTTGATGATCAGCGTTTCTACCTCAGGATCTAGTCCAGCCATGGCCAAAAGACTCAAAGATGATCTGGCCAAAATTTACGGCCCGGAATATGAATTGTGGTTGAAAATATTGTCCCGAGTTCGTTCCCTTGTTTTCAAATACGGATATCCGACCCAAGAAAATACCCGGATTTTTCGATCCCTTGTCCAAGAGGATATTTACCTAGCCATCAAAACAAAGAACAAGCTACAGCTTTCACAACTTTTGCATCAAAAACTTCCAAACTCTTTACATCACGCCATAAGAGGGCTTATAAATGACCTTTTTGACCCTATTTGACATGACCATTGCCCTGCTCTATTTCCTAGGGGCGCTTTTCTTCCTAGGTGGTATTTTGGGCAGGACTCATTTCCTGAAACGTTGTTCTCTAATAACCACTTTGATAGCCTTTTTGCTACACACAATAGACCTAGTCCTAAAAGTAAGCCAAAGCCCAGAATTCTTCATTACCCAAGGGCAATTCTATTTTAGTCTATTGGCCTGGGTACTTCTCATGATTTATCTTGTCCTTTGGTGGCGTCTCAAACTCCAGTTTTTAGCCCTAACTGCCTCGCCCTTAGCTTTGATGCTCTTTTGTTCATCAATGGCCATCAACACTGACACCCTCTCAATCCCCTCAGAATTGAGCTTACTCTGGTTTGGTCTTCATATTGCAGCTCTGTTTGTAAGCATTGCCCTTTTGGCCATGGCCTTTGGGGCCGGGCTCTGCTATATTTATGTAGACAAAAAGATCAAACACAAAATAAAACTAAACAAGCTACAAAGAGACCTCCCAGCCTTGACTAGTTTCGATCAGGTCAATCACTGGGCGGTCAGTATCGGCTTCCCTCTCTTTACTGTTGGTGTTCTGTCTGGTTTTTTATGGGCAGGCTTCACTTGGGGGGAAATCTTCTCTTTTGATCCCAAAGAGATTCTTAGCCTAGCTATCTGGTTTGTCTTTGCATACTTATTTCACCAACGTTTAGCCTTAGGTTGGAAAGGACGTAAACCGGCGAAAATGGCCTCATGGCTTTTCATTCTCAGTCTGGTGTCATTTTTGATTATCAACCTGTACCTACCGACACATCATAGCTTTCAACCTTGAAACTCATGCAAAAATACATCCAACTCATCGGATTGAATCACCGAACCGCACCACTGGAGATACGAGAAGTCTTTGCTCTAAATGAGGTATCTCCAAAGCAGCTCGATCTCTGGCAAGAAAATTGTCCGGTTAAAGAGCTTATCATCCTCTCGACCTGTAACAGGGTCGAGTTGCTGACTATTAGTCAAGGTCATGATACCCCCATAGAGTGGATGCTCAGATCTTGGGCCAGGCTCTGCTCGCATGAACCGGAAGCATTACGACCATATATCTATATATTGAACCACAAAGAAGCAGTCGAGCATATCTTCTCAGTAGCTTCGAGTCTGGATTCCATGGTCTTGGGTGAACCACAAATCCTGGGTCAAATGAAAGACTCTTACCGACTCTGTGTTGAACAGGGAACTACCGGACCTATCCTCAACCGTCTAATGCATAAGGCCTTCTCTGTCGCCAAAAGAATACGTACAGAGACGAAAATTTCCCAGAATGCAGTTTCAATCAGCTTTGCCGCGGTAGAACTAGCCAAAAATATCTTTGGTAATTTGGCCCCTAAAAAGGTTATGCTCATCGGAGCTGGAGAGATGGCCGAGCTGGCAGCCTCACATCTTATCAATAACGGAATACAACAGCTTTTTGTGACCAACAGGACATATGCCAGAGCTGTGGAAATAGCCTCTCACTTCCAGGGACAAGCCATTCCCTTCACGGAAATCTATAACCAACTTCCCAAAGCGGATATCATAATCAGCTCGACCGGGTCTAACCAAACTTTGATCAACATCAAGGACATGCGTCAAATTATTAAGAAAAGAAAGTACAAACCAATGTTCTTTATAGATATTGCTGTACCTAGAGATATTGATCCTGATATCAACCAGTTAGACAATATTTATATCTATGACATTGATGATCTCAAAGGAGTTGTTGAGGAAAATTTGGAACAGCGCAGGGAAGAGGCAGAAATTGCAAAAAAAATAATAAATGAGGAAGTGACTGCCTTTGAGGGTTGGCTAAGATCATTGAGTTTGAAGCCAACCATAATAGACTTGCTCAATTACGGAGAGAACCTGGCTCAAAAGGAACTCAATAAGACTTTGAAAAACTTGGGACCTGATCTCAGCCCGGAAACACGTCAGGCTATAGAACAATTAGCTTTTTCTTTGTCTAAGAAACTGTTACATCACCCGATAACCTTTTTGAAAAGAAAGTCACAAGAAGAGGAGTCTGCAAATTATTTCACTTCACTAATTCGAAGAGTCTTTGATTTAGATAATGAACCAATACCCCCTGAAGCCCACACATTAAAAAAACAAAAAAAGGATTAGTCTTAAACATCATGTCCTTATAGACACAACGAAGAATGAAAATGTTAACCGTCTACCGTGGACCGTGAACCGTCGACCGAAGAGATAAGAAAAACAAATGTGTTTCCAATTTTTCTCATCCCAGACTACATTCGATCTGTGTCTCTCATTCTTCGGTAGACGGTAAACGGACAACGGTAAACGTTCTTTCATGTTAACCTTCTCAGGAAGCCTTCCGGCTTACCTCCTCAAGTGGTACACTTACCGGAACACCCTCAAATGGAGTGCGCCGTTTTGTTCTGCTTTGTTGAACTTCTCTTAGTTTCTTTAAGACCTCAATACTCTCTTTTTGTCCTTGATATAGACGAGAGACATCAATG
Organism: uncultured Desulfohalobiaceae bacterium; assembly: GCA_964446205.1. Classification (GTDB taxonomy): domain Bacteria; phylum Desulfobacterota; class Desulfovibrionia; order Desulfovibrionales; family Desulfothermaceae; genus CAYUNZ01. The sequence goes on along the minus strand of CAYUNZ010000194.1, from coordinate 1,776 downwards.
GCCATTCCGGCAATTTGGGCCAAGGCTTGAACAAAATTGACATCATCAAGGGTAAAATCCCAATGTTCGGAGGTATAAACCCGTATACATCCTATCGCTCTGTTATGGGCTACAATAGGTACGGCCAAAATGGAAACAATTCCCTCTTTCTTTGCTTCATCTGCATACTGTAGACGAGGGTCGTCAGTAACGTCATAAATTGCTACCGGCCCTTCCTCGAGTGATTGAGCAATGGAGCGCAAGGCACTCAATGGGCCTTTATTTATATATTCTTGACTCAACCCATAAGAAGCCGCTAGTTCTAGTTCATTGGAGCTTCGATTGACTAGAAAAAGGGCACAACCTTTTACGTCAAGGGCTGTCTTGATCCCTTCCACAGTCATAAGGACTACTTCTTCCGGGTCTTTGGAGTGAGAGATCCCTTTAGAAACCTGTATAAGTGTCTCATAATTGATACGATGCCGTTTCATGATCAATCCCTCCTTTATCTTTTGAATACAGATACAATTATTCCTTCAGAAGGCTTTCAGGGAGGACCACCTCACTGAAAGCCGCTTTGGGCAGAATTTTAAAATCATATTTATGCCTCCTTAACCGATTATCTTAGTTAAATACTTAGGCTAAGAGTAAGGCCGATCTTTAATGAACAAATAATCTCTCTCATTTTTATAAAATATGACATAATTTACCAGAAAACGCAATAAAAAATCGAAGTAAATTTGTTATGGGCATAAAATATCCTAAACAACCACAAATTGCAGTTGGGGTTTTGGTCTTTAACAACAATAAGGTCCTTCTAGTCCTGCGTGGTCATTCACCTGCAAAAGGGATGTGGTCACTGCCGGGCGGCAGCATCAAGCTTGGTGAGCACTCAGAAGAAGCAGCTGAGCGAGAAGTTTTTGAGGAGACATCTATTGTGGTTAAAGCAAAGGAGTCCATCAACACATTTGATGTCATCGAAAGAGATTCATCAGGGGTGATATTGTATCACTATGTGATTATTGATTATATAGCCTCCTTCATCCGAGGTTATCCCTGCCCCAATGACGATGCCTTAGAGGCCGGATGGTTCTCGGCTCAGGAACTTAACAAGCTTTCCGTGGTCCCAGAGACACTAAAATTACTTAAGCATTACCATCGCTTCTTCACTTTTTCCCTTGATTGAATATTTATAGAAATAAAAACACTTCCTAAGACAGCTATAGAGCATTTAAATAATCACTTGTTTTCTAACCCTTAACCTAATCTTTAAAATGTAATATACATACCATTTGTTTATCATATTGTATTTATTTGTTTTTTATTTTAATTTATTTTATAGATACGATATAATGATACATCAATGTATCACTAATTCAAGACAAAAATAATCTTGAACAGTCAAATCTCCACTTTAATATATCAATCAAAACAAATAACTGAAGTAAGGTATTAGCATCTGAATGGTCTGAACCAATTTGGCAAGCAAAGAAATCAAGAATTGAACTTAAGTCTGGATTGGATTATAAAAAAGATAGGCATTGAGATTGACAACACATCTAACTTACCAAGGCTGCTCAGATAAAGATATAGGACTGTGTTTGAATATTTATCAATCCCTTTGTATTCTGGGCTTATAGACAACTTTTGCTTGTCTTTTATTTGCAATCTGAGTCAGTTTAAGGGCCATGTCGTGTCAAATATCTGCCCAAAAGATCCAGGCAAGAAAATAAAAACTAAGGAGTTTTCATTCGGAAACTGCCCTTTTTCCGTTTGGCTGCGTCAGTCTGCAAAATT
>CAYUNZ010000193.1:1418-5155 GCA_964446205.1 uncultured Desulfohalobiaceae bacterium | reverse complement strand
AAAAAGGGCAGTTTCCGGATGAAAACTATATAGTGAGAACAATCTAGAGGAGGTTTAAAAAATGCCTATTTATGAATATTGCTGCCAAGAATGCCAGCATATTTTCGAAGAATGGCAAAAAGATTTTGTAGAAAGGGAGATGGCTTGTCCAATTTGTGGAGGACAAGCCAAGCGTCTAATTTCCAACACAGCCTTTATTCTCAAAGGCAGTGGCTGGTATGTTACCGATTATGCCCGAAACTCCAATATCACTGACAATGGTAATGGGAATGGTAAAGGGGCCAAAGAAAAAGAGACTGTGGAGACTGAGAAATCGGAAAAATCCGGGACAGAGACAACCAGCTCCAAGGATACGGAGAGCAATAAGGCCAAGACTGGCACTGAGAATAATACTTCTACCGCTTCTGGGACAGAGAAAAAGTCCGCCAACCAAAGTGAGTCTAAGTAAAGTCTTTTCAGCTGTGTACTAGTTTATATTAGCCACAAAAATGTTGGCCGTAAACCATGAATTGATGTTTGTGGTTAATGATCAACATTTTTTGCTTATAATCAAAGTTATTGCTCAAAGCCTGTTTGTTTGCAGTATAATTCTGACAGGGGACATTACAATTTTTTGTAGTTTACTGAATTAGCTATCTAGAACCGTTGACATGGTCCTTTGGCACAAATTTACTTAGTAGTTCCCATCTGGAAATTTCTAATTTCCGAATATGGAATTAGTAATTTTTCAATACCAAAAAATCGCAATTCTCCCCTCTGAGATAAGAGGTCCTTGATGATCGAACGTTATACCCGCCCGGAAATGGGAAATTTATGGACACTGGAACACAAGTTTCGGACTTGGCTTGAGGTTGAACTGGCCATTAGCCGAGCTTGGAATGACCTCGGTGTTGTCCCGGAAAAAGAATGGCTGGAAATAAAGAATAAGGCAGATTTTGAACTTGACCGTATACTCGAGTTGGAAGAACAGACCAAACATGATGTAATTGCCTTTTTAACCGCCATTGAAGAAAAAGTGGGTCCGGCCTCACGCTATATCCATCTGGGCTGTACTTCCTCAGATATTGTCGATACAGCCAACGGTGTTATATTGCACAAGGCTGGCAGCATCATTGCCAATGATATTGATTACTTGCTAAAAGTCCTGCAAGATATGACCTATGAGTACAAAGGTCTGCTTATGATGGGACGAACTCATGGTGTACACGCTGAGCCAATGAGTTTTGGACAAAAATTGGCTGGCTTTTATGCTGAGTTTGCCAGACACAAGAGACGTTGGCAACTAGCCTTAGATGATATCCGGGTTGGCAAAATCTCTGGAGCAGTAGGCAACTATGCCCACCTCAGTCCTGAGCTTGAAGAAAAGGCCTGCCATTACTTGGGTTTAAGACCTGACCCTGTCTCGACTCAGATTGTCCAAAGAGATCGCTATGCCCATTTCTTTTCCGCTTTGGCCCAAATAGGCGGCAGTATAGAGAGGCTAAGTACTGAACTCAGACACTTGCAGAGGACCGAGGTCCTAGAAGTTGAGGAAGGTTTCAGTAAAGGCCAAAAGGGCTCATCAGCCATGCCTCACAAAAAGAATCCTATTTCCGCTGAAAATTTGTGTGGCTTAGCTAGGCTCGTCCGCAGTAATTCCCTTTCTGCAATGGAGAATATGTCTTTGTGGCATGAGAGAGACATCAGCCATTCCTCGGTTGAACGAGTAATAATGCCGGATTCGACAATCCTGATCAATTACATGCTTCGCAGATTGAGCAATATCCTGAGCAACCTAGTAGTCAAACCAGAAAATATACAAAGCAACCTAGACAGTTCATATGGTTTGTACTTCTCACAAAGATTGCTTATGCTCTTATTGGAAAAAGGTCTGGCCAGGCAAACAGCATACGAGATTGTTCAAAGCCTGGCCATGAAGTCATGGGAAAATCAGACCTCTTTCGAGACCTTAGTCAGGGATGATCCTCTGATCAATTCCCATCTCAACGATTATGAACTGAAGGACATCTTTGATCCCAATTACTATCTGCGTTTTGAAAGCCAGATAATTGAGAGGGTCATCAACGAATATAGCTAAAAGAATAGTTGTTAACTGATGGAACCAGGCAAAGCCAAACTAGCCAACTTATTATTGGAAAAATCTTATTTTGAAGGTGAATTCACCCTCACCTCAGGACGTAAGAGCCACTATTACTTTGATTGCAAACCCACAGCCCTGGACCCCGCAGGGGCTTATTGGATAGGACGGACCTTGTTTGATCATTTGCATCCTCAGGTTCAGGGGATTGGTGGTATGACCTTGGGGGCCGATCCTTTGGTCAGCTCGGTTTGCCTTGTCTCCTACTTGCAAGACCGCGGTCTCCCTGGTTTTATTGTCCGCAAGACCCCCAAATCTCATGGCACCCAGCAGTATCTGGAAGGCTTAATCAATTTTCAGGCTGGTCAAAAAGTAGCCTTGCTTGAAGATGTGGTCACCACTGGGGGCAGTGTTCTTAGAGCCTGCCAAAGAGTCCTGGATGTCGGTCTTCAAGTTGTCCAGATACTTTGTGTCTTGGACAGGGAGGAAGGAGGAGGGCAAAATTTGCTTGATCACGGATATCAACTAGAATCCCTCTTTACCCGCCAGGCATTGCAACAATATCAAAAAAGTGCTGAAAAAACTTAAGTTAGGTTGCAGATTAAGGCTCAATTTCCCACCAATAACCAGCCCAACAAACCCAAAAGCAAAACTTGCATTATATTACAGAGGGCTATACAATGCACTTTTTCTATATCAATATATAGATAATATAGAAGATTGTATAATTGTTTTGCCTTTTGCGATTCATTGCTCGGCAAAGTATTTACGGGTTATTTAAATAGAGAGTTGCGGTATGGGACGCTTTTTTGTCAATCTCCCCCTTCGTTACGTAGCTAAAGAAAGATGGTACCTTAATTTTTTTATCGAAAAAGGCCTAAATCCGGAATTTGGTCTAGATGCCATTGCTCTTGATGAATTGGATGAATCCTGGCACACCGAGATTGCAAATGTCCTATATCAAAATGAAATACCTTGTGCCGTACATCTTCCTTTTCATGATCTGCAACCCGGGAGTATTGACAATCTTATCTTGGAAGCAACTAGAACACGACTCAAAAAATCGATTAAAATCGCAGCCATTTATCAACCCAGGTATTTAGTGGCCCATGACTATTTCATTCCTCTTTACAGTGATCTGTTTTCTAAGTGGTTGAACAGAGCTGTGACCACCTGGTCACAGATCATGGAAGAATTAAGTCCTTATAATATCCCTTTATACCTTGAAAATGTTAGAGAAAAGGACCCTAGACCTATAAGTGACCTCTTGTATGAACTCTCGACATACCGTATAAGATTCTGTTTTGATATGGGTCATTGGTTCAGCTATGGTAGTGGCAGTCAATACCAAAACTTATCCTTTTGGTTACAGACCCTGGCCCCTTTTTTGAAGCATCTCCACTTACATGACAATGACGGCATAGCTGATCAGCATCTTGGTTTGGGACAAGGCAATATTCCCTGGTCTGAGCTGTTTTTGGATCTAGAGCTCCTCAATCTAAAGCCGACATTTACCCTGGAGCAACACACTAAAGAAGATTTGGATTTGAGCTGTAACTTTATAAAAAAGCACCTTGAATGGTTTTCCGGCTTGGGTATTCGTAAACAGGATATCCAATACAAGGTCCAATACTGAGAGATATACCGTGAACCGTTTACC
>CAYUNZ010000193.1:0-1318 GCA_964446205.1 uncultured Desulfohalobiaceae bacterium | reverse complement strand
ACGGTCAACGTTCTTTGGTAAACGGTGGACATATATTAGCTGCCTGGAAATCACTATCCTCTACAGCATAGCCACCATGCCAATAGGGTCTAAGTGTAAAAGCAAATTCATCCCAGGCAAGATGTCCGGCATGTAAGAGGATACCCTGAGCAGAACTCAGTCGTCCATATTTCTTATCCCCAATTATCCAGTGATCCCTTGTTGATAGTTGTATCCTGATCTGATGCTTACGCCCTGTTTGTAGACAGATTGCTACAAGACTCTTATCCTCCTGATTCCTAAGGGTCTTGACCCAAGAGACAGCCTTAATTCTTTTCCCCAAAGAATTCTTCCTGTCCTTAACAGATAGAGTGTCTATCAATTTAGACCAGTCATACCAAAAAGTCTTGCCCTCGACCCAAGCCAAATAGATTTTCCTAATCCGACCTTGCAGCCAGATAGCCTGCAAGTGTTGAAGATACTCATAGCTCTTGGCCAGAAGGAGCAGCCCAGATACATCTTTATCTAAACGGTGAACTAGTGCAGGTTTCCAGTCTGCATATACATATCCTCTCTGAACCCTGTCATGGACACTGTCAATTTGTTTACTCCCGGGCTGAGTCGGAAGGTTGGGAGGCTTTGAGACCACTAGAATACTTTCGTCCTCATAGACCTTTCCTAGTTGAAAAGGATTGTCACTTGGCTCATTAATAAGGGATGGACAGGTTTCATCATAATAAGGCGGTACTCGAATTATCTGGCCAGTGGTTATCCTATGAAAGGGTTGAGACCTAGATTTATCTATCCTGACCTGACCCTTTCTTATCCAACGCATTATAGCAGAACGAGGCACACCTCCTTGCAGACGTCTCTGCAAGAATTGCAGAAGTTTTTGACCCGATTCCTGGCTTGTAACAGTAATATATTGTACTTTGGGCATGTTATCTTATATGTCTACATACGTTGAACAACAAGAATAGTATCTAACTTGTCTTCAAAAGTGAAGAAATCTGGCAATACTTTTTTATGCCTTAAAATATTTCTTAAAAGTTTGACATCATCTCTAAATTAATTCATTATCATTTTTTGTCTAATTCTATATTCTAAACCTTTTTATTAGATATAATCAATCATACCTAAATAATATTTAGAATTGTAATTGAGGCTATTGTCAATTACCTTCAAATGATTATAGGATAAAAAATATTATCTGTTAACATATCATCTAATTAATACTCTCTATTAAAATTAAGTTAATATCTTTAAATTCATTATTCAACTACAAAAACCAAAATAGCTCAAACTCAGTAATATGCTTTAGTCAATAATTTATTAAAAT
>CAYUNZ010000192.1:0-5173 GCA_964446205.1 uncultured Desulfohalobiaceae bacterium | reverse complement strand
ACTCAAGAATAGGCAAAGATATATTGAATGGACTTGGTGCTTTTGAAAAATTTTATTGGTATATTGAATATTTCGTCCGGAGATCTTTATTTTGTCGTTGAATCACTGTGGGGGCTCCTCCATCAAATAAGATAAGAAACTTTACTGCTTTATTACTAAAAATTTCAAAAGAGAGCCCCTTTTTCAATTAGCTGCCAACGGCTAAACAGTTACAAAACTTTTAACTGATCAGTTAGATTATAAATTGGGTGAAGTCGACCCTGAGTTTGCCTTGGGCTATACGGATTCGTTTGAAGGCCTCTTTAAGGGATTGCCTCTCAAACTGAGTCAGTTCCTTGGGGAGTAAATAGTTGTCAGCTGGGATGTTTTTTTCGGACATGTTGGTTACTTGGTGATTGAGCCGCATTTCCATTAGGAAGCAATAGGCATGCAAAAGCTCTTCATAATCCTGACTATCAATAACATGGAGCCGGTTCAATTCTTGGAGACGTTCCAAGGTGTTTGTTGGGTAGATACCTTGTTTTAAGGCATAAATGCGGGCAAAATCAACTATTAGTCGCATAGGAGTTTTTAAGTTAAGAGAATTCTTATGCTCTCCTCGTGTTTCAGTAACTAGATTTCCAAAAAAATCTAAGGGGGGTTTGAAATACAATACCTCTTCAGCCAGATAACGAAGGAAGCCACTCCAACCTTCTAGGGCTTGGAGGAGATAGTTTTTTAGTTCCTCTGCCAAACTTGTATCTCCATAGCCCCACCGGAAATCAAAAAAGATACTGCAATGGAGTATAGCTTCAGGTTCTGATGTGTGTATCCATTCCCAGAAATAGTCTTTCCATGTTTGCAATGGTTGACACCATTTAGGATTTTGAGCCATTAGGTTGTATTTGCAATAGGTGTAACCGACCTGATCCAGCCAGGTACAAATCTTCCTGCCAAGCTCCAGAAAATATTTTTGGACGGACTCTTTTTGGTTACCAGGAATATCTTCAAAGATTATGGCATTGTCCTGATCTGTTTTCAGTGTCTGTTCTTTGCGGCCTTCACTGCCCATAATGATAAAGGAGAATCTTGTCGGAGGAGGACCAAGTTCTTCTAACGCAAAGCCAACAAGCTTTTCCAGTATAATGTCGGATATTGAAGTGATTATCTGATTCAGGTGTTCTGCTTTGGCCCCACCTTGAACTAGAGATTTAATCAAGTCAGGTACTTGTTCATGACGCTTGGATATTTCTTTTATACTCGAGGCCCTCTGGATTTCATGCCTAAGAAAAACTGGGGAATATCCTTGAGCCATTAGCAGGTCTTTTTCTGTAGCTATTCCGATCAAATGATTATTGCTAGTTACACCTAAGTGTTTTACATTGTGTTGCATCATAACCAGAATGGCTTCAAAGACTTGGGTATTTAAGGGTATTTTGATAAGTGGGCAGGAAGCAATCTCTTTGACTGGTTTGTTAGTGGACAGATTTTGGGCGACTACTTTTGTTCTTAGATCGTTATCAGTTAATAGGCCAGCATTCTGATCATTTTCGTCTTTGACTACCAGAGCGCTTCTTTGGTGCTTGTCCATAAGCCTGGCTGCTTCTTGAATGGAGAGATCATTTGGACAAGAAATGACTTCTTTTGATAAAATATTGGACAGGGTTTGGTTAAGGATGCCCGGTGGGGTATTGTCCTCACATCGGGCGCATTGAGCTATGTAATTGACATATGGTTGTTCAAGCATCTTCTGTCCTAGGCTCTCGGTAAAATAGCTTTTGAATTCATTATACTGGGAGCAAAGGTCAAAAAAATAGTCTTGGGGTAAACGATAGAAGATTACATCTTCCAGGCTTTTTACTGTGCGGGCAGATACACCCTCATTGAAAAGCAGAGATATACCGCCGTAAGTGTTGGTCGGTCCGAGAAATCCTCTGCGTATTGATTCTTCTTGGGAAAGAATAAAACGTTCCAGCTTACCCTGCCAGACAATATAAAGGGAATCGACTTTGCTTTTTCCCTGGATAAAAATCAGGGTCCCTTTTGGGTAGCTGATTTTTATCAATGAGTTGGAAATATTTTTAATCTCCTCATTAGGGAGGATATAAAATGGCGCGACTTGTGAGAGAAATTCTTGTAAGTCTTTCATATAGATTTGTTGAAGTAATTATTTGCTAATCTTAATAAATCCATTTCGGATGTTAAATGGGATGGTAAATGTGCAGAAAAAATTGCCGTTAATCTAGTAAAGTTATAGAGCTGGTTCTAAAAAGGTGAGGCTAGGCTTTCCTCGTCTTTATATACTTGCTCGTCAATATGCATTTCACCTTGAATAAGAGGCTGTGGAGTGGCAATGGACTCAGCCCGGATAAAACTGGATTTGTACCAATCATAGTCTATTTTACTACCCAGGGTTTGAACAATTGGTAATTCATCTTGAAATGAAAGAAAATTTTTGTCTTCATCAGGATATGTACTGAAGTGTCTTTTTATATCGGTTATAACAAAGTTCATATTTAACAACATCCTTTGTATACTATACCACTTTGCTCGTGAGGCTTCCAGAGTAGTAAGGCCGAAATAAACGGAAGTCTCTGGGCCTTTAAGGGCAGAAACCCCTCGGGAAAGGAAGAGTTTGATGCCCGGTAGTGTTTCTACTGGGTCAGTTAGAAAGATGTCAAAGTGCTGTCTGAATTGTTCAAAAACATCCTCTTGAACGTCGAAGTGATAGGCTTTAATATTCAAGTTTTGATCTTGGGCGGTATTATTTATGAAGTCAATTATTTCTTTATCAATATCTACAGCAACAATTTCTTTAGGCAGTCCGGTAAGGCCGGCTGCTATACTAAAGAAATCATCGTCTCCAACCACAAAGATCCGTCCATAGAGATCTCCCCTGTCATATATAAAGCCCAGTCTCCTGAAGACATCCTTGGAATCCATAAATCCCTGGTCATAATCTTTTTGTGCTGCCGGACGATCCCGTACAATCGAAATATAACGCTCATAGATACTACTTAGTGAAGGAGGTAACCAGATACCTGTACCTTGACAATTAGGGCAATTTATATCATCAAAATTTTTAATTCTTGAATAATTGCAATAAGCAATACCTTTTCTAGTCAGACCTATTTTGCCCTGGGATAGATATATAAGCTCTTCTCGTTCCAGATCTTCACAAAAACTGAGGAACTCTTTTAGAGAAGCGTCCTGTCCCTCAATTAACTCATAGACACTTATTTCTCCTTTAAGAAGAAGTTGAAGAATTTGTTTTGAAATCCTGGACATTTTACCAGCCCCTATTGAGAATATGATGTTGGTAGGATTGAGGTTGAAATTTGTTTATGAATAGTTTAAAGGCCTTTTCTGCATTGTCAAAGTCTCCACAAGTAAAGACTTCCAGATTGACCAACTCGTATTCAGGCCATGTATGGAGTGATACATGGCTCTCGGAAATGAGTACAACCCCAGTAACACCTTGGGGAGAAAATTGTTTGTAGAAACTCCTTATTCTTGTCAGATTTGACTTTTCGATTGTGTCTTCTACAATTGGACGGACTGTTTCTTCAAAAGAAATAAGATCAGCAGAGACACCATAGAGATCGGCAATGAAATGTTTTCCCACAATCATAGGGCATCACCCTCCTTTCCGACAAATCTATTTCATATACAGATGCTCCTTTTTGAGCTCAATTTCTTTGGAACTTAAGAGTCAAAACTCTTAGAGCTGTGTAATTACTATATTAGCTACTTTACGTTGACCGTTCATCGTTGACCGAAGAATTAAGAATTAGAAGTAATTCCCTTTTCTTTTTCTTACTGTAAACAGTCAACATGTTAAACCAAAGACCTATAATTCAAGCTTATAAAATCTATTGTACAGGTCCAAACTCTTTACACAATTTTTTGTATTTATTGTCAATTCTATTTACTAACTATGACTGATAGATTCTATAACCCTTTGATTTAATGATCTTTTGTCATTCCCCTATTAACCGATAACAGATAACTTTTAACTGTTCAGTTTGGAATAAAATTTTAATTAGTAAATTAAAGTGGAAGTTATATAAATCGGCCCTGGTTCACTGTCAATGTCCTTCTAAATTAATTCGTAATATCAGATAACTATAGTATTCAATTTTTTTTTACCAAAGCTGGGGGATCTTCTGTGGAAGAGATGATACAACATATGGTTATCGGATTACCGACTATCGCTCTTTTGGTGATTATAGGAATATGCATTCTTATGCTCTCGAAAGGAGCTGACTGGGCCATTGACGGTGTGGTCCATCTAGCTCGCAGGACCGGCCTGCCCAGGATTGTCATTGGAGCGACAATTGTCTCTCTTGGCACTACTCTGCCAGAGGTCTTTGTCTCGGTCATGGCCGCCTGGATGGGAAACTCCGGTCTGGCCTTGGGCAATGGGGTCGGATCGATTATTGCCGACACTGGATTGGTTTTGGGAGTAACCTGTCTGCTAACCCAGGTCCCGGTCAATCGATTTATACTCAATAAAACCGGATGGGTCCAGGTCGGAGCGGCTACCTTACTGGTCTGTCTGGCCTGTGCTGCCTTGATCTTAATGCCGGCGCCAAGACTGGAGCGCTGGGTGGGCATAATGTTCTTGATCCTTTTGGTTGGCTATATGGCCATGACTTACCACTGGGCCAAGCAAGGGGGTGGTAAGGCCCTGGAAGGAGAGGCGATTGATGATTCTGAGTTGATGACTGTATATAAAAGCCTGACCTTGATTGCTTTAGGTCTTCTCCTGGTCATTGTCGGGGCCAGGATCTTGGTTCCGTGTGCTTCAGAGATAGCTTTGAGGTTTGGTGTTCCTGAAGATGTTATTGCTGCGACCATGGTTGCTTTGGGGACCTCTCTGCCAGAGTTGATGACCGCTATCGTCTCGGTCAGGAAGGGTCATCCGGAAATCATGGTTGGCAATGTGGTTGGGGCTGATGTCCTTAACTGTCTCTTTGTAATCGGGGCGGCGGCAGCGGCTCAACCCCTGGCCATACCGGACAACTTTTTTATCTTTCATTTTCCGGCCATGCTCTTGATCCTCTACTCTTTCAGGGTCTTTATCACCATGAGCCGAAATTACTTTAAACGCTGGCATGGTGGCTGGCTCCTAGCAATTTACCTGGGCTATATAGTTCTGCAATATTCCTTAAATATTTAGGTGCCGGCATAA
>CAYUNZ010000191.1:0-5186 GCA_964446205.1 uncultured Desulfohalobiaceae bacterium | reverse complement strand
AAACTTGTTATTTCCATATCCGGAAATTAGAAATTTCCGGATGGGAACTAATTAGTTTTCATCCGGAAACTGCCCTTTTCCTGAGGGGAAACAATTATTTTCTGTAACGAAAACTCTGATGTCCATGACGATCGATTAATTGGATATTGTTTAACCGCTTATCGTTTTTGGCTTCTTCAAAGAGCTGATAACCTTGTTCACAACATTTTTCACAGGCATCTAAAGGGATCTCAATACCTACACAATTCCTGGTCTTATTCGAACTGGTTTCAATTTTCAAAACCCCCAGGCAATGGTCACAATCCTTGAGGTACTCTGTTTGATTGTCACTAATATAGTCAGTATCATAAAAGATATTCTTGCTGCGAATAAAATATCCATCCTGTCTTTCCCATGAGTTACGAATCTGTTCTGGAGAACGATACAACTCTACCATCTTCTCTGAAAGCTTCTTGATATACTCGGTGACTTGATTGCTCTGACGAAGTTGCTCTGGGTCATAATCTGGTTCACGGACATAGCTGTAATCTAGTCCGGCCATAGCCAGAACAATACCCAGATTGACATACGGCAGGGCCCCTTGAATAGAATAGCCCCCTTCCAAAACTGCCAAGTCAGGATTTAAACGTTCATTTAACTTTGCATAACCCTGGGCAGAAAAATTCATATTGGTCAGTGGATCAGTATAATGATTGTCCTGACCAGCTGAATTGATGATAATATCAGGCTTAAACATCTGTAGGATAGGGATAACAGTGTTATCAATAACATGGAGGAAACCTTCATCTGAAGTATTCGGAGGTAGAGGAATATTTATGGTTCGGCCCAGGGCCTTGGGGCCTCCAATCTCTTCCGGAAATCCAGAACCAGGAAACAAAGTCCTTCCGTCCTGATGTAGAGAGATATACAACACATTAGGATCATGCCAGTAGATATCCTGTGTGCCGTCCCCATGATGGCAATCCGTATCAACAACGGCTACCTTCTTTAGGCCATAACAATCCCGGAGATATTCGATCATTATCGCTTCGACATTGATATTGCAAAAGCCCCGTCCACCATGGACTACTTTCATAGCATGATGCCCTGGGGGACGCATCAGGGCAAAGGCCTTATTTACCTGACCTGACATATACAAGTTTGCGGCCTTGATCGCCCCGCCGGCGGCAATCATATGTGAACTGGTTATATTCGAGGCTGTATCAGGGAAACAAAAATGAACACGCCGAACATCTTCCATTTCCGCCAAATCAGGTTTATGTTCACTTATACCAATAATATCAAAAACACCTTCTTCTTTGAGTTGATCCATGGTATAGAGAAGACGCTCTTGGCGCTCTGGATGTGTCTCTGAAATGGCCCAATCAAAGGCAGGGAAAAAAACTACTCCAAGCAAATTCACAGCTCTTTGCATAGACACCTCACACCTTGTACAAACTCAGGTAACAGGTCTGGCTTGACTTGACATTTAACCCGTATATCCTGGCCTACTGTCCTCATATTCTTGACCATATTCATAGAGCTATGTTCAATGATCTCTGCCTCCTGATCAGAGATATTAAAGGAATAACTCTTGGACAAATAATCTCGAAGCAGCTCTTTGCTTTTCTCTTCAGCCTGATTCAAAGTGAAATCTTTGGGGATATCAGTATAAATTTGCAACTCCGGTATGCTTAAGCTCCTCTTTTCCGTATCTGCAAAGAGCTCTATCTGAAATGTCGGACGCGCCAGAGCAGAGCCCAGGGCATTGGCTATATCAAAGTGCTCAGGCACAATAACCGGCAGATTAAAGCATTGTCTAAAATAAGGAGCCAGTATCTGAGCCGGCCCACCCATTAGATAAATATTTTTAGGACAAACCTTCTTGTACTCAAGCACTTCGTGGACAGTATAAACAGGGCGTTCATTGATATGTTTAAGGATAATCTCTGTCTCTTGCTTGATTTTTTGGCAGGCTAGCTCTACTATAGAAGTGGCAACTTCCTTTTCAGATATCTGTAGTTGTGCAGCCAAATCACCAATACCCCTATGAGAGGCTTCGAAATCTTTAAATTGAATACCTTCCAGACAATTTAAGGCATCCATCAATGTAGGCTTATCACCTCCTTGAGCCAAGCAAGGGCCCAACCGGTTCGGCCCGACCCTTATCTCCCCATTTTCAACCCTTACTACTGAGTCCCCGCCCAAACCTACAGACTTGGTCTTCATGGCCCGGACTAGGGTTGGCCTGTGATCTAGATCTATACTCTCGGTCTCTATTAAGGGGACTCCATCAGCAAAAACAGCCACATCAGTCGTAGTTCCCCCGACATCAAGCAGAATAGCATCTTCATTGAACTGACATAAGGCCATAATCCCCATAATGCTTGCTGCTGGACCGGAAAATATACTCTCTACCGGAATTTGTCTGGCCTGTTCAATAGGCATCGTCCCCCCATTGGCCTTTAAGATATTACATCTTGGAGAAAGGCCGCGTTGTTCCAGGCAGTCTATAATGGATGAAGCAAAGTCATTGAACATTGGCCAAACAGCGCTATTATAATAGGCAGTGGCGATTCTCCTGGGGAAATTGAGTTGTCCGGACAGCATATGCCCTTGAGTCAAAAAGTCACACTTGGAGTTAAACAAGTTTGCCAACTTATGTTCATGAATGGGATTTCGACAAGAGAATTTACCCACTACTGAAAAGACCTTAAGTCCTTGTTGAAAATAGGAGTTGATTACCGTTTGAGCCTGTTCCAAATCTAATCCTTCGATTTCTTTACCCCGATGATCCAATCCTCCCTTGATCAGATTGTAGTAGTCGCCTACAGAATACAGCTTTGGATCTATGCCCGGTCCAGCACTTATCAGGACCCCAACTTCAGGCAGGGTGTCTTGCACAATAGCATTTGTACACAAAGTTGTACTCAAATTGAAATGTTGGAGCTGAACTTTGCCCTGTGAGTCCAGAACAGCCTCCATGGCTTCCTGAATAGAAGACAACAAATCCAGATGACGGGTCTCTACCTTGGCTTCTGCCCTCACCCCTTGATGATCTACAAGGACGGCATCGGTATGCGTCCCCCCTACATCTATGCCTAAAATCATCTCAAACCTCCATCCTCTCCAATCACTTTATGAACAAGAAATAAAAATATATCACAGAAGGGCTTTATGAATTGCTTCACAGACCTCTTCGATCTGGTGTTGCTCAAGATAAGGGTTCATGGGCAAGCTCAAAATTTGTCTGGCTGTCCTCTCTGAAACAGGCATATCACCAGTGGAATATCCCAAATAAGCAAAGGCCAGCTGGAGATGCAAAGGAATTTCATAATAGATATTTGTCGGGATAGCTTGCTCACTCAAGGCACTTTGGACCAATTCTCTATGCTGAATCAAAACAGAATATTGAGCCCAAGCTGAGCGATACCCTTCAGGGACCTTCGGAACCATGACTTCCGGGGACAACAGACTCAGATTTTGTCTATAAATGCGAGCAATCTCTTCCCTTCTTTGCAACTCTTGCGGGAATAACTCCAGTTTAGACAACAGCACGGCAGCTTGAATGGTGTCACAGCGAGCATTCAAACCAAGACGTTGATTCGAATATTTATTTTCTCCTTGACCATGAACACGAATAGATTGTAATTCTTTAAATAGTGTTTCATCACTGGTTAATACAGCCCCAGCATCACCATATGCACCTAGAGGTTTGGCCGGAAAAAAGGAAGTGCAACCGATATCTCCCAAGGCACAGGCTTTTTGATCATTGAATTCGCCACCAAATGACTGAGCAGCGTCTTCGATCAAAAACAACCCATGCTCTTTGGCTATTTTGTGTAGTCCTTCATAATCGGCAGGTAAACCAAAGAGGTCAACCGAGACGATACCACGAATTCTTATTGGCAACCGCTCCTCAACTATTGGCAATGGTAATGGATAAAGTGAGTGTCTTCTCTTTTTTACTGCCCTAATTGCCTGATCTAAGAGCTGGACATCTAAATTAAAGGTAACAGGATCAATGTCTACAAAGACCGGGATAGCTCCAAGCAATCCGATCACCTCGGCTGTAGCCACAAAGCTAAAAGGGGTTGTGAAAATAATATCCCCTGGTCCAACATTGTAGGCCATCAAAGCCATAAGAAGTGCATCTGTACCTGAGGAACAAGCCATTGCATAATTAGTACTACAAAAACGACTCAATTCTTCTTCTAACTCATAGACTTCTGGACCCATAATGAATTGGCCATGTTTTAAGACCTTATCTATTCTTGAACGAATAGAATCCTCTAAATGATAAAACTGACTGGATATATCAATAAACGGTATAGAAGTCATGAATCCATTTTCCTTATAAGCTGAATATTTTTGACAAGCAATGATTAGCCACTATTTTCTTGACGAAAAGAGAAGATTTGTAGATCTTGAACCCAAGAATAAGAAACAAGACTTGTTACCCCTCATTTTATCCTTTGGTTCACAAATCAAAGAATCTACCCTGCTTTGATTTACCCACTAGGACATATAGGTTAATATAGCATCTTATCTATAAAAAGTATATCTGTTATAATCCTTCTGAGTCAAGATAAAATACATATAATTATTGTTTTAGTTTAGCATTCCGAAAAAGAAACTGTCTTTCAAAAAGAGCCACTTTTTCACAACTCCCTGCAAACACATACACAATTACAAATTATTGGTTACTGATGGAGATTTTTTATGCCTAAAGTTGCTGTATTTATAGGTAGTCTCTCAGATAAAGAAAAGATTCGTCCTGGGCTCGAGATCCTAAAAGATTTTGAGATAACTTATACTTTTACTGTCACTTCAGCCCACAGAAGCCCAGAAAGAACAAAAGATCTGGTTCAAAGCCTTGAGAAGGATGGCTGTCAGGTATTTATCTGTGCTGCTGGAATGTCAGCTCATCTGGCCGGAGTAGTTGCTTCCCTGACCATCAAACCAGTCCTTGGGGTGCCTGTCAACGCCTCATCCCTAAACGGTTTGGATGCTCTTCTCTCGACAGTTCAAATGCCGCCAGGATACCCAGTCGGCACATTGGCTATTGATGCAGCTGGGGCCAAAAACGCAGCTTGGTTGGCTATACAAATCCTAGCCCTGAATGACTCTCAACTAACCGAGGCCCTCTTCAAGGCTAGACAGAAAATGAAGCAAGCTGTGGAAGAAGCAGCGGATCAATTGAGCTG
>CAYUNZ010000190.1:0-5198 GCA_964446205.1 uncultured Desulfohalobiaceae bacterium | reverse complement strand
AGTGGCTAAAGTGTTACGCAATATATTTTTATATCAATTACTTGTTATATATCAAAATTAATTGCCGAGTTGACTCATTCAAGGTGATGTATAAATATAATACTGATAGATTTAACACATCAAATTCAAATAGGAGGTTTATTTATGTGTCAGACATGTGGTTGCCAAACAGCAAATGAACCAGATGTTCATGTCCATAGTCATGAACATAGCCTAAAGGGCGTGCATGAACATGAGCATAAACATATCCATTCCCACATCCATGAGCATACACATGCTGATGGGACCAAGCATACTCATGAACATACTCACAGGCATGTCCATGCCCATGATCATGCCCATCAACACGGACATTCTCATGATTCAGGCGAACATGCCCATGAACACAAACACTCCCATGAGGCACACGCCCAGGAATTGGACCATGCCCATGACGGTAATGCCGATCATGAGCATACGCATACTTAAATGGACATAGCTGCTCTCGAAATCAGAGTGGCAGAGATCTTTTCAGGTCTTGCTGGCTTTAGAAATCATCAATTCCCAACTCTTTATGGATCATTATCATCCATTCTGGAACTGACAGGTTTTCTACCCGATAGTAGGTTTTGACATAGGGTTTGATATCTATAATCGGACTCTGATCAACAGCCTCTAGTCCTTTTACCTTGAGAATATTGCCTTTTCTTTCCAGCAATGGAACGGCAGATACCAAGACAGGATTGGGCCTGGCCGGGCTGCAGGTAGAGAAGATACCTTTAACCGGCAGGTCCTTTCTGCCCATTGGATGGATTCTTTTCAGGTTTCTGCCTTCCGATCCGATCAAATGAGGCCAGTAGAGGACCAGGATATGGGAAAAACCTTCAATACCATCAAGTAGGTCTGTCCACTGGGGATAGATCAACACCTCGCTAACTGAATTAGAGATCTCTTCCTGGTGCTGGCGCATCTTCTCTTTTTGTTCTTGAAGCTCAATATCCGAATCATTGGCAATCAGGATAGGGGTTTTAATATTGCTTTGCACCTCACCTACCGGGGTAAGGTGCAGGATGTTAGCTTCCTGTTCATTCATGAGACTTACTCCTGAATTAATTCAAAAAAGTGACAATTTTTCCGAGTTGACCGTAATCTTTTCTCATTTCCTGGTAAACCGGCTGGCCAACCAGGTAAGTGTATATCTTATTAGCTTTTTGTTTTATATCAATATCCTTAAAACGGTCTTTATAGAGGATTTTCCCCATAGCCCAGGCATCGGCCAGGGCAGTACCAATATTGGTGGTGTAGAAATTAAATGGGTGCAGGATGTAGACCTGTTTTTTGGCAAAGGCCTGTAAAGAGTTGTAGTATCCCTTTTTCTTGAGGTAGTCGGTCTTTACCAAGGGCAAACCACCTGCATCAATAAAAATATACTCCGGATTCAGCTTTAAGAGTATTTCCTTGTCCATGAAAACATGACTGTTTATGCTGGACGGTACCTGCTTAGCCACATTTATGGCCCCAATCCAATCCAAGGGAGCATAGTCCTGCTCTGTGCTCTCAAGGCCATGGGCACCGCGATAGCCTATACCGCCTACATATACTTTTGGTCTTGACTTTACCGGAACGGATTGGGTTCGAGAATCCATTTCCTTTCTTTGGGACTCGATATAATTCACAATATCCTTAGCTCTTTGTTGCCGGTCCAAAATCCTTCCAGCAATGCCTAAGGCATCATAGACAGTCTCATCAAAGGTGGCAAATCGACCATAGCTTAAGACCACTACTGGGATCCTTAAAGTCTTCTCCACCTCTTCAGCCAATGAAGTATCCATATATGTAATAAATATCACCTGCGGCTTTACTGAGATAACGGCTTCGAGATCAGGTTTTTTGTTGATACTGGCAGGTCCTCCTGGTCCGCAACGTGGTAGCTTGGACAGTTCTGGATGAGTCAACCAATAAGGTCGTCCCCTGGGATTCATCTTTTCCATGTCTTCTACCCCTACTACTTTGGATTCAGCTTGCAGATATACAATCAGTCGCAATGTACCCGGACCAATACAAATAATCCGCTCAGGGTCAAAAGGGGTTTTGACCTCACGTCCAGACATATCGGTTACTGTTATTGTTCGGGCCGATCCGCTTAAGACAGAGAGCCCACAAAAAATAAAGGTAAAAAGTAATAGCAGAATTGTTTTTTTCATCCTTTGCTCCTTGTCTCATAGCGGCACTACCATTGTTTGCCCCTCTACTTCTCTCAAGGCTACCCTGACTTCATATACCTGCTCAATCATTTCTGAAGACAACTGTTCTTTAGTGGCAAAAGAATGTATGCTTTGATCTTTTAAAAATAAGAAACTGTCTGAAAACCGTACAGCCATATTCAGGTCATGAATCGCAACCACTGCAGATATACATTTTGTTTGCACAATATGGCGTATAAGCCCCATAACCTCAAGTTGATTTTTGAGATCCAGATTGCTCGTCGGTTCATCCAAGATAAGAATTTCAGGCGATTGAGCCAGTGCCCTGGCCATGACCACCTTTTGCAATTCTCCACCGCTTAGAGTGTTGACATGGCGCATGGCCAGATGGGTCAATCCAAGCTGCTGAATAATTATCTCCGCTGTTTCATAGTCTCTAGTTTTCATGGACCATTGTATATGGGGCTTTCGCCCCAAAAGTACAGCTTCAAAGACAGTCAGACCTGACTCAGGATGTTGTTGTGGCACATAACCTATACGCTTGGCGATATGGTTTTGTTGCATAAGGAGCAGGTCCTCTCCTTCGACCAAGACTGCCCCCTTTTGGGGTTTTAAGATACGGTTCAGACATTTAAGCAAAGTAGATTTCCCAGCCCCATTTACACCTAAAATGCTTAAAACTTGCCCCTGATTCAAAGCAAAATTCACATCCTTGAGTACAGGGTGGCTGTTGTATGAAAAATAGAGGTTTTTGACCCCAATCTTCATTTGTACCCCCGAACTAATAAATAGAGAAACATAGGTGCCCCTAGAAAAGATGTGAGTACACCTACTGGTAATGCACCGGAACCAATTATTATCCGGCCCAAAGTATCTGCTGTAAGTAACAATAAGGCGCCAATGAGCAAGGAACAGGGAATCAAAAAACCATGGTTTTCGCCCACTAAACGCCTGGCTATGTGTGGAGCAATCAAACCAATAAAGGCGATAACTCCATGAAATGCGGTGGCTAAAGCAGCAACCAAAGTTGATAAAATCATGCCTATAATTCTTATCCTTTGTACTCTTACACCGAGTCCTTTAGCTGTCTCTTCCCCATAGGACATGGCGTTAAGCTCCCATTTCAGACTAATTATGTAACAGGAAACAAGTAATATGGTTCCGGTCATAAGAAAAATCTCTTGCCAATTAGACCGGGCTACATCTCCGAAAGTCCAAAATACCACCATAGCGAGTTCTGTTTCAGTAGCCAGATATTGAATAAGCAAGGTTGCGGAAGCAAAAAGAGAAGACAAGGCTACTCCGGCCAGGATTATGGCCTCAGGCGAAAGGCTCTTTAGCCGGGCCAGGACCAAAATGGTCAGAGTTGCCGCCATTGCCCCGGAAAAGGCGAAAAAGGATACACTAAACACCTCTGCCCCAAAAATAACAATTGATAAGGCCGCTCCAAAGGCTGCACCTTGGCTGATTCCCAAGGTAGAAGGAGAGCCTAAAGGGTTTTTCAAGAGGGATTGAATACAAAGACCAGACAAGGAAAGGCCCCAGCCGCAGATGATTGCCGAAACGATTCTGGGCAATCGAATGTTGGCAATAACAATGCCCTTGGGACCTTCTAAATTTCCGGTCAAAGCCAGAAAAAAATCCTGCAGGTTCATTTGGTATGACCCCTTAGTCAGGGCATATAAAGCTACAATCAATACTCCGATTGACAGCAGAAATAAAAGCAGAGCCTTATGGCGAATATGCTCTAAATAAGCTAATTTGATAGAATCTGAAACATACTTCATAGATCAAGCAAGCTTCCCAAATAAAATTTTCTATACTTTACTAGCCAAGAGGAAATAGCGGTCAGATTGATCATCAAGGCATTCGATCTCCAACTCAGCGGAATGAAACAGGCTCCGCATTTCCTCCCGTGTGGGCATAATGTCTTCAGCTACTGCTGTTCCGGATTTTCTGTGCAAATCGTTAATTTCTTCAATATTGATCAAATGAAAGACTACTAGCTTGCCTCCAGGGCGAAGCCACTTATTCATAAGCGAGATTGCAGATTTTTTTTGGTCGAAATGAGGAAAGACCTGATGACAGAAGATCAGGTCAACAGCGCTATCGGGAAGTGAAATCCCCTCCAAAGGAACGCAGGCAAGTTCTACATTATTTAGTCCGTGTAGTCTGCTTTTGGCTGAAGCAATCATCTTGGGACTGATATCCAATGCTAGCACAAGCCCCTCAGGACCGACCTTATCGGTCAAAATTTGGGTAAGCCTCCCTGTCCCGCAACCAGGCTCAAGTACGGTGCATCCTTGCAGTTCAGGTAGACAATCCAAAACCTGCTCAATTTTTGCTCTCTCCTCATTTGTATATTCCGATGCTGCCCAGGACGCATCGGCCTGAGCATCAAAGAAATCCGCCTTAGATTGATTTCCAGAATTGACCAATAAGTTAGAAAAATTGAGTATAATAGAATTAAACGATGTTGATAATAGCATATATTGTCCTGCATAGGTTTAAATTACAGTTAAGTAATCCAGAATCTTGTGTCTTGGCATGTCTAAAGTGTCGCAATGAAGAACCCACCCCTGTCCCCTCCCTCCCGCCTGAAAGACAGACCGAGAGGAGGGGAACCTGAAAAGACAAGCCCTTCCTAAAGATGCGCCTGCAAAAAATAATTTTGCAGGCGCAGAGGTCAGTGGTCAGTAAAAACAAAGATTTAAAAAAGCAGATTTTTTTTAATTTTATAAGATCAAACTTTTTACAGTTCCATCTCCTAATATAAGATGCAACTGCAAAAAGTCAAAGTATGAAGTTTAATATATAAACCAAATCCAATAACTCTTTGCTTTTACTTAAAACTTTTAACTTAAAACTTAACACTGCCTGCAAAAATTTGTTTTTTGCAAGCGCATCACACATTTCAAAGCCGAAATTGCTATTATTATAAATAATTATCTAGCTAGTTTTGTGTAATATTTTCTACACGGCTTCGATAGGGCATTCCTTCTAGACATTGTCCAA
>CAYUNZ010000189.1:0-5277 GCA_964446205.1 uncultured Desulfohalobiaceae bacterium | reverse complement strand
TCACAAACGAAGAGAATCAAAGCCTAAAAGAGAGATTCAGATCCCTTATCAAGGACACCTGTTTTTTTGATTGTCTGGTAGGTTATTTTTATTCCAGTGGGTTTCATGCCGTTTATCCCGCCCTTGTGAACACGAGCAAAATACGAATCCTGATCGGTATCGGCACAAACAGGCAGACTCTTGACATGATGGAAAGGGTAGATAAACAAGCATTTGATTTTTCCCATGCTGAAGCCAAACAGGAAATTGAATATCTTGTTGAAAACGAAATGGCTGTTTCAGAAGACAACAGAAACGTTGAAGAAGGGGTCCATACCTTTATTGATTGGATAAAACAAGGAAAACTAGAGATCAGGGCTTACCCTTCTAAAAAAATCCACGCCAAACTCTATATCATGACTTTTCAAAAAGGGGACCGTGACAGCGGTCGTGTGATCACAGGCTCAAGCAATTTTACTGAGCCTGGCCTGGTTGATAATCTGGAATTTAATGTTGAATTGCAGAGACCTGAAGATTATGGCTTTGCCTTAAAAAAATTCAATAAGTTATGGGAAAACGCAGTCGATGTCAGTGAAAAATATGTACAAACCATCCAGGACAAGACCTGGTTGACCCAAAAGGTAACCCCTTATCAGCTCTACCTTAAATTCCTTTATGAATATTTCAAGGATGAGCTCAGTCAGACGGATGAGATGTTCGTTAAATATCTGCCGCAGGATTTTAAGCAACTAAGGTATCAGGAACAAGCAGTTTTAAATGCCAAAAAGATACTTCTAGAATATGGCGGTGTGTTTATATCAGATGTTGTCGGACTGGGAAAGACTTACATTTCAGCCATGCTTGCCGGCCAATTGGATGGCAGGACACTTGTTATAGCCCCACCGGTCCTTTTGGAAAAAACTAATCCAGGATCCTGGCCTAATGTGTTTTCAGATTTCAGAGTTCCTGCGGATTTTGAATCTTTTGGGAAATTGGATGATCTTATAAATAGAAATGCAGATAAGTATACCAATATCGTGATTGATGAAGCGCATCGTTTTCGGACTGAGTCAACCATCACCTATGAAAAGCTGGCGGAAATTTCCAGGGGCAAACGGGTGATCCTGGTAACGGCTACGCCCTATAATAATACCCCTTCGGATATCCTCAGTCTGCTTAAGTTGTTTCAAAAGCCCAAAAAAAGCACAATACCCAATCTCCCAGATCTGGAATCATTTTTTGGCAGCCTGGAAAGGAAACTCAAAGTACTAGACAGAAAAAAGGATTACGCAGAATATATTAGCACGGTTAAAGATAATGCCCGTGAAATCAGGGATAAGGTATTAAAATATCTAATGGTGCGCCGCACTAGGGCTGAGATAGAAAAATACTTTAAAAATGATTTAGAATCTCAAAAGCTGCAATTCCCTGAGGTCAAAAAACCTGTCCCGCTTTTTTACAAACTTAATGACAAGGAAAATGAAATCTTCAATAAAACCATTGATTTGGTCTCCAATCAATTTAGATACGCCCGTTACATGCCCATGCTGTATTATCAAGGAAGGATCGATCAGCTTGAAGCGCAGTCCCAGAAGAATATGGGACGGTTTATGAAAATCCTCCTAGTAAAAAGGCTGGAAAGCAGTTTTTTTGCATTTAGAAATTCGGTAGACCGATTTTTATATTCTTATGAAATGTTTCTCAACGAACTGGATAATGGGCATGTTTATGTTAGTAAAAAACATACCAACAAGATATTTGAGCTCCTGGAAAATGACGATGACCAAGCGGTCCAAAGACTGCTTGATGAAGGCAAGGCGGAAAAATATAAAAGCAGTGATTTTAAGGATGACTTGAAAAAGGACCTTGAACATGACCTTGAGATATTAAAAGAGATTAAACAACTCTGGCAGCAAGTACAGCGTGATCCTAAACTTTTAAGATTCAAAGAAGAGTTGTCAAAAAAACAGGTATTAAAGAAAAATCATCTTATTATTTTTACTGAATCAAAGGAAACCGCCAACTATTTATACACAAATATTGATCAGCAATTTCCAGGTACAGTGCTTTTGTTTACCGGGGATTCCACGGAAGCCACAAGAGATAAAGTTATTGAAAATTTTGATGCCAGAGCTCTGCACAAAAGAGACGATCACCGCATCCTGATTTCCACCGAGGTGCTCTCCGAGGGAGTCAACCTGCACCGGGCCAATGTGGTGATTAACTATGACCTGCCCTGGAACCCGACGCGCATGATGCAGCGTGTGGGCCGCATTAATCGAGTTGATACACCCTTTGATGTCATTCATACCTTTAATTTCTTCCCTACCATCCAGTCCAATGACCAGATTAAATTAAAAGAAGCCGCAGAAGGCAAAATTAATGCCTTTTTGACGCTGCTTGGAGGAGATGCGGAACTGTTGACCGAAGGTGAACCCATCGGCTCCCATGAGCTTTTTGATCGCCTGACTTCAAAGAAAACACTGGAAGGAGATGATGAGGCTGGGGAAAGTGAGTTAAAATACCTGCAAGAGATTCGGGAGATAAGAGAAAATGATCCAGACCTGTTTGAGACAATCAAGCATCTTCCCAAAAAGGCCCGCACCGCCAAAAAAAATATAGACAACCCGGACTCATTGGTTACTTATTTTCGACGGGGAAAATTGCAAAAGTTTTTTTGGGCAGACCCTAAAGAACTAGCCGTTGAATTGGACTTTATGGCTGCGGCCAGTCTGCTTGAGAGTAAACCTGATGAAAAAAAGAAAAAACTGCCCGCTCATATCTATGACCTGCTGGACAAAAACAAGGACGCCTTTATTAACGCCACTACTGAGGAAATGGCAGAACCTAAGAAGAAAAAAGGCCAGGACAGCAGGACCAAGATCCTGAAAATGTTAAAGGCTACGTTTAAAAATAGGCAGAAATTAACTGAAGAACAGGAAATCTACTTGAAAAAGGTCCTTGCCCAGCTTGAGGAGGGTGGGCTGCCCAAAAAGACCGTCAAAAATACCTTAAAAGCGCTGAACGACCTGGGTGAGGAACTTGTTAACCTATTCAAGGTGCTGGCGGTTTTGCAGACCCATATTCCTGATCGACTACTCAAGGATCATTACGCGGAACAGGCCTCATCAGTAACTGGCAAACGAGAAGTGATTCTTTCATTATTTTTGACAGAGGAATAGATATGGATAAAGAGCAAGCACGGCGAATCATTTCAGAAACCTTTGAAAACCCCTTTGACAAGGACCGGTTTCAGGGCTTTATCAAAAATCTGTTGAACCATATTGATGAAACGTCTTTTACCTATAAGGGCAAATATATTCCGGAAGCCTACAGACAGAATATCAAAACCCTGGAACGTATCGGCAAGTTCAGCGATGGGGAGAACAGTCTAGATATTCTTGTCATTACATTAAAAAAAGAGACTTCACTATCCCGTGCTCGCACCATGCAGCGCAATTTTATAGCCTGGTACCTAAATGGCAGTAGACCAGGTAGTGGGCTAAAAGACGCTGCCTTGGTGGCCTATTTATCGCCAGATCAGGTGGACTGGCGGTTTTCCCTGGTCAAAATGGATTATAAGTTTGAAAAGACCCAGACTGGTAAAATGAAGGTGAAAGAGGAATTCACTCCAGCCAGGCGCTGGTCATTCCTGGTGGGCTTGAATGAAAAAAGTCATACTGCCCAAAGCCGGTTGGAGGATATCCTGGCCAATGATAAACAGGTCCCCACTCTTGCAGAACTGGAAAACGCTTTTGACATTGAGACAGTTACCAAAGAATTTTTTCTCAAATACAGGGACCTTTTTCTGTCGACCAAGGAAGCATTGGACAGTGTAGTGGAAAATTATCCGCAAATAAAAGCTGATTTTGATGCCAAAGGTGTAGATACAGTTAATTTTGCCAAGAAGCTATTAGGCCAGATCGTATTCCTTTATTTTTTGCAAAAAAAGGGCTGGTTCGGTGTGGGCAGGGATGATGACTGGGGCAGGGGGTCAAAACATTTTCTGCGGGAATTATTTGAAAAGAAGCACGGCGATTATGCCAATTTTTTCAATGATATCCTGGAACCGCTTTTTTATGAAGCCCTGCGCATCGACCGCAGCCATGACGACGACTATTACAGCCGATTCAATTGCAAAATTCCATTTTTGAATGGCGGCCTTTTTGACCCCATAGGCAGTTATGACTGGGTCCACACCGACATCAATCTGCCTGATGAGCTATTTTCCAACACCCGTAAGACCCAGGAAGGCGATATTGGTAACGGAATCCTGGATGTCTTTGACCGCTACAATTTTACCGTAAGGGAAGATGAACCCCTGGAAAAGGAAGTGGCCATTGACCCTGAACTCTTGGGCAAGGCTTATGAAAAATTCAATGCCATCCGGCCGGACAATTTTGATGAATTCATCAACGCGCTGAAAAACGGCAAAAAAGGACAGGAAAACAAGTTCAACAAGAAATTTGGTGTCTATTACACACCCCGGGAAATCGTGCATTACATGTGCAAGCAGAGCCTGATTAATTACCTCTATACCCAGGCAGAGATGAGCGGACTTTCATCCGCTATTCAAAAGCAGGACTTGGAAGATTTGATTGAAGTCGGGGAAATGATCACAGAACATGAGGCCACAGCGCTTGCCAAACAGGAAAGGATAAAAAACGGCCTTCAGAAATCCACGCAATATACAGCCCTGTTATCCGACAGTATCCGGGAAAATGCCGCTAGTATAGACCAGTGGCTGGAAGAGATAACCGTCTGCGACCCGGCGGTGGGCTCTGGTGCCTTTCCAGTGGGCATGATGAACGAGATAGTCCGTGCTAGAAATGTATTATCTGTTTTTTTGGATAACAGAGATAGAAACGATTATGAATTCAAACGCCGCTGTATCGAGCATTCTCTCTACGGGGTGGACATCGACCCCGGCGCGGTGGAAATCGCCAAATTGCGGCTTTGGCTTTCGCTTGTAGTGGATGAGGAAGATATCAAGAATATTAAGCCACTGCCAAATTTGGATTATAAAGTTGTATGTGGCAATTCTTTGATAGGTCTTCCAGAGCATGTACACAATGTAAAGGGTGTTACCGAAATTCAAGAACTGAAAAAAGAATTTTTTTCTGAAACAAATCCTGGAAATAAATGTAGATTAAAAGAGGAGATAGACAATAAGATCAATAATTTTTTGGACACAACCAAGAAGCACCTTGGCTATCATGTTGATTTTGATTTTAAAATATATTTTTCAGAAGTGTTTAGTGAGAAAGGTGGGTTTGATGTGGTGATTGCCAATCCGCC
>CAYUNZ010000188.1:2490-5299 GCA_964446205.1 uncultured Desulfohalobiaceae bacterium | reverse complement strand
ATTAAAAACTTATTATTTCCATATCCGGAAATTAGAAATTTCCGGATGGGAACTAGATAATTCCTTCTTCATTCTTATATCTCACGGACAGAAGCCAAATTACTTGACCCCGCAGCAAAAACAATAACCATACCTAGCCATACCTATAGTACACTCCATAACCTCCGTCAGGATAATTCCAACTTACAGCCCCTAACGGGCATATGATCATACAGGTACCACACTCAAGACAACCTGTATGATCCACAATTACCTTATCCTGCTGTGGATCATAACTATATAGATGGGCTGGACATGCCTTAATACAAGGCTTGTCTTGACATTGTCGACAAAGGTCTTCCTGAATTCGGATATGACTCTCTTGAGCATGCTTTATAGAAGTAATGGCAACTTTGTCTTCGATCCTTAACGACCCATTCGTAATATACGCCATATGTCCTTTATCCCTTGCCAGCCAAAGGTTGAAAAAAGTTTTTTCCCGGCTTGCCAAGGGGTTGTACTCCTGCCGTTATCACCGATCTCAAAGAGTCCTGACCCCCAACGCACCAATCCCGGGGCATAACTAGTATATAACCGATCAATTTTAAGTACTTCCGGAGCTTTTTGAAATGTTTTCATCTCATTATATACAAAGCTCTTTTCTAAGGCCTGTTTATAATTTTCCTCAACTTTTTCAATTGCCTCATTTTCTTTAGCCTTGACTATACTTTTTCCCGCTAAGATCCCTGAAGCCAAAGCAAAATCCATACCCCGCAAAGTCATACCTGAATTCACCACCAAACCGGCTGCATCTCCGACAAGGAGTAAGCCGGAACAACCAATATTTGGCATAGCTTTGAATCCACCTTCCGGGATAAGATGGGCTCCATACTCAACTATAGAGCCTCCAGCCAATACTGGGGCCACATCCTGTCTTTTCTTGAATTTTTCCAAAATTTGCCAAGCCTCAACATCTAAATTGCTTTTTTGAATAGATTCCATATGGATAACTATACCAACCGAAAGACTATCTTTATTGGTATAAAGAAATCCACCTCCAGGTAGCCCTTGAGTCACTTGGCCCATAAATAATCTAGCTGCACCTTGGCCTGGCTGAAGCTGGAATCTATCCTCTATAACCTGGCTATCCAAGCTAATGACCTCTTTAATCCCCAGTCCATAACTCCCTGATGTTCTCTCTTGTTGTAAACCTAAGTCTTGAGCCAAAAAAGATAAAACACCATCCGCAGCTACGACAACATCAGCTAATAATTCATCTGAACCAATCTTGACCCCTTTGACCCTCATATCTTCTTGAATAAGAGAATCTACTCGTTGTTGAGGTAAAATAAAACCTTCTGCTTCTTCAACCTTTTGGGCCAAATATGGATCGATTTGACTCCTGAGAACAGATACCGAATGAGGAGCTTGATCATATGGAGTTCGATCCGATTGCATGGTCAAACTAGAGTTATCATCTGTAAAAATTAGAGCTTCTGAAACAATCTCCCTTTCATAAGGCAGATCGCTTAGTAAATCACCTGCAACCGAATTAAGCGGTCCAAGATAAAGCCGACCTCCGGAAAGATTCTTGGAACCGGGTGCATCCCCACGTTCAACAACTGCTACTTGAAGACCGGATTTGGCCACTTCATAAGCACAAGCCAAACCAGCCAAACCCGCCCCAACAACTACAACATCTAGTACTTCTTGATCACCCACCATATATCCACCATACCAATAAAATATTATTAAACATCAGCGCTTTTTAACTGTCTAGTCATTTCAGGAATGATCTCCAGGAGATCACCAACTAGTCCATAGTCTGCTTGTTCAAATATCGGTGCTTCGGGATCTTTATTAATAGCCACAACACATTTGGCTGTATTCATACCCAGAATATGGTGAATCGCTCCAGAGATACCACAGGCAAAATAGAGTTCCGGGGATATTGTCTTGCCGCTCTTACCTACTTGTTCATCATGAGGCCGCCAATCGGCATCTACAACAGCCCTGGAACAACCAACCGCCGCATCAAGGACTCCAGCCAAGTCCTCCAGCACAGAAAAATTCTCCGGGGATTGAACCCCCCGGCCTCCGGAAACAACACAAGAAGCCTCTAAAAGTTCCTTCTTGCCTAAGCTGGTCTTTTGACAGTCGGTAACAACTATCTTATCTTGGGATAAATTCCCAAATTCAATGTCCTCGATCTGCCCGGGCTGGCTAAGGTCATCCGGGATGGAAAAGATCCCCGGACGGACAGTAAGAAAAGCCATATCACTTTGAAAGACTAATTCCTCATAGACCCGGCCACCGTATAAAGGCCTTTTTACGGCCAGTTGAGAATCTTCCCACCATAACCCCACACACGAACCGGCATAGCCGGCTTTAAATTTAGCTGCCAATCTGGGAGTCAACTCCAAGCCCATAGCACTTGAATTCAACATAACCACATCCGGCCGACCACGTTCATTTATGGTCTGAGACAAGGCACTTATAAAAACCGTCACCTCATAAGTTTGAAGGGCATTGCTCTTTAACCAAAGTACCTGAGGCGCTTTCTGGGCCAATTCATGAACTTGCTGTTCCTCTCCTCCGAGGATAAGGACCCTAACCTCATTTCCTTTAGTTTGGGCCAACTCCCAAGCTGCTCCGAGCAATTGATATGTACCACGGGTAATACATCCTTGCCGCAGTTCAGCTACAACCCAAATCTCTCCATTAGCCATATAATCACCTCATTTAGTCTAAGATCAGACTATATAAATATTATTGTCTAAAACAATATGCCCAAGCGGGACCAACCAAGCATGAAAGAAGACGTGAACCG
>CAYUNZ010000188.1:0-2390 GCA_964446205.1 uncultured Desulfohalobiaceae bacterium | reverse complement strand
GTGAACCGAGAACCGTGAACTGTGAACCGTAAAACAAAGATGGTAAGAAATTATCCCTCTATTCTTACTTCTTCGGTCAACGGTCAACGGTTCTCGGTCAACATTCTTTTCATGTTAATCCTCAACCTTGGTCAAAAGACCTTTTTCCTGTAAGCAACCAATGAGTTGAGTCACATTGTCGGGAAAAGGATCATCAAACATCTTGACCTCAGGTCTAACCGGAGGACCGACAAACCTTTTCCGAGCCAAAAGCCTTTCTCCCTGTTCTAGGCCAAGATCAGTCAAAGAAATATTCTCAATCTTTGTTTTCATAGCCTTCATGACCTTAGTGACTGCAGGGACATGAGGTTCGGCCAATCCCTTTTCAGCACTGATCAAAACAGGTAGTTTAGCCTCTAATGTCCATACCTCTCCTTCCAAAGACCTGCCTATTTGAACCTTGCTAGAATCACTCAAGGGTTCCAGAGACACTGCTGCACTAACATGCGGTATATCGAGGAATTCAGCAACCATTGGACCTACCGCTGCCATATCGTCATCTCCAGCTTGTTTACCGCAAAGAATTATATCAGGTGAATATTCTTGGATCTTGTTTGATAATACCTCGGCTTTAAACTGATCGTCAGCCTCATTAAGACCATCATCCCCTAGATGAATTACACTATCGACCCCCATAGACAAGGCTCTTCTAAGGGCATCAACAGCTTTCTTCCCCCCGGCTGAAAAGGCTGTAATCTCAGATTCCGAATGCTTATTTTTCAGATTAAGGGCCGCTTCAATAGCTATCTCGTCAAAAAAAGAACAAACATAACGATCCTCTATATCAAGACTATTTTCAGAGTCAATTCGAATTATAGCCTCATGATCAGGGACCTGTTTAACCAGTACAGCGATCTTCATAATCACTGACACCTCCCTACTCTAACTGTTAAAAAACATATCTGGACCTCAAATCTCAATTTATTGATAAATTATAATTTTATCCGCAATTTTTTTTGTCCAATATTTATCATTTTCGTAAGTAAGCTGCTCCAAGGGCATTTTGAAGAACCTCATGAGTACCGCCACCAAAGAGTAAGAAACGGGAATCACGAAAAAAACGTTGTTGCGGATATTCCATAGCAAAAGAATTACCCCCATAGACGCGACTGGCTTCATCTACAGCTGAGAGGCACATCTCGGTAGCAAACATCTTGGCCAGCATACACTCATATTGACATTTCATGCCTTCCTGAATCATCCAAGCAGCTTTATAGGCATAGAGACGAGCTGCTTCATACCAAGCCCAATGTTTTCCGAATTTAGAACGTATAAGTTGATGTTTAGCAATCGGTTTACCAAATGCAATCCGGTCATTTGCATATCTCTTAGCGTCTTTCATGGCCTCATCAGCAATAGCACAGGCATTCATAGCGGTCATGACCCGGACTTCATTGAGGATATCAGTCGTATATTGAACTCCATTGCCAGGCCCTTCCCCCATGAGATTCTCTTCAGGTATCCAAACATTATCAAAAATCAATTCCCCTGTCGGTGAACCATGAGAGCCAAGCTTATTAATAGATTGGCCAAGACTAAATCCCGGGGAATCTTTCTCAACAAGAAAAAAACTTAAACCATCAATACCTTTATTAGGATCAACCGTAGCTAAAACAGTACAAAAGTCACAGATAGGAGCATTGGTTATCCACATCTTACGACCATGGATCACCCAACCGTTATCTTTCCAAGTTGCGGTTGTTTTGGTTCCGCCCAAATCCGATCCGGACTGGTCTTCAGTAAAACATATTGTTCCGATCTTTTCTCCCTTAATAGCTGGAACAAGTACCCTTTCTTTGACCTCTTCAGTTCCAAACCTGGTTATAAAATAAGTGCCCATTAATATTTGCATAGTTACGGCCATGGCAAATCCACATGATCCACGAGCCAACTCTTCATAAAAAATCATTGAGGTCAAAACATCCAAATCTAGACCGCCATATTGCTCAGGGTGTCTTAAACCAAGATATCCAAGATCAGCAAATTCCTTCCACAAATCCCAGGGGAAACTGTTTTGCTCATCAATCTCCTGAGCTCTCGGCCTAATCAGACGATCAACAACATCCCTGACCGAGGACCGAAAAAATTCTTGTTCATCAGTAAAATTGAATTCCATGTCACCTCCAACTGCTTGACTTATTCATCCAATCTAAATTCATTGAAACCGGTACAAATTAACCTTCATGCCCAATTAGACAAAACAAGATATAAAAAGATTCCAGTTTACTTTTTGATCCCTAAGGCCCTTAATATCCTATTTTTCAAATTCCAGCATTCCAGTATTTGTTTATTCCAGCATTTTATTTAAATTCTATTCCTATTAACCCCCATCCAGCCCTTTTGAAAGGGCT
>CAYUNZ010000187.1:0-5337 GCA_964446205.1 uncultured Desulfohalobiaceae bacterium | reverse complement strand
TAATATGCAAGATATATTCCCTGCAGTGAAGGCCGGAAGGTCAGGTTGAAACAAGAGAAGTAAGAACTTGAGAAACAATCTAAAGTAATTTGAAACAATAAATTAAATCCAATTTAAATAAAATGAAACATTAAGAACCATATTTTTATCTCTACTAGATTCGCCAAAGTGCATCTCCCCGGTGGTTGGATACTTCATCTTGGGCAAGGATTTTGCAAGGTTAACATAAAAAGAATGTTGACCGTTCACCGTGGACCGTTGACCGAAGAAATAAGAATCAACCATATCTTTCTTGGTTTCCGATAAAGTCTTTTCATGCTTCGTTAATAAGTATATTCGATATGCAATGATATCTTGTCAGAATAAATTGGTTGTAGGAGGTCTGGACATATGTTTGGTAAAAAAAAGGTAAAAAGGCCTTTTTGGGTTTGGATTATATCTGCTTTTTATCTTCTGTCCGGATTCTTAACCCTTCTGTCATTGTGGCAGATACAATCAGGGTTGGTCCCGGTCAAGCCCGGGGAATTGGGCGATTTGAAAAGAACTTCCTTGATCTGGAGTTTGGGAGGTATCATTCCAATACTCAATCTGGCAGGCGCTGTTTCTCTCTTTTTGCTCAAGAAGAGTGCCTTTTATATCTTCATGGCCTTGCTTGCCTTAAGCCTGAGCAACGCCTTGTGGCAAGTCCTGACTACGGACTGGTTTCAGGAGATTGGTGGACAGGGAAGTATTGGAGCTATGATCGGTTATGGTCTGGCCATAGTTATTTGTT
Source organism: uncultured Desulfohalobiaceae bacterium (assembly GCA_964446205.1). Taxonomy (GTDB): domain Bacteria; phylum Desulfobacterota; class Desulfovibrionia; order Desulfovibrionales; family Desulfothermaceae; genus CAYUNZ01. Next base: position 4,565 of record CAYUNZ010000187.1, on the reverse strand, counting down.
ACTATATCTATCGGTTAAAGCAAAGAGGAGTGCTGACATGAGAACGTGGACCGTGAACCGTTGACTGTGGACCGAAGAAATAAGAACAAAGAAATCATTTCTTAATTTCTTCATCTTGCGGTTCACACCTTTCATGCTTCGTTGTCCAGCCCTTTTGAAAGGGCTGGATGGGGGTTGACATGAAAAGAATGTGGACCGTGGACCGAATAAATAAAAACATGGATCGGTGTCGATGATTTTTACAGTTTGTAAAAATGCTCGACGTATTTAAGTTCTCTTAGGCCCTGTTAAAGGGCTTTTTTATTGCATAACATACTGTAATTTAGAAAAATTACTATAATAATAGATAGTTTAGTGGCTGGCATAGAGATTGCTCAACAATGATTATATTCCCCCTAAAAGGGGGGAGGGGGGACCTTTTGTCCGAATGGCGTAAGTTCCATATTCAAACCACAAACTAGTTATTAATTTGAGGAGGAGTAAGGTCTATGTTGGGTAAATCTATCTATTCGGCACTACAAGATGCCGCCAAAGCTCATGCCAGATGGGAATATGAGACATCTGTGACTATTCTTAGGAGCAAAAAGCGACTCGCTCTTCTGGCCGTCATGGTCTTGCCCTGCCTTCTGTTTTCAGTGGCCATGGCTGTTGATCTACCGGAGGTCATTGGTGGGCATGCCGCCTATTGTCCATCTTTTTACACGCCCGGAATTTTTCTGGCTTCAATCCTGATCGGCCTTGTAGCCGGACTGATTACCGGTGTCATTGGGGCCGGTGGAGGATTCATCATCACCCCGGCTCTCATGAGTGCCGGGATCAAAGGGATCCTGGCCGTTGGGACGGATTTGTTTCATATCTTTGCCAAGGCCATCATGGGCACAACCGTACATAGAAAACTGGGCAATGTCTCCATTGGCCTGGCCATAGCCTTTGTTATTGGCTCCTTTATCGGAGTCAGTTGCGGCGGGGTCTTGAACAGGGCCATCTATGACTTCAATCCTATCTTGAGTGATCTCTTTATCAGTCTTATTTACGTCTTTTTGCTCGGCTATCTCGGCAGTTATGCCCTTTTGGATTTCCTTCGACACAGAAAGACCACAGCCCCTTCCGGGACACCGGCAGCAAGTGTTGAATCAGGTTCTTCGGCAGGGACAAGACCTCCTCAAAAAAGGTCGATGGCTGAAAAACTCCAATCTATGAAGATCCCCCCTCAAATCACCTTTGATCAAAACCTGGCTCCGGGCGGAAGGCGTATTCCGGCTCTGTTTGTGGCTATTTGCGGATTCTTTGTCGGTTTGGTGGCCGCGATCATGGGAGTTGGCGGCGGGTTCCTGACCTTCCCCATGTTTGTCTATGTCCTGGGAGTATCTTCATTTACCACAGTTGGAACCGATATCCTACAGATCATCTTTACTGCCGGTTATGCCTCAATCGGCCAGTATGCCGTCTATGGCTTTATTTTTTATACCCTGGCCATGGGGATGTTGCTGGGATCTTTGTTAGGGGTCCAAGTCGGGGCCATGACCACCAAAGTGGTCAAAGGCGTTTATATCCGGGGCTTTTATGCCATGGCTATCCTGGCCGGGTTTGCCAACAGACTGTTCTCCCTTCCTGAGAAGTTAGGAGAAATGAAGATCTTGAGTATCTCACCCACCCTTGGCTCTACCTTATCTCTTATTGGCGTCTGGATCTTTTTTGTCATGATAGCCATATTTGCCATCTGGCTGATTATAAAATTCATCGGCAATCTAAAAGTCCTGCGGGAGGTGTGATCTATGTTGGTTACAAATCGAAAAGCTTTTAGCCTGGGGATTATTCTGGCCATAGTCTTTTTCTTGACACTGATCTATATGTTTACACCGTCATTTAATGGGACCAATGCCTTTCATGCCTCGGATGCCCTGTTCAATTCCAGGTCCAAGGATAACGCCTATTTTATTCCTAAATTACAACAGGACAACAGAAAATATCTAAATGAATCCTTTTCAGTCACTCTTGACCTGAAACTGCGAGAACAGGCCGAAAAGCTGCTTTCTGTTGCCGGGTGTCAGGTCGAAAGAAAAGAAGGACAATTAAAGATATTCGGCAACCTGGGTCAAACAGTCAAGAGCAGTCTGGTTGATGCCGAGGCGCTTTATTATAACCAGGCAGAAAAGGTAGCTTCCAGGTATGGTTTGCCGGCCAAAGAGGTCCTTTATACCTGGGAACTGATCTTTAATGATTTAAAGGAAGTCCTGAATGAACAAAAACATTTTGATCAGGCCCAATTTATAAATGAAGTCATGTATAAAGGTGTTGAGGTCGCTTACAATTATTGTGGTATTGAAGCAAGCAGTAATAACGGCATTCTCGTCTTTGCCCTGGTCTTTTATGTTGTCTATACCTTGTGGTGGGGGTTTGCCATTTACTTTTTATTTGAAGGAGTTGGCCTGATTATGACCGCTGGTGAGAAAAAAGAGGCCTGATTCTGGATCCTGTAACGGACCTTTCGTCTTGGAAGTCTTTACAATCAAGGAGGACTCTCTTTTACAAGGATCGGCCTCTTTTTCAATATAGGCGGGGTCACAGCAAAGGAGATCCGGGCCCTTTGCTGCCCCGCTAGAATTTCAAAATTAAAAACCGGATCTTTCATGGGAAAATATAAGATATTCAAACGAAAGACCATCCTGTTCACCCTTCTTGTCTCACTGATCCCGTTGGCCCTTTTGGGCTGGACAATCTATCACAGCTTTTCGGAGTTGTATAAGGAAAGGATCAAGGAACAAATAATATCCCGGGCGTCTTCACATGCCAGGAGTCTGGATGTCTTTTTGAAGGAACGCAAGGCAGTTATTGCTGCCATGGCCAAGTCGCATGACTATGATTATATGTCCGAGGAAGACTTTCTTCGCAGGATGTTTGATATTATTGACAGTTGCGCCGGCGGCATCGTTGACCTTGGGGTTATCGACAGTCAAGGCAATCATGTAGCTTATATTGGACCTTATTCCCTTGAAGGTCGCAACTATTACAATCAGGCCTGGTTCAAAGAGGTCATGAGCAAGGGTTTGTATATAAGCGACGTATTTATGGGCTATCGACAACTGCCCCATTTTATAATTGCCGTAAAAAGACGTCAAAAGGACAAGGCCTGGATTTTGAGGGCGACCATTGACTCAGCTGTATTTAGACAGCTCGTCCGAACGGCCCAGGTGGGTGAAACCGGTGATGCCTTTATTATTAACAAGCAAGGTCTGTACCAGACTCCCTCCCGTTTCAGCGATGATGTCCTGGTGGACTCAGGGTTAAATACAGATCGATTTGGAGAGGGAGTAACTGTTATCCATAAGGATTCCCAGGAGGGAGAAAGCCTTTATTATGCCGGGGCCTGGCTGAAAAATGGTCAATGGCTCCTGGTTATCAGCCAAAAACCCTCTCAGGAGATGAGCTCCCTTTTTGGCAAGAGGAATCAAGGCCTGATTATCCTGGCGGTTGGAGCCGTTTTGATTGTTGTCATCACCATTATGACCACAAAAAGAAGCGTTAAAAGGCTGGAAGAGGCCGATCTCAAGATGGACAGCCTGAATGCCCAATTGGTCCAATCGGACAAAATGGCTGCCCTGGGAAGAATGGCCGCTGGTGTGGCCCACGAGATCAACAATCCTTTGTCGGTTATTGCCGAATCTGTTGGTTGGATGAATGACTTGCTCATGGAAGAAGACTTTAAAGGCAGCTCTAACTGGAATGAATACTCCAAAGCCTTAAAAAAAATTGAAAAACACAAGGAGAGGGCTCGAAAGGTTGTCCACAACCTCCTGGGTTTTGCCAGACGGATGGAGCCACATCGAGAAGAGGTGGATCTGAATAAGGTCTTACAGCAGACACTTGAATTATTGGATAATCATGCCAGAAATAATAATATTGAAATTCTTACCGAGTTTAAGGAAAATCTGCCGGTTATCTCCAGCGACCAATCTCAACTCCAACAGGTCTTCTTGAATCTCATCAGCAATGCCCTTGATGCCATAGAAAAAGATGGATGGATTTCTGTGCAGACAGACTCCAGAGATGGTTATCTATACGTATCAATAACAGATAATGGGCCGGGTATCCCAAAGCATCTGCAAAGCAAGCTATTTGACCCATTTTTTACAACCAAGGCCACAGGCACGGGCACAGGGCTCGGACTATCCATATCTTATAACATTGTCGAAAAACTTGGCGGCAGCCTTGAGTTTGAGAGTCAGGAAGGACAGGGGACAACATTTATAGTTACCTTGCCGGTAACAGTGCCTGAAAAGATATAATTTCAAAGGCTAGCATGAGGACGGTATGAAGAGCCGGGTATTGATCGTTGATGACGAAGAAGACTTCCTGGACATGTTTGTCAACAGATTGCTGAGAAGAGGCTATGATGCGGTTGGCAAGTTGAATGCTGAGGATGCCCTGGAAGATATGAAAAAGCATGAATACGATGTTATTGTCCTGGATGTGAAAATGCCAGGCGGGATGGATGGCCTGGAGGCTTACAAAAAGATGAAAGCTCTTCAACCATCAGTTCAGATCATATTCCTTACCGGTCACGG
>CAYUNZ010000186.1:0-5344 GCA_964446205.1 uncultured Desulfohalobiaceae bacterium | reverse complement strand
CCTTCTTGGTTGACCAGGCCCAGCAGTTGGCTTGTCCCCTCTTTCAGGCTGTCTTAACTTGGTCCGACTAAAATTTCAGATTGGTCTTGACTTGGAAGCAGGTGTAGATTATTTTGTAGACATAAGGAGGCGTTTATATGCAGACATCAACCATACGTATTTCGGCTGCTTCTCATCAGTTGCTGAAAGAGGTGGCGCAAATCGAGGATTCGCCCATGCAGTTGATTCTGGAAAAAGCCATTGAGCGCTATCGGCGTGAGCTGATTTTGCACAAAACCAATCAAGCCTATGCGGCCTTGCGAGAGGATAAGGATTCGTGGAACGAAGAACTGCGGGAAAGGGACTCTTGGGACCAGACACTTGATGATGATCTGCACGGGGATGATTGAGTCATGCTGAAACCGCTCAGAGGTGATATCTGGTCTATTGATCTCAATCCAACCAGGGGGCATGAGCAATCTGGAAAACGCCCCGGGCTTGTTCTCACAGAAAATACCTTCAATCTAGGACCTGCCGGTCTTGTGGTGGCCCTTCCCATCACTTCAAAGCACAAAGGCATTCCCCTGCATGTTGAAATTTTGCCCAAAGAAAGTGGTTTGAGGGCAAGAAGCTTCATCAAATGTGAGGATATTCGATCCGTCTCCAAATTAAGGTTGCTTTCGAGACTTGGAGCGGTTGACGAATCTATAATGCGAAAAGTCGAAGAACATGTGAAAATTCTTCTTGGACTCTTTTAGCTTTCCACCGATAACCGACTACCGACCACTGGCAACTGTCCTCGTTTCCAAACGTTCCCCTTCTCCACGTCCTCGTGTCTCCTTGTCAGAATGTAACCCGCTGCAGCCCTTATCAGATCACCGAACAATTCCTTGTCTTGATGCAAATTCATACAATGGACCACTGATCCTTATTGGGCAACATATCTGAGCTGAGACCCAGACTTCAAAATCTTGTCCGGTTCAGGCCCCAGCTCGCGCAAGCCGCGTACTGCATGGGCAAATACCTCTATGCGCTGCTCTGGACGATAACGCATATTGGGCAGGTTGGAGCCGGGCTACAATATTGCTGCTGTCCCTGTAGTCCTCATATGATAAGTCTGGCAGCACGCAGCTTAAAAAGCTAAACCTGAGATACGTCCGCTCATCTCCGCCCAGGACCAGCTCCCTGGCATATCTGCCCCCTCGCAAGAATATGACCACTGGCACTACCCGCTCAGTAGAGTGGCTGCTGTCCTTAAGCAAGGAAGACAGGTTAGAGGTCGGCTCGGACATAGCAAACATCGAATACAAATGGCCTCCCCGGTGCACCGGTGCAAGCCACTGGAAGATGGCATATTCGAAGTACGAAGCCGTATTTCCAGCGGTAGAACCACCAGGGTGCTTTTCTTTACCCGGTATGACGAGATATTTCTGCTGCACGGCTTCATCAAAAAAAACAAAAGACTCCCAGGCAAGAGCTGGATCTGGCTAAAAAACGAAAAAAAGAAATGGAGGAATTCTCAATGACAACCTCAAAGCATATAGGCCAAACTTTTGATCAATTCCTGCAAGATAACGGGATCTATGAAGAAGTTCAACTACTGGCCCTGAAAAAGACCATCTCCCATCAGATCAAAATGCTCATGCACAAAGAAAACATTAAAAAAACAGAGCTGGCTCACAGGATGGGTACAAGCAGGTCCTCTTTAGACCGCCTGTTAAGAGACGAACCCTCCAACGTCACCCTGAACACCATAATAAGGCAGTATTAGTTTTGGCAAAAGAGTGGATATCTCCCTTGTTGACCTTCGACCACAAGAACAAAGGTCATGAGGGTGTCAGATATCCCGGCAGATAAATGTCATCTCTTTTTTCGCCTGCTGCCCTGATATTCAGAGCAATCCACTATCTCTTTATACCTGTTTTTTTACATTTGCGAAAATTCATTCCAATTCGCTCCTCACTTGCTCTTTTTGGGCTTCGCAGGCCTGTTTGAGCCGGGGCTCGCCGGCTCGCACATGCCGTCGCAGTCTGAAAGGCGTAAGTAAATGTAATCCGTTGCACGACTGAATTTTATTTGTATTGTCCGCAATATATTGAAATTGAGTATACCTCGGGTGCTTTAGTTATGATCATGTCCGGGGAGGGCATTTCATATTCTTTTATGCCAGCTTCACATAAAATAGCCTTGTCCACTAATCTTCACTAATTTTAGAACCGCTTTTTTGCCCCTAAAAAGTGCACTCTAAGCCTCAAAACAGGGCCATTTTCCCGTTAATTTACATTTATTTCAGCTTATTAACTTGGTACGACTAGAAATTAGTGATTGTCCATCCGAATTGACAAAAATCCGAAAGTCGGATATTCTTCTGATATATACTAAGGAGGCTAGGCATGAGACAGCATTTGACGATATCCAAAAAAGGCCAAGTCACCCTCCCTGCCGAACTGCGGAAAAAAATGGGCTTTGAGGCCGGGGGAACGGTTATTGCCGAAGAGAGAAAAGGCGAATTGGTCCTGCGGCCGGCAGCGGTAGTGGAAATAGACCTCTATACCGATGAACAGATTGCCCGCTGGGACGAAGTGGATCGTCTTGATGCCCAAACCCGGGAAAGGATCCTGGGCAAGCTTGGCGAAAAAGCATGAAACGAATCTTCCTGGATGCAAACGTCATTTTCACTGCAGCCCACAATCCGCAGGGTAAGGCTGCCCTGCTCTTTGAGCTGGTTGGAGGTGGGCATTGGAAGCTCATCACCAGTCAGCTGGCCTGGGAGGAGGCCCGCAGAAACCTCACTATTAAGTTTCCTGAATGCATCTCCAGGTTGAAAAAGCTGCACCAAGACCTGGAGATCTTGGCCAATTTCGGTCCAAGGCCTTGCCCTATTGAACTCCCAGCCAAGGATCAGCCCATATTTCTAGCCGCAGTCCAGGCCCAAGCCACTCACCTGCTGACCGGAGACAAGGCCCATTTCGGTCCGTATATGAATAAGTCTTCAGAAACGCAGAAAATAATCATTCAGACTGTAGCTGATTTCTTTAGGGATTTGATTGAAGAAAACGAATGAGCATATTTGCCTCGGATAAAAAGCCTTCTCCAAGAATCAGCTCTAATCTACACTAGATCTTATTAAGATAACGCCATCTGTAATTAAGGTTATTTTTCCTTGTCAAGAAAAGATTAGAATGTGGCAAAAATATGAAGAACCCTAAATCAAACATCTTCCTTAGACCCGCTTTTTTGCCCTTAAAAAGTGCACTCTAAGCCTCAAAACAGGGCTCTTTTTCCGTTAATTTGTATTGATTTCAGCTTATTAGTTTGGTCAGACTAGAAACTACAGCATGGACGAGCTCAATTGGACGGAGCTAAAAAAAATAGGAGAAAATATGAACCAACATCACCAAATGGTCAAAGAACTGATTGCCGAGGCAGAAAAACAGGAAGGTTTCCGAGCGGGGATTGCCGCTGTAGATGAAGTGTTGGACGGACCTTCCTACAAGGTTGAAACAGAGGGAAGCTGGGAGAACAACCATTCGGAAAATGCTACTCCATGGCTGCCAAACGCCCACTCTCTTTTGGTGCTGGCCATGCATCACCCAAGAGATAACCCGCGACTGGACTGGTTTGACCGCGGCAATACCGCGGGAAACCGCCACATGACAAAAATATCTGAGGAGTTAGCAGCCTGGCTATTTAGGACTCATGGGATTCGTGCCCAGTCACTGCCCTACCACGTGGAAAAGGGAGGGGTCTATCTGAAAGATGCCGCTGTGTTCGCTGGACTGGGCGTCGTGGGGGAAAACAACTTGCTGCTGGACCACAAATGGGGTCCCAGAGTCCGCCTTCGCGCGGTATTGATCGAGGATAGACTTCCGTCCAGCCGTCCTCTGGAGGATTTTCAGCCCTGCCAAGACTGTGATATGCCTTGCCGAAAAGCCTGCCCTGAAAATGCGTTTGCCCAGGGGCAATATGACCGTCCGTCCTGTCTTGAGCGCCTCAATTCCAATCGAGCCAATCCTGTTGAGAGCGGTCAAAAAGATTCTGAAGGCAAACCGATCCTTGTAGCTGACTGGTGTCGGAGGTGCGAATTCGCCTGTCCAGTAGGAAAAAAATAGTCCCGTTTTCCTGAAGTATTTTGGCGGCTACTCTGGTACATTGATAGTGATTAAAGTTTTAAAGTTTCAAATATCTTGGTTCTACATGGGGCATGTGAAAACTTGCTTTAAATCTTGAATAAAATTCTTTGAAGAAAAGTAATCAATAAGGATTGAGACGACCTCAGAAGGTCGTCTCAATCCTTATTGATTAGGGTTAATTCAGTCTTAGATTATCGTAATTCTGGCCTATGGCTTAATTTGCTTACTTGTTACCTTGACTTCTTTTCCACCCTCTTATCCCTTCTGATCTGGAATGTAAGACATTTTTAACAGCTCACCAGTCTTCCACTATGTATTTGATTTTCCTCTCATGGTCTGACTGCAGGGTCAAATTGGATCTCCGTAAAAGTAGTAATAAGTTCAGAAGTTATATTTACATCCTTAAAGTACTTCTAAGGGTTAAAAAGTGCCCCTAATTTGAGTTAAGCTGTTGAATTTATGTTTATCTGCTCGGTCCGACCCTCACCTCCTTCTTGGACAAGAAAGGGCTAAACGGATTTTAACAAGTGGGTAATGCTCCCTGCTAATATTATAAGGAGTCGGCAATGGGTCTTTTAACACAATTGTTTAAGTCTGGAGTCAAATCATACCGCTACGCAAAGCGTGAAGAATCACGGATTGCGTATCTCAACTGGAGGTGGCAACATCTTAATGGGGTCCGCCAGCTAGTTTTAGACGACTTTGTTATACCCCTTGAACTTTTCCTTGATAGTATGACAACCAATGAATATGCTAAGTTGAATCAATGCAAGAGGCATAGTGACAGAGGCATAGTGACAGGCTAAATCGATAGACTCATTTGAAGAAGCTGGATAAACTGTCCGGGACCATCACCGATTGGAAAAATTTTCATGATCACGAAGCGTTCAAAGAGCGGATCATTCAGACACATGGCCGCAAACGAAGCTTCTGGTCGCAATATGAGGTTAAAAAAGGACCCGGGTCATGCAGAGCATGAAACTTACATGGAATGGTCCGGTGGCTACGACACTGAAGGTTTTGATGCAGATGCCGTTTCCAGAGAGCTGACAAAATACCGCCACTGGTCCCGGGACAGATATCTAAACTGGAGAAGAGCAGAATGAAGAAGGTGTTTGCCGATAGTGAAAAGGTCAACTCAGAACGCGCCGTACAATTTCGAAAATGGGCCACAACGATTATTCAGCAATTCACCATATTCGTTGGGTGCCCTGCATAAAACATTATCCAAC
>CAYUNZ010000185.1:0-5361 GCA_964446205.1 uncultured Desulfohalobiaceae bacterium | reverse complement strand
TTGGATATATCAGGCCGGCCTTTTTTGGTCTATGAGGATATGGTTGTACCCTCAATTGTCTTTGGACAGGAAAAGGATGTCTGGCGTGAATTCTTCAAGTCCTTTGTCTTTAGGGCAGGCATGAACTGCCATATTCACTGTCTTTATGGCCGTAACGGTCATCATCTGCTGGAATCAGTCTTTAAGGGCTTGGGTTTGGCTCTGTCTCAGGCCTTGAGCCCTCAAGAGAGGGGAATCTTTAGCACAAAAGGGAGTCTGGATTGAGAGCAAAGGCTATAATCTACGGTTGGCTATGTTTGTTGACAGCCTCTTTTTTGGTCGGCTGCGCAACAAAAAAAACGGAGCAGGATGTTCCCAAAATAAGTGGGAATATTGCGGTGGCTAGCTTTTATCAACCCGAGCAGGAGTGGGAGATTTTAGGCGGATATTACTCAGTACAAGAAGAGACAGACATCGATACTAAGATCTTAAAAGAGCTCAATGAGATAATGGCTAAGGAGCTAAATCAGCACGGAGTTGATTATAAGCTAGGACCTGGCCAAGTACGTCAATGTCGTGAATATGTTTTATATAAAGAGGATACCAAGTCTATGAGGTCCACCCAGTTTTGGTCTAAGATTGGGGACTGCCTTTCAGCTGAGTATATACTTATACCACAGATCTTTGATTGGCGGGAAAGGAAGGGGGGTGAGTTCGGAGTTGAGAAACCGGCCAAGGTTATCTTTGATCTTATTCTACTTGATGTCCTTCATAAAAAGGTAATCCGGAGCTTTCGATATGAGAAAGAGCAGAAGGCCTTGAGTGAAAATATTCTGAATATCTTTAAGTTCTTTCAACGTAAAGGTCGCTGGATTACAGCTAAGAGACTGGCTAAAGAAGGTATTGTCCAAGGGATTGAGGAGCTTGGATTATGATAGTTTTCCCTGCTGTAGATATAAAGGAGGGGCAATGTGTTCGTCTTCGCCAGGGAAATGCGGATGAAGTCACTACTTATTCTGAAAATCCGGTAGAAATGGCCCTTAACTGGGCAAATAAAGGGGCCAAGTGGCTGCATGTTGTAGATCTGGACGGGGCATTTCAAGGATTTGCGGTAAATAAAGAGATAATTACCAAAATTTGTAGACAGCTTTCTATCCCTGTTCAGCTGGGTGGAGGGGTCCGGAATATTGAAACAGCTAAGGCCTATATGCAAACCGGGGTGGAACGTTTGATTATCGGGACCATGGCCTTGGAAGACAAAGAGACTCTAAGTCTATTGTGCCGCGAATATCCGGACCGAATAGGGGTATCTCTGGATGCTTCAGATGGGATACTAAAGACCCGGGGTTGGGTGGAAGAGACCGGAAAAAAGGTTACAGATGTAGTCCCGGTCATGGAATCAATGGGGGTAGCCTGTCTTGTCTATACGGATATAAGTCGGGACGGGATGCAAAACGGAGTCAATATCACTGCTCTGGAGTCTCTTTTGCAACAAACAAAGCTTCCGGTTATAGTTGCTGGTGGTGTCTCTTATCTTGAAGACTTAAAGGCCCTTGTCCCCTTGGTACAAAAAGGGCTTGAAGGGGTTGTCACAGGCAAGGCCATTTATTCAGGGAGTCTAGATCTTCAAGAGGCTATTAATTGGCTTCAGCGTTGGCTTGCCGGATCTTTAGAACATGAATCCTGATCTGGATTGGAGTGAGGATATTCAAGTTCCTGGATCCATTTATACATTTTTTTATGGTGTGATCCTGGCCAATAAATCCTTTTGCATTCAGGGCACATCCGGAAGTGATGGAAGTATTTTTTTGTCTTGGGTTCCAGACGGTGAATTATTTCCTGTTTATTGACCTGAATCAGGGGGATGTTGCACCTGAGACATCTGGAAAAGAGATTATATGGAGGCCTTAAGCCAAAAAAAGACCTTACTTCCTTTACTTGCTCGGTTGGGGTAACTGTCCGCAATAAACGACCCCACTGGATCCTTTTCCGTTTGAGCAAACCGCGGTCTCTAGTCAGAACGATACGTTTTTCTTGTTCAGCAATCCTGGCGATAGTTTTGTCCGGCCATGTCCAGTCATAGGCGGTATCAAATCCGAGCATCCGCAGGAGCCTGGCTATTTTGCCAACATTGACATCAACAACAAAGGCTATCTCAGGTAAGGCTGGTCGAGATAGGTGGTTCTTGGTTACGTCTACCGGCGGCGTATGGGGGTAGATTTCAAGTCTGTCCCCGGGTTGGACAAGGTATGAAAGACATTGATTTTGGCTGTTGGCAAAGATAGCACCGACTTCTGTATGAGGTGGTCCGAGAGACTCGATTATATCCTTGACCGAGGCTCGACGAATAAGCCTGTATTTAATATAGCCTTGATAATGGTCATGGGTAAGTAAATCTTGTAGTTCCTGATGAAAAATAATGGTAGTCCAGGACATAGATTATGAATAGCTGTTTAATCTTTATATGTGTGGTTCTTATAGGGACATACCTAGTTCAGGGTTTAGCCTCCTGGCTAAATCTCCGGACCTTGAATCCACGGGTGCCTGATGAATTTCAAGGATTTTATAATCAGACCGAATATCAGAGGTCGCAGGAGTATACTCAATCCCAAGAAAAATTAAGCCTGATTTCCTCAACTGTCAATCTTGTTATCCTACTTGGTTTTATTTTGCTGGGAGGCTTCCCCTGGCTTGATGATCTGGTCAGGTCTCTGGAGCTACCACAGGTTTGGACTGGTGTTGTGTTTATAGGTTGTCTGATTTTGGCTGTTGAGTGTCTGTCTATCCCCTTTGAGCTTTATCGTATTTTTGTTTTGGAGGAACGTTTTGGGTTTAACCGGATGAACTTGAAGGTCTTTATCCTGGATAAGCTCAAACAGTGGGGATTAATGGCTGTTATCGGTCTGCCTCTTTTGGCTGGCTTGCTTTTGTTTTTGGGTTATTTCCCTGTATGGGGCTGGTTTTACGCCTGGGGATTTACAGTGCTTGTCCTGATAGGCGTTCAGTATATTGCTCCAGTTATTATTTTGCCTCTGTTCAATTCCTTTACCCCTCTTGAGGATGGGGAGCTCAGGGAAAAGATTATGGACTATGCTAGGTGGGTGGGATTTAAGATCCAGGGCATTATGGTCATGGACGGATCCAAACGAAGCAGCAAGTCCAATGCCTTTTTGACTGGTTTTGGTAAAAAGAAACGTATTGCCCTTTTTGATACCTTGATAGCTGATCATGAACCGGATGAACTTGTTGGTATCTTGGCTCATGAGGTTGGCCACTATAAGCACAAACATGTTGTCAAGAACCTTATTCTTGGAGTGTTAAAGCTAGGGGTGCTCTTGTATTTGGTTTCCGTATGTATTTCATATAAACCTCTATTTGAAGCTTTTGGTTTGGAACAGGTCTCAGTCTATGCCGGACTGCTTTTTTTCTTAATTGTCTTTAGCCCAGTCTCTTTAGTCCTCTCTTTGGGCATGAATCTACTATCCAGGAAGTATGAATTTGAAGCAGATCGTTTTGCTGCCCGGACTACCCAAAGACCAGGTGATTTGATAAAGGCTTTGAAGAAATTATCTGTCAGCAATCTAGCCAACTTGAGGCCACATTGGTTTTATGTCCTTCTGGAATATTCTCATCCACCAGTACTAAAACGTATTCAGGCTTTGCGTAATCAGGAAAAGGCTTGACGAAGTCAGTGTTTCGAGTATAAATAATTGAATACCCGCCCTTAGCTCAGCTGGATAGAGCGCCGGACTTCGAATCCGGGTGCCGGAGGTTCGAATCCTCCAGGGCGGGCCAATATTTCAGATGGTTGCAAATCTTTGTAAGCATATAGTAATAGTAAACAAAGGCCAGGACTAAAGTTCTGGCCTTATTAGTTTCAAAATATTATTTGTGTAACTTCTCAATAAGTCCTGGCAGAGAGATCCTTCGTTATAAGCCTATTAATTGAATATTATTTGGGATGGATCACAAGTGCATGTAAGAGCGGCACTATCAAACCAGTTGGCATCTGGATGACCATTAGCATTATTGTCTATGGCGAAAAAATAAATATTCAAATGTTCATGTAATGGAGGGTTAGGGATCTGGATGTTATTTAATGGACAAATAGGCATTTGGATACAATACTCAATCCCTTTGACCCACTTATTGTTACCTTCTCTAATAACAAAAGACCACCATTGATTTGGAATTGAAGCATAGGCCAAGATCCAGTAATCAACTGGTCCTGCTTGATCTGACTTACCTTTCAAATCCACAGTTAGTTCAAAAGGATCTCCAGGATACAAGTCAACAGGTCCCTTTGATCCGTTGATATGGATTTCAGGACTCAACTGACTGGTGAATCTAACTACAAAATTAGATTTTGGTTGGGGTCCGATTGCTTGCTGTTGGCATTGGCTGCTACTAACTTCACCTTCCAGGAATTTTACATAGATTTGATTATTGTTGACCTGAAAGGAATGATCTTGTCCAGGTTTCAAGGTATATTCCAGATTGCTGGAATTAAAGTTTTCTAAAACCACTTTTGTTTCAGAGGCCTGACAAATTGCACCAAAACAGCTCTTGCAGTCAGGTTTGTTGGTATAACTGATAAAATGGCCACTGGGAAAAGGAAACGGACATTTATTCCTGAAATCAGGTTCTAAACCACCGAGATATTTGGCAAATTCAATTTCTCCATATATATCTGTTACAAATTGTTCAATATTTGATTTAAATTTAGCTATGGAGACAAAATTTTCTGGTTTACCCAGAGAACAAACAATTACACTATGACCGGATTGGAGATTTTGTAAGGCTGCCTTGTTAGGAGTCTCGCCAACTATTCGAGTGATATCAAAGTCTGGTCTGGAGACCCATTGTACATCTTTAACCGTTATAGTTTCATTCTGAACATTTTTATCCTCCACAACCCCTAAGAACATAATTGGTTGCAAAGCAGCTTCTGTTGTCTTGACCAAACCGCTAAACAATACAAAAATTATTATTGTAAACATGATTAGTGAAAAAGTCTTTATCTTATATACCATAAGAAACCTCCTGTACTAATTTATATCATCTAATATACTGATAATAAAAGATCTTTGCTGGTTGACCCCTTTGACCTTCAATTAACCTCCATGCCCTGACGGGCACAACGAGGCATGAAGGAAGATGTTGACCGTTTACTGTGAACCGTTGACCGAAGAAATAAGAAAAACAAATGTGTTTCCAATTTTTCTCATGGTAGATTATATTCCATCTTTGAAGCATGGAAAGACTTTATCCGAAAGCCAAGACAAGTCTGCTTGATTCTTTTGTTCTTCGGTCAACGGTTCACGGTAAACATTTTTTCATGTTAATTGTCACCTAAGCAGCGAGATTCCTTTCCATGACTTC
>CAYUNZ010000184.1:0-5469 GCA_964446205.1 uncultured Desulfohalobiaceae bacterium | reverse complement strand
CCCTGCCGTTGCGCAAGATTGTCGGTGATCTCTCGGAAAAGGAAAAAGTATTGGAGGGATTGGATATTCAACGGAGATGATGGCGGGGTAAAGGATAGAGTATGCGGATACTTGTAGCAGATGATGACAATTTCCAATAACCAGTACTACCCAGGGTGATTTCTGCGTACAAGATAAGCTTACATTTGAGATTGGTGGCAAAAGCAAAGGGACACATCAGATACAGGATGTACCCCAATCTTTTGTTGCCGCAGATAGCATAGAGGTTGGCTTTGGCCGTAAGATTCCGCTCTGGTTGTTGGGTTTTTTGTACTGATAGACAGAAATGAGGTTGTTGATAATATTGATTTAAACAGGTTTGTTTGTTCTCTATAAATTCTGACAGAGTTAAATACAGAGAGAGTCTTCACTCGAAGACTCGTTCAGAATGACAAATAAAAAGCATAAGTTACAGCTATAGGAAGCAGATATTCTCCAATTGTCCTGAGAAAAACCCAAGGCTTTATCTTCTTCAAACCTGTAATATATCTAGGCTATCCTGATATCCTTCCAGATCATTGTTTATTTTATAACCGTTTGTGGCTTTAAAGCCTCCGCTTAAGGCTGGAGACATCTCTATCCATAAAAAAACTCCCATTAAAATACATACAGTCGCTAAAGAAATCTGATTAAAGCAAGACACTTGCACTCTAGTCTCTGAAAGATAAATCCTGATTTTCTATCTCTAGTTTTTTTAGTTTCTTATAACATATATTTATTGTTTTGTTTATTAACAGCCTTCGATCTTCTGCAGATAAACTTTGAAAATCACCTTCTTTAAAGTAGCTTAAGGCTCTTGTAATTTCAGGTACGGGAGCATTCGGCCATAAAGTTTGGACACCTGCTAATCCAGTTTCGAGGGAGATACCCCCTTTCTCGATTAATGCTGCAATATCTATGTAGTCTTTGGCTTCAACTCTTTGCAAGATTACTTTTAATTTATGGGCTAGTAAGTCGAGTTTTGATGCCACAAGCATTTTTTGATCACTGGTTATTAATGGTGGCTCTAACCTGCCTACAGTAATATTACCAAAAAATGAAATTTTAACTGGACTATCCTTATCTACAGAAATAGTCAAAGAATTTTTATGGAACTGATAGACTTCATATTCTCCTAAATAATCGAGTTTGAGTTTTAGATCGAAAGGGTCAAATGCTTGGGATGAAAAAAAATCAAAATCATTAGATTGTCTATGGTTTAAATATAAGGCTATGGCAGTACCACCATATAACACGAAATCTTTGGGAATCCATGCTAGCTCAGTCCATAACCTTTTTTGAGGCCAGGGCAATATATCTAAAAAAGGAGTAAACTTTTCCATCTTAAACCTAAGTTTGGATGTTTAATCCCAACATGCCAATATTCCAACATGCTATCTAATTTCTTTCAGCTATTGATCAAATTTTCTGCTTGGCATTTCCGGTACATCAGCCTCTTCTTCAGCTAAGTTTAGTCTATAGTGCCAAAAATACCAAGATCTACCATTAAAGACCCCGATTGGAGGATATCTTAAAACATCCTGCAATCTTTTTTGGTTAAAATGATCTTCTGTCCAAATGATATCCTCAAGTGTACCCATTGTCATTATACAGGCTAACAAGTAATTTGTATTTTGAATGGCTTCACTTGGATCTTTCCACCACACATATTTTTGGGCTAGTCTGAAGAGATTGTTTTTACTTACGTTTACCATACCAACTTCTTATTTATCTGTATTATCCCCTTTAGACAACCCGAAAAAAAATTTTTTACCTATTTTTCTGATTCTATCAACACCAAAGTTTTTCTTTCTTTTAAAAACGTTAACCTACTTTAGTCATTTTACTTAATATGTAGCCATTGCGCAAGAATTTATGCTTCAGCTTGTATGATTGTGAACCGAGAACCGTGAACTGTGAACCGTAAGACGAAGATGTTAAGAAATTACCCCTTTATTCTTATTTCTTCGGTCCACGGTCAACCAAGATAAGAGACTCTACTGCTTTATCACTAAAAAGTTTAAGAGAAAGACCCTCTTTCAATTAGTTGCAAATGGCTAAACAGTTACAAATAATTAATATATTTTGATACTTGACAAAATAAATAATCCACAATTAAGTTATATTCTAGATAATTTAAATAAGCAATTATAAATCATAAAGTGCAAGCCTAACTTATCCTACAAAAAGAATCAGGGTAACATTCTGAAATATATTAAAAAAGTTATTTGGTAATAATAATGAGCAATAAGCCATCTTATGAAGAATTAGAGCAAAGAGTAAAGAGATTGGAAGAGGAGCTTAATGAATGCAAGAGGGAAAGTTATGCCTTAGCCAGAGACAAGGCTAATATAGATAACATCCTGTCCTCTTTAGATATTGGCCTTATCATGCACAACCCAGATCACAGCGTAGATTGGGTAAATCGTTCAATACAAGAGATGTTTCCCAAGGGAAATCCAGTAGGTCAAATTTGTTATGAATTTTTTGAAGAGAGCAGTAAGCCTTGTGAGACCTGTGCAGTGCAGGATTGTTTCAAGACAGGGGATGTTTGTAGTGTTGAGAACCAGAATAGAGACAATAAAAGGTGGTTTCAAAGTATAGCCTATCCAATCAAAAACAATACAGGTGACATTACCCAGGTCCTTGAAGCTGTTATTGATATTACGGAACATAAACAGGACAAAGATGCCTTAGAGACCGAGCGTTCCTTTCTGGCTACAGTTGTCGACAATATTGAAGAAGCCATTGTTATCTGCAATGCGCAGGGACGGATTGTTAGATTTAACGAGGCAGCTCGGCGTTTACACGGTTTGTCTGAGCAGTTCCTATCTCCAGAGCAATGGTCAGATCACTACGACCTTTACCAGACAGATGAGATAACACGGTTGCCTGTTGAAGAAATTCCCTTGTACCGAGCCCTGCAGGGTGAAAGATTCCACAATGCGGAGATTGTGATAGCCCCTAAAAATGCTCGAT
Organism: uncultured Desulfohalobiaceae bacterium; assembly: GCA_964446205.1. Taxonomy (GTDB): domain Bacteria; phylum Desulfobacterota; class Desulfovibrionia; order Desulfovibrionales; family Desulfothermaceae; genus CAYUNZ01. The sequence goes on along the minus strand of CAYUNZ010000184.1, from coordinate 2,472 downwards.
CAAGATTTTTTGCCTGTAATGGACAACCTCTGATAGACAAGGCAGGTATTAAAATAGGTGCAGTAGTGGCCATGTTTGATATTACTGAAAAAAGACAAGCCGAAAAAGCACTACGTGATAGCGAACAGACCTATCGTAATTTATTCCACAACGCTCAGGTAGGGTTATTCAGGACCAGAATCGAAGACGGTAAGATCTTAGAAAGTAATAAGCAGTTGGCCAGGATGTTCGGCTATAAAGACAGAGATAGTATTATAGATGATTATGTAACTTCAGAAAATTATGTTGATCTCGGAACCAGGGAAAGGATGGTCAAAGAAATAAAGGACAAGGGAGAGGTAACCAATTTTGAAGCCAGGTTTTATAGAAAAGACAGATCAATATTTTGGGTGATGTATTCTGCCCGTATTTATCCTGAGAAAGGCTGGATTGAGGGTGTTGCCGAAGATATTACCTATTATAAACAAATTCAAGAAGAGCTTCAGGAAAGTGAAAAACGCTACCGCTCACTGATTCAGAATCTCCCTGTTGGGCTTTATCGCAATACACCTGGACCAGAAGGTAGATTCACAATGGCTAATCCAGCCATTGTCGAGATGTTTGGTTACGATTCAGTAGATGAGTTCATGCAATTGAAAGTGTCAGATTTGTACGCCAATCCTGAAGACCGTAATGATTTTTCCCTATGGCTTCAGCAGCAGGGGGTTGTGACTGGTGCAGAATTGGAGCTGGTCCGAAAGGATGGTCAATATTTCTGGGGCGCAGTTACAGTAAATGCTCATAAGGACGAAGTCGGCAAAACAACTCATTTTGACGGATTTATTGAGAATATACATGAACGAAAGAAGGCTGAAAGGGAGCTTAGAGAAAGCGAATCTACTCTGCAGAGTGTATTTGATGCAGTACTGGTCGGTATTTGCTTTGTAAAGGATCGTGTTTATCAGCGGGTCAACCAAAATTGGTGCGAGAGCTTTGGCTACCAAGAAAAGGATCTTATCGGCAAGTCTACCGACTTCCTCTATGAAAGCAAGGAGGAATATGAACGTGTGGGAAAGGAATTGTATAATAATATCCTTGAAAAAGGCACCGGAACAGTCAATACCAAGCTTAAACGAAGTGATGGTCATTTTCGCGATGTTGTACTAAGAGCCAAGCCATTAAACTTACAGGATTTAGAGAGTGGTATTGTCGTCGTTGTTCAGGACATAACCGATTTTAATCAAGTCAATAAGGCCTTGTTGAAGACCAAAGAGCAGGCTGAGGCCGCCAATAAGGCCAAATCAGAGTTTTTGGCCAACATGAGCCACGAGATCCGAACTCCCCTCAATGGAATAATGGGGATGCTCCAGCTCTTACAGACAACAAACTTAGATATAGAACAGAGTCAATATATTGATATGGCTGATAAATCTTCTAAGCGTTTGTACAGGCTCTTATCAGACATCCTTGATCTTTCCAGGATTGAAGCTGATAAGTTTGAGATTAGAGAAGAAGAGTTTCAAATCTCAGAGGTCCTACAGTCATTAAAAGACATTTTTTCTCATGTAAATAAGGAAAACAAGAACACATTGGATATCCTTCCAGATGAGAGTGTTCCGGATAATCTCATAGGCGATAATACCCGACTAACACAGATCCTGTTTAATCTGGTCGGAAATGCCTGTAAATATACTCAGCATGGACAAATAACGGTTCAGACCTATCTCCTTCCTTTTATGAGTCAGGATGCCTTCAGAATCCTGTTTACTATTTCCGATACAGGACAAGGTATACCGGAGGATAAGCTGGACAATGTTTTTGAGACCTTTTCTCAAGTCGTCGATTCCATTTCTCCCTATACTAGACAGTATGAAGGAGCTGGACTGGGTCTTCCATTGGTCAAGAGACTGATAAACCTTCTTGGGGGTAATGCCTGTATAATCAGCCGGGAAGGTAAAGGGACCACGGTCTATGTCAGCCTACCATTTCGGATTCCCGGTCCAGCGCTACAGGATTCCAGGAAAGAGGAAGAAATTGTTGAACAGGCAGGACAAACAAGATATAAGGTACTTTTGGCAGATGATGATCCCATTACCCAATTGAGTACAAGGCGTTTATTGGAAAAACAGGGTTTATGGGTCAAAGTGGTGGAAAACGGTCAGGATGCTCTCTTAGAGATTGAAAAAGAAGATTTTGACTGCCTGTTGCTGGATGTACAAATGCCTGTTTTGGACGGAGTGGAGACTACTAGGCAGATACGGGCAAAAGAGGCTCAAAGCTCAAAGCAAAAAGCTGAAAGTAGAGAATTGATGCCTCAATCCCCAAATACCTCAATCCGCAGATCCCTAAATTCCGAAATCCCGATAATTGCTTTAACCGCCTACGCCATGTCTGGAGACAGGAAAAAATTTCTGGAATCAGGTATGAATGACTACATTGCTAAGCCTGTAGACAAGGATGAATTGTTGGCAGTGATTGATAGGAATGTGTCCA
>CAYUNZ010000183.1:4384-5536 GCA_964446205.1 uncultured Desulfohalobiaceae bacterium | reverse complement strand
TCGTGATCTGATCTTTACTTCCTGCGCCCAACTCACTATCTAATTGTCAATGAACAACTATTTAATTATGAAAACATTTAATCATATGGTTAAGATTTTGTCAAGGATTTTTTCTATTCCCTTTCAGACTTCGTCCGTCCAAGGGAATGAGTTATATAGAAAACATCTTTCCATGTCAACATCCAATTACAATTTGTTTTAGAAAAAGTCACGCTAGCTAAATCTTCAATTATCAGACTTAGATATTCTCTATTGCTTGCCCCTTATGAAAAAAGATTTCAATGAATTGGAATTGAGATAGTCTTTCATCAGTCAACCATATACGGTCAATGGTAAACATTTTTTTCATATCAAACCCCAATTTCAATAGACTGTCTCCAAAAGCAGATTGTCCCTGTGAATCGCCTCTTTATTTATAACTTCCCGACCTAGAATAGATTCAATCTCCTTGCTTTTTTTTCCAGCAATCTTCTCCAGTTCATTGGACTCAAAATTTACCAGACCCACTCCAATATCCGTATTATCTTCACCTTTAATCCTGATCAAGTCACCAGCCAGAAATTTGCCATATATTTTTTTGACCCCAGCTGACAACAAGCTTTTGCCATATAAAACCAATGCATCCTGGGCTCCTTTATCAATCTCAACAGTACCAACAGGATCAAGATTATAGGCCAACCAAAACTTTCTTTGAGGGATAGATTTTTCTTCAGGCAAAACCCAAGTGCCAAGGAATTGCTTACCAAAGACCCTTTCCAGAACAAAAGGTATCTTACCCGAGACCACAAGTGTAGGAACACCTATTTGAGCAGCTCTTCTTGCAGCCAGAAGCTTACTGTACATGCCTCCTGAGCCTTGATTGCTCATGCCCTGACACATATGTTCTAAATCAAGATCCTTCATGTCTGTGATAAAATCAAATTTCTTGGCCTCTGAATCCAAGTCAGGATTTGAATCATAGACACCGTCAGCACTGGTTAGGTTAATAAATAGCTCAGATTGCACAATATTCAGGATCAAGGTAGCCAAAAAATCATTGTCACCGAATTGAAGCTCTTGAACCACAACTGTATCGTTCTCATTGACTATAGGGATAATCCGATTCTGTAGTAAGGTGGCAAAGGTATTCCTGGCATTAAGAAAACGATGACG
>CAYUNZ010000183.1:0-4284 GCA_964446205.1 uncultured Desulfohalobiaceae bacterium | reverse complement strand
ATTTGATCAGCCAACCTGTTCACAACCCTTAAATCAAGGCCATGTTCATTGGTCAAGACAGCACTGCCCACCTTGATAACAATTACCTTGGCCGAATCCAGGATATCATCACGAATCGGGATCAAATCCTGTATGTTACTATCTTCTTGTCTCATGACAGCAAATTTCTGGTGATAAGCTTACTTGTCTCCATATCTCCTGCAACACTTCAGAGACACCTGTCAATTCATGCAGTGACATAAAAAAAATCGATCTAGCTTCTAGCCGGGCTCTTTCTTTAAGTGTATCAAGGTCGTCTTGACTCCAGAGATCTATCTTGTTTATGACCTGAATTTGTACCTTTGTAGCCATATCTTCGTCAAATTGGGCAATCTCATCGGTGATAAGATCAAACCCTGACCACGGATCATCAAAGGAAATATCCTCAACACTCAGGATATGGAGCAAGACAGAGGTCCTTGAGATATGGCGTAAAAATTTATACCCCAATCCATATCCATTATGCGCCCCTTGTATGATTCCAGGCAGATCTGCTATGACCAGCTGATTTTCCAGCTCGTCTTTTACCACTCCAAGGTGAGGGATCAATGTTGTAAAAGGGTAGGAAGCTATCTTGGACTTGGAGGAAGAAACCGTAGTAATAAATGTCGACTTTCCGGCATTAGGCAAACCAATTAGTCCAACATCAGCCATAAGCTGGAGTTCTAAAAAGACTCGTTTCTCCACACCTGCCTCGCCTTCCTGAGAAAATCGAGGTGTCTGATGTGTTGATGACTTGAAATGTGAGTTTCCTTTCCCCCCCTGTCCCCCCTTCGCCACAAGAAACTCCTCAAATGGTATTGAGATGTCGGTCAGGAATCTTTTTTCATCTTTATTCTTTATTTCAAAGACCTTTGTACCCAAAGGGACATCAACATACAAATCCTGACCAGACTGACCATGCCGATTGCCGCCGCTCCCTGATTGTCCATTTTCTGCATGAAAAAAAGGCCTTAGATACAAGTCATACAATGTCAAAAGATTGGGTTGTCCCCTGATAAAGACATCCCCTCCCTTACCACCATTGCCTCCATCAGGCCCACCTTTAGGGACATACTTCTCTCGGCGAAAGGAAACACAACCATTGCCTCCTTTACCAGAACGAAGAGTGATAATGGCTTCATCTACAAAACGCATATCTAAAAAATGGCTTTAAAAAGCAAAGGTTATAAAGGATTGGTGATATCAAAACGTATAACTCGATACAAAAACAAAAAAGGCAGAAGGTAAAACCCTTCTGCCTACAATATACCAGAATAAAAGGATTGAATTAATTCTCTAACTATACGGCCGGAAGGACACTCACACGTGTTTTGACCTTTTGTTTCCTTTTGTACTTTTCAAACTGAACATAACCGTCAATCTTGGCAAAAATAGTGTAGTCTTTACCTAAACCGACATTTTTGCCCGGATAAACCCTAGTCCCTAATTGTCTGACAATTATATTTCCGGCTTTTACCGCCTGTCCACCAAATTTCTTTACACCTCTACGTTGACCTATACTGTCTCGGCCGTTTCGAGAACTTCCACCAGCTTTTTTATGGGCCATGGTTCCTCCTCCCTTATATTCTCCAACCTTGCTCTATGACAAAGCGTTTAATCCCAATTATATTATTAATTACTGCGTTCAAGCTCAATTGATTTGATCTTGATCTTTGTATAATTTTGACGGTGACCAGCCTTTTTGCGATAACCTTTACGTTTTTTGTGCTTGAATATAATCTGCTTCTGACCCCGAAATTGCTCTAAGACCTCACATATAACTGTCCCATTAAGAAAGGGAGTACCTACCTGTATCTGTCCGCTGTCATCATTAGCTAACAGTATGGAATCTATGACCACCTCTTCTCCAGGTACAGCCTGAAGTTTTTCAACATCAACAACATCACCTTCATTAATCCGATATTGCTTTCCACCACTAGCTACTACTGCATACATAAATCCCTCCAATCAAGAAATAAGAAAGAAGTGTATCTCTTTTTATATCCATTAGTCAAGAGGGTACTCTTAGGGAAAACTTGTTAAATTTGTCCTAAATCCCATTGTACTCTTTAAACAATAACTTATTCGGTTAAGCGAAATATGTGAGACAAATTCAACATGGATTCAAGGGAACTAGTGGATACTTTTAGTCCTAAGAACTCCGGGCCAAAACAAGGACATCAACCCTTACAGCTCCGGCATTTTTTAGTGCATTTGTGCACGTAGTCAGTGTAGAGCCTGTGGTGTAGATATCATCAACAAGCAGGACCTTTTTGCCTGCGACCATTTCTTGATAAGCTATTACAGACTTGGCAATATTGCGCCAACGTTCCTTATACCCCAATCCACTTTGTGGCCTTATCTCACGAACACGTTGTAACGCCCTAAATTCATTCTCAACCTTTAAATAAGAAGATAGCCCCCGGGCCAATTCTAGACATTGATTAAACCCTCGGTAACCAAGACGTTTTAATCCTATAGGTACAGGAACAATGATATCGGGTAAACACCCCCCTAGATGGTAATCATAGGCAGATTGAAGAAGATATTGCAAGACATTGGTATAGCCTAAGCAACCCTGAAATTTAAAGGCCAAAATCAGATCACGTAATAAACCATTGTACCTTTGATAAAACCCATACCTGTCCCAAGGTTTTTTCTTTTTTCTACACTCCAGGCACAAATACGGATCTTCCTGCTCATTGGAATATATTGCCCCACACTGAGGGCAATATCCACCTTGCCGGATTCTCAGCCTTTTAATACAGGTTAGGCACCATCCTTGCTGCAAATTCTCCTGAGATACAACCTGTCCACAAATACGGCATCTAGAAAATGTAGTCAGACCTAGAACTTGCCAGGTTTTAAAAAAGAATTGGCTTAACTTGTCCATTTTTCTAAATCAAATAAACATATCCTTACCCTGAAAAAAAGGGTTATAGAGCTTCTCATCCTGGACTGTAGTTTTTGGACCATGTCCACAGTAGACAATAGTCGCTTCCGGTAAAGTGAAAATCTTTTCCCTGACTGTGTTCAACAAGGTATCTGTATTCCCACCAGGGAGATCTGTTCGGCCAATTGAACGATTGAAAAGGACATCGCCAGAAAATATCTTGTTCGAATCCGGGAAGTAAAAGGACAGACCACCTGGGCTATGTCCAGGAGTTGAAAGGATCTGGCACCTTTCACCCAACCATTCCTTTTCACCAGGATGAAGTGGTTCATAATCAAAAGGCCCCACGGTGGGTAAACCAATTCCAGGACCACCTGAACCAATGTCTGTCTCAAGTAAAAATCCATCTTCAGGACTGGCCAGAATGTGAACCCCTGTTGACTGTTGCAGCTCCCCATTGCCAAGGATATGATCAATATGGAAGTGAGTATTTAAAATACAATCCAGTCGTAAACCCTGCTGATCAAGAAACTTTAAAATTGGATCTGCCTCTCCGCCCGGATCAATAACCAGGGCCTGACCATCATCATTGAAAAGCAAAAAACAATTTGTTTGAATAGGACCCAGGACAAATTCTTTAACCTTAATCATCTATCCTCCTCATATAATTTTTTTTGAACAAATATCTTGCAAAGACTAGATAACCTAAATTGACTTGCTACTTCTAATAAAGGAATATAAAATAATTTTAAAAGAATAACCCCAATCACAAAATTGTTAAAGTCAAACTAAGAATAAAAAATGCATATTATGGATGAAAACAATCACTTAACTACTAATCAACCCTATATAACCCCAGAAGATCTTATTCAAAAAGAAGAAACCCTTAAAGGCCTATTGGCCAATCTTGTCACCTTTGAGTCAGCGACCATATTTTTCCCCCAACATCCACCTCTTGATATGACCAGCGATAGCAAACAGTTCAAAACAATCTATAGGAGAGAAGACAATAATATTCTTATCCCCCTTGTCAATGCTCAAAGGCTCCTAGGGATCCTTATCCTCAAAGATGTCTCTACAGAGAACCCCTTACTTATCTGTCCTTATCTCGATCAGTATATCTTACTCTGCCTAGAGAACATCTCCTTAGAAAAGACAAGCCAATACGACCCGTTAACTGCACTCCTCAATGAACATAGCTTTATGTGCTATCTTACTCAATACCTGGAAAACATATCAATACCATACCAGTGCAATATCACTGAGACCTTAGATCATCAAATAAAAGGATTTACCGGCCAACTCGGACTTATAGTCATGAATGTCAATGGCATGGGAAAAATAAACTCTGATTACGGCTATCTCTTCGG
>CAYUNZ010000182.1:0-5540 GCA_964446205.1 uncultured Desulfohalobiaceae bacterium | reverse complement strand
GTTATTTACTGTAAAAAAAGATTGAACAACAGACAACTATTTGTTAAAAAAGCATGAAAGAAGACGTTAACCGTTTACCGTGGACCGTGAACCGCAAGACAAAGGAGTTAAGATATAAATACTTAATTCTTATTTCTTCGGTCAACGGTTCACGGTCCACATTCTTTTCATGTTAACTTAGTCAATCTAGATTGTCGCCAACAAACAATGTTTCATACCTTAAATGACATGTTATTTCAATAGAATTAGGGAAGATACTTATTTATGTCCTTGGAAATTGAATCTGGAACTAAAAAAGTTCCCCAAATTGGCCTGCTCATATTTATACTTTGCTCAATGTGGCTTTTTTTATCTTTCAGTCCTTGTTCTGCTAAACAGCTATATGTTACTGATAACATTAAAATTACTCTAAGACAAGATCCTGATACCAGAAGTACCGTACTGGATATGTTACAAACAGGTACAAAACTTGAGCGACTTCAAAGCTCCAATGGTTGGATAAAGGTTCGAACCTCAGACGGAAAAAAGGGTTGGGTCCTCAAAAGATACACAATGTCCTCAAGACCACAAAAGCATCTTGTTGAAGAACTTAGAGCTCAAATTCAAAACCTGCAAAGGGACCAGAGTGAAAATGCTACTGCTTTTGAAAAAATCAAAGAGAAAAATAAAAGTCTACAAAAGAGTCTCAATTCGACCCGTCATGAACTCAAAGTTGCTCAAAAGAAGTATGAAAAACTTAGAAGCAATACCAAAAAATCTCGTGCCCTTAGAAAAAATCTGCAAAACACTCTCAATGAACTTGGGATCACAAAATCTCGCTTAAACAAAATTGATGAAGAATATAAGGAATTGAGATCTCAAAAAAGTTTACATTGGTTTTTGTACGGTGCAGGTGTAGTTATTATCTCATTAATCTTTGGTTTCTTTTTTGGCAGAATACAACGCAAAAAGTCCTCCCGATATTATTTTTGATCACTCTTAACTGTTTATCCGTTTGCAACTAATTGAAGAAATGGTTTTCTTTTGAATTTTTTATTGGTAACTAAGTAGAGTTTTTTATCTTATTTGATGGGGGAGAAGACCCCACCGAGATTTAACGACAATCCAAAGATCTCCAGACAAGATGTTCAATATCCAAATTTAATCCAGTCAAAATTCCCTGGACAAAAAGTGGGGAAGATACAGAATTGCCCGATCAAACTTAGTCGGTTAAATCCAGCGAAACTGACCCTCCCACTGCGGAATCTAACTGAGTGAGATTTGAAATCTATGGGTCTGAAAACAAAGATTTGAAAGAAAGACTCCTTTTTCATAGGTCTAAACTAATAAGATCACTCTTTATATTATAAAAAGATATGAAGGAGAACTGTATGTTCAGACATATCCTAATCCCAACCGATTGCACCCCAGATACACTAAACGCTCTAGATATCGCTGTCAAAATGCAGGACTTGAATACTTCCGAAGATACAAAGATTACCTTGCTCCATGTCATTGAGACCATTGCTGATGATGACAGTCATGAATTTCAGAACTTCTATAACTCACTGAAACAACAAGCTCAAAAGACCATGGAGGATTTTACCACAGTCTATCAGGACAAGAATATGATTAGACATCATATTTCCTTTGGTAACCGGGTTCAAGAGATATTGGCCTTTAGTCAAAATGAGGATGTAGATTTAATCATCCTTTCCTCCCACAAAATTGATCCTAATAACCCAACTCAAGGCTGGGGGACTATCAGTCACAAAGTAGGCATCCTATCCTCGTGCCCGGTAATGCTGGTAAAATAATTTGACAAGACAACTTACATTATTTTCCCAAAATGAGATGAAATGCCTGCTTCTTTCAGATAAGTTTAAATTCCAACTTCCTACAATAATTGTCACTATCTTTCTCAACTCAAATACCCAAATAGAGACATTACAATATAAAAAAAGACATTAAACATTTACCATGGACCGCAAGACGAAACAGTTAAAATCATATATATGTATTCTTGAGCCTTCGGTAAAAAGTAAACTGACAAAGGTCAACATTCATTCAAGTTAACCCCCATGCCCTTGCGGACAAAATGAAGCATGAAAAGACCTTTTCGGAAACAAAGACAGATATGCTTGATTCTTATTTTCTTCGGTTAACGGTCAACGGTTCACGATCCAAGTTCTTTTCATGTTAACCCATTTATTCCTTAAATCTGGTTAAAATTTATGCACTTTTATAGAAAATACAAATTAAATGTTCATATTCATCTAATCACGATTGTCGGAGGTTGTTTCTTAGTCTTTTACCTTGTTTATTCTACTTATATAGATCCTTTTTTCAGCAATATTAATAAGATCTTACAATCTAATACAATTACAATGCTCACCAGGAATAATGCCAACTGTTACTATATCTATAGAGAACAGCCAATGGGGTTTGAATATCAACTAGCTCAGGCCTTTAGTAAATATCTAGGAGTTCAGCTTAAGGTCAATACAGTCAATTGGCAGGATATGTTTAAGGCAGTCAATTCAGGTCAAGGAGACTTTATTGCTGCAAGTCTAACTATTACCAGCAGACGAGATAACAAAGTCGACTTCTCCATTCCCTATATGAATATACAACAACAACTTATAACCCATAGGGACAACAGGCGGGTTGATGGTATTGAGGACTTAAGAGGCAAAAAGATCCATGTCCGGGAGGGCACAACTTACCAGCAAAGACTCGAAGAACTGAATGCAAATAAGAATCTCAACATAAAAATCGTTTTACACAAGGACATGCCAACCGAAGAACTTATACGTTTGGTAGCCAATAAAAAGATTCATTTTACTGTGGCTGACTCAAACATTGCCCTTATGAATAGGAGGTATTATCCAGACATAAATATATCCTTCCCCCTGGAAGAAAAACAAGCTTTGGGATGGGCCGTTAAAGAAGAAGACAATGATCTTTTAGAAAAGATAAATTCTTTTTTTAAGCAAATAAAGAAAAATGGCCTATATGGGAAAATATATACAAAATATTATGGGAATATCCATATTTTCGATTATGTAGATTTGATAAAATATCACCGCAGGCTCAAGACTCGTTTACCCAAATACAAGGACATCATAAAGAAAACAGCCAAACAATTTGGCTTTGACTGGAGACTTATTGCAGCGATTGTCTATCAAGAATCCCACTTTAATCCACAAGCGACAAGCTTTACCGGGGTAAAAGGGTTGATGCAAGTTACCATACAAACAGCACAAGAAATGGGAATTTCCAACAGGTTAAGTCCCAAGCAAAGCATCTATGCCGGTGTAAAGTATCTTAAAAAAATGTATTCCCGTTGGGATAAAATAAAAGGGCACGACCAATTACTCTTTGCCCTAGCCAGCTATAATATCGGTTATGGTCATGTCACAGACGCTCAAAAAATAGCCAAAAAAATGGGCTTAAATCAAAACAGGTGGTCTAGTCTTAAGAAGACCTTACCACTTTTAAGGGAAAAAAAATACTACAGTCAAACCAAATACGGCTATGCCAGAGGGACAGAGCCGGTCAGATACGTGGACCGTGTTCTCTTATACTATGATATACTTAAAAAAAGAAAGAGATCCACAAAACCACTGTTTATTTAGCCCCTTGACTCATGCCCTGGCGTTTTTCAATCTTAGCCCAGGTATCACGAAGTCCAACAATTCGATTAAAAATAAGTCTATTACCGTCACTGGACTCATCCCGACAAAAATAGCCCTGTCTCTCAAATTGAAATCTGCTGCCTGGTTCTAGTCCCTTCAGGCTTGGCTCCACTTGGCAGGAGCTCAAGACTTGTTTTGAGTCAGGATTAAAATAAGATTTAAAATCAATATCTCTTTTTTCATCTTTAGTCGGATCAGAGACAGTAAAGAGACGATCATATAGTCTAACCTCAGCCTGACAACAATGTTTAGCCGAGACCCAATGGATAGTCCCCTTTACTTTCCTGCCGTCAGGTGAATCACCACCCCTGGTAGAGGGATCATATGTACATTGAATCTCAAGGATTTCTTGTGTAGTCTTATCTTTAACCACATCAACACAGGTAATATAATAGGCATAACGTAATCTGACCTCTCTTCCAGGGGCCAAACGAAAATATTTCTTGGGCGGATCCTCTCGAAAGTCGTTACGTTCAATATAAAGGGTCCTGGAGAAAGGGACTTTACGCGTACCCATACTCAAGTCTTCAGGATTGTTAATAGCCTCTAGGTACTCCTCTTCTGCCTCGGGATAATTGACTAAAACCACTTTGATCGGGTCAAGGACCCCCATTACCCGTGTAGCTCTTTTATTCAAATCCTCGCGTATGGAATGCTCCAACATAGCCATATCCACTAGACTCTCACTCTTGCCGACCCCAATCCTCTCACAAAAGCTCCTTATAGATTCAGGAGTGAAACCCCTTCGCCGTAAACCAGATATAGTCGGCATCCTGGGATCATCCCATCCATCAACATATCCTTCATTTACCAACCGGATCAGTCTACGTTTACTCAAAACAGTATAGGCAAGATTCAAACGGGCAAATTCAATCTGCTGGGGATGACAAGGAACAGGCAATTGATCTAAAAACCAGTCATATAAAGGCCTATGATCTTCAAACTCCAGAGAACACAGGGAATGGGTAATTCCTTCAAGGGCATCAGAGATACAGTGGGCAAAATCATAGGTCGGAAAAATGCACCATGTGGTACCAGTCCGATGATGCTTAGCATATACAATCCTAAAGATAACTGGATCTCGCAGATTGATATTCGAAGCCGACATATCAATCTTGGCCCTTAAAACATGCTCTCCTTCTTGGAAATGACCATCTCTCATCCGATAAAATAGATCCAAATTCTCTGCAACCGAACGTTCCCTATAAGGACTCTCTTGACCAGGTTCAGTCAGTGTACCTCTATATCTCCTGATCTCTTCCGGGGTTAAACTACAGACATAGGCCTTTTGGCTCTTGATAAGATAGACAGCATAGTCAAAGAGATGTTGAAAATAATCTGAAGCATAATACAGGTGCTCGCCCCAATCATATCCCAACCACTTAACATTATCCTGGATGGACTTTACATATGATTCTTCTTCTTTAGTAGGGTTGGTATCGTCATAGCGGAGATGACACCGTCCAGAAAACTCATAGGCCAAACCAAAATTTAAACAGATAGATTTGGCATGTCCAATATGCAAAAGGCCGTTTGGTTCGGGAGGGAATCGAGTAATGACCTGGCCTTGGTTCTTTCCGGCTTGAAGGTCCTCTTGGATTATGTTCCTAATAAAATTGGATCGAACAGATACATCTTTTGATCCCATTGAAAATTCACCTCCAACCGTGTCCATCTGATAACTATATTGTACTCCAATTTTGGTATGACCAAAATTGTATCTAAACTGCATGTTCCATTATACAATATATAATGGCTTATCTATTTGAAAAATGTGCTTGTTCCCCAGCTTGCATGGCAAGGATTTAGCCCCTTTTACAGAATCTGGACTTACACACTGCAGAAAATCCTAATACTCAGGTA
>CAYUNZ010000181.1:4388-5549 GCA_964446205.1 uncultured Desulfohalobiaceae bacterium | reverse complement strand
GTTAAATATCATAGAATCCAAGCGAGGAGAAATTTTGTTCTATTGAGACCAAACTATCCTTGGGCCAAAAAATCAATATGCAACATGTCAGTATAGTTGCGAAAACCAAGCTGGCAACAGTTAAGTTGTGTTGGCTCCAGTCTTCTTGTTCTTGAGCTGTTTGGATGATATTCAGGAAATACTCCCACAATTCTGGTTCTGTTTTTCTCAGAAAATCATAGACTTGTTTGCCTTCATTCCCTTGACAAAGTCGATCCCATAAGGTTTCTAGAAATCCACTTGGCATTTCTCGAGGGTTGTTGTGACATGTTTGTCTAAAGGCCCAAATAGAGACAGCAACAATATAAGTAATTACAGGTCGAATCGTTTCTAAGTCCATCTCTATTTTCTTAAGAAAGTAAAAGATTTCCTGAAGATAGGAAAGTTGCTCCACAATTTGTTCCGGACCAAAATTTTCCTGGTCTACACTCTCTAATAAGTCTCTTTGTATCATGCCCATAAGGTTATACCTATTATGCTTTTGATGAAAGCCTTTTCTTAACTGAACTGATCTTTTCTTGTAACCCTTTTTCTCTATTTTTAGAATAATCAATCTTAAGGGTCATGTAAACCCGTCTGCTGTCATGGTGTACTTCCTGGAAACATTGATCTATAATTGTCAATATTTCCTGCCAATTCCCTTCGATACAAGTCCCCATTGGACCAAGTTCATAGTCCAATCCGCTTTGACGGATGTGCTCTATTACTCTGGCAACATAAGGGCTTAAACTAATTCCTTTGTCAACAGGAAAAATAGAAATTTCAGCGATGACACTCATTTCCTCCCCCCTTTTTTATGTTTGTGGTTAAGATTTCTATAAAGATGTGAACCGTGGACCGTGAACAGAGAACCGTAAGATGAAGAAATTAAAATAGTTCTTTATGCTTCTTATCTCTTCGGTCCACGGTCAACGGTTCACGGTCGACATTCTTTTATATTAACCTATATGCTCGAGTAGGCATACCTTAGAATGAAAGCAGCCGAGAAATATGAACTGTTAAACTAAAGAACTATGACTAAGATAAAGCTCTTTTACAAGTGAAGATGTCAATATATAATAACTGTTATCATTATCAAAAAAACTATAATATTTGTAACTATAAAAATAACTTGATGTAATC
>CAYUNZ010000181.1:0-4288 GCA_964446205.1 uncultured Desulfohalobiaceae bacterium | reverse complement strand
GTAATTCTCAAAGCAGTCATATATAGTTAGGCTAAATTTAGATAGAAGAGTAAAGTGCAAAATTATAAAAGGAGGGTGGATATGTTAAAATAAATTGATGTCGGCAAGTATTCAGAGTAGTTAATCGTTTGAAAATTTCGGGTTCAACCTTTTTGATTTTGAGTCTTAGAACAAAGGAGGTTTGAATATGGAAGGTGTCGATTTATTACATCCATTTAAGTGGTGGATAGTGATTGTTGTCTGTTCAACAGTCTTTAGTTTCGTAGGCACCTGGCTGGTAGTGAAAAAGTCTAAGAACCTAAAGTAATTAGGGAAGGAGGTATAAAATGTCTCAATTTTTGCCTATTCCGGAACCTTCGATTGGATCAGCAGTTTGGGCAGCTATTGGTGTCGGAGTTATGTTTGCCGTTACCCTTGTTTTAGGGGTTATCGGGAGACAAAAATGGAGCTCCTTTGATGAGTATATGGTTGGACGGCGGACAATTGGGCCGGTAGCCACCGGTTGTGCTGTGGCAGCTGCGTATCTCAGTGGATGGGCCTTTTGTGGTAGTGCCGGAATTGCTTATTCCTTGGGATGGTCAGGGATGTGGTTTGCCGGTGTCTGGACCTTGATCGGAATTATGCCCTGTGTCTGGATTACAGCGCTTAAGACGCGTGAGCTGTCCTTGAGTTTTGGGGCTACAACCCTATCTGAAGTCCTGGGCTATCGTTTTAACAGTAAACTGGTCCAAACAGTTATCAGTCTAACTGTCCTGGTCTATCTGTTCATGTATTCAGTTGGTCAGCTAAAGGCAGCCGGTGGGACCTGGTATGCTGTGACTGGATGGCATCATGGTTTCTGTCTTTTGATCGCTGTAATTGTAACATTTTTATATATGTTTTTGGGAGGATATACCTCGACTCAATGGTCACTTGCCTTCCAAGGGGCTTTTTTGGGCTTGGTAGGTCTTGCCCTAGGTATTGCTGGGATGATCAAGGTTGGTGGTCCAACAGCCTTGAATGAAGCACTATTTTCTCAGGATCCGGGTTTAATAAAACTAATGCGTCCAGAATTACCAAAAGTTGGCAAGGCCCACCTCTTTTCCAGTGCTGTTGGTTTGCTGGCCTGTCCATTGATCTTTTTTACCATGGCCATTGGTTTCCCGCACAATGTCAGTAGATTTTTGGGCATGAGAGAATTAACAAAACGGGATTATTCCATAATGGCTCTGTTTGCCTTTTTGGTAGCTGGTTTGCCGATCATGATCGACTGTGCCTGGAATGGGACCCTGGCCAGAGCCCTTTATGGTGGTCAGCTGTTTGACATCAAACCCTGGGGGGCTGATCTGGCTGATCCATTTTTGGCTTGGGGGGCCGGAGGTATCCCCTTGGTTACACTTTATGTGGCTGGGCTATTTGCTGCCGCACTGTCTACCCTGTCCGCCATGATCTTTATCATGGCCGGAAACATCACCCGGGATCTGATAAAACTCTGGCGACCCCAAACCTCTGATCGCTTCCTCATCAATCTGACCAGGATTCTTTTGGCGGTTTTCCTGTTCTTTCCGTTATGGTGGACTTGGACAAATCCTCCAGAACTGTTGGCTATTTTTATGGGTTTTGCCGCCATTGGCCTCGGCGGGACCTTCTTTTACGTTACCGCAATATCTTATTATTGGAAGAAGGCCTCTTCTCTTGGGGTCATCCTGGCAGTTATCTATGGGCTGATTGCTACCCTATGGGGGGCCTGGAATGTTGCTCATAATAATCTTGGTATGGGCTGGATGTTCTGGATAGTTTTTATTGGTTGCGGTGTGCTGTACTTTATTGGTGGTCTTGTAGGTAAAAAACCAGATGAGGTAACTTTGAAAAAGGCCTTTCCTCAAAAGGCGACTTCTTGAAGACATTTAAAAAAGGGGGAGGTTAACCTCCCCCTTTTTTAAATGTCAATTTGAAAAAAATCTGATGCTTTGTACCTGGATCTTTATTGCTTATTGCCCAAAGCAATGCTCTAAAATTTGAATAAAGTAAAATCATAGTATCGGGAGGTACTTAGCAATCTCATAGTCAGTTACCTGAATCCGATAGTTGTGCCACTCAATTCGTTTGTTGTCTATAAATTTTTCAAAGATATGATCACCAAGGGCCTCTTTGAGCATGGTGCTTTTGGACATTTCCTCAATGGCTTCAAACAGGCTGCCTGGCAAGTTATCTATGCCGTGCTCAAGACGCTCTTTGTAAGGCATGTCATATATATCTGATTCAACAGGAGCAGGTAGCTGGTAATTGTCTTCAATGCCTTTTAGGCCGGCAGCCAGGGTAACTGCAAAGGCAAGATATGGATTACAGGCCGGATCGGGAGATCGAAGTTCTATCCTGGTGGCCACCTCTTTTCCTGGTTTGTACATGGGAACTCGTAGCAGGGCAGAGCGGTTTCTTCTGGCCCAAGCTATATATACTGGTGCTTCATAACCCGGTACCAGCCTTTTATATGAGTTTACCCATTGATTGGTAACTGCAGTATATTCTTTGGCATGGTAGAGTAGACCGGCAATAAATGATTTTCCAATCTGACTCAAACCATATTCATCCTCTGGATCATAAAAGGAATTCTTATTTTTCTGGAAAAGGGATTGATGAATATGCATCCCGCTACCGTTTTCCCCAAATAGAGGTTTTGGCATGAAGGTGGCATAGACCCCGTGTTTCCTGGCGATCTCCTTGACAATTACTCTGTAAGTGATTGAAATGTCAGCCATTTTGAGTGCTTCTTGATACCGCAAGTCAATTTCGTGCTGACTCGGGGCTACTTCGTGATGGCTATATTCCACATCTATGCCCATTTGATTAAGGGCCAGAATCATGTCTCTACGAAGTTGATTGGCCAAATCCAGAGGCGGGGCATCAAAATAGCCACCAAAATCCAGAGTTTTCGGCTCCTTGGAGTTGGCTAAGATAAAAAACTCTAGCTCCGGACCGACATAATTGGTAAACCCTTTTTCAGCTGCTTTGGCCAAAATCTTTTTTAGGATATAACGACTATCCCCCTCATAGGGTTCCCCGTCAGGTGTTTTAATATCGCAGAACATACGAGCAACTGGGGATTCGTCGGGTCGCCAGGAAATAAGCTGGAAAGTGGTTGGGTCCGGGAAAGCGACCATGTCGCTCTCATGGATGCGTGAGAAACCCTCAATTGAGGAGCCGTCAAAACCCATCCCCTCACTAAAAGCTTCCTCTAGCTCATCTGGCATGACTTGAAAATTTTTAACCGTACCCAACACATCGACGAACCAGAACTGAATGAATTTTATCTTATTCTCTTTAACTACCTTGATCACATCTTGAGGTGTCTGACAATCAAAAATAGGGCTGTCCATAGGATTACATCTCCTTTTTGGATGAGTGTGTCTTCTCGGAAGCTGATTTTCAGAATAACTGAACTGTCATTCGGGCATAACGAAGCAAAAATGTTTACCGTTAACCGCCCACCGTTGACCGAAGAAAAAAGAAGAAGTTATTGCCAAATTTTTCTTACGGTAGATTACATTCGATCTTTGTTTCCCTTTTTTCGGTAAATGGTCAACGGTTGACGGTAACGGTAACCGTTCTTGTTAACCCCCATGCCTTGCCAGGCACAACGAAGCATGAAAGATGTGAATCTTAGACCGTAACAGAGAACCGCAAGATGAAAAAATTAAGATAGTTCTTTATGGTTCTGATCTCTTCGGTTCACGGTCAACGGTTCACGGTCAACATTTTTTTCATGTCAATTGATGTCTTTGGCAAGACCAATTTCTATCTAGCCCAAGAACATCTGTCCGTCAACGTTTCCAAAGGGAGATGAAATCTTCGGCTTGGCCGCCGCTTAATAGGTGCTCGATTAATGAACTGCCAAAGACAATGGCATTTAGGTCTTGTCTTAGACTCCTTATCTGGTCCGGGTGTCTTATCCCAAAACCAAGTGCCAGAGGCTGGCTGAAAATATTTCTGGCTCTGGACAAGGTCGTTTTGATCCCTTCGGAAAAATTGTTGTACAAACCGGTTGTGCCAAGGACAGAGACAACATATACGAAACCGCAGTCAATCTCGGCATAAGCTTGTAATCTGCTAATTGGTGTATTTAAGCCGACCAGGGGGATTAGATCAAGATCATGGGCTTTGAAGAGGTCTCTTACATGCCTGCTTTCCTCATATGGCAAGTCGGGTACAATAATACCGGCAATGTTGCATAAGACGGCCTCTCTGGCTAAAAGTTCCCAGCCATACTGTAAAAAAGGATTGGCATAGCCCATAAGGACAATTTCCGCCT
>CAYUNZ010000180.1:0-5593 GCA_964446205.1 uncultured Desulfohalobiaceae bacterium | reverse complement strand
TGCCTTTTAAATAAAATTTAAATCGGAAGTGATTCTTGTCAACCCCCAAAAACCACTTATGAATCTACATGCACTAGCGGCTTCAAAGAAGCATGAAAAAAACGTTGACCGTTTACCGTGGACCGTGAACCGTGAACCGCAAGATGAAGAAATTAAGAAATATTTTTTTCATGCTTTTTTTCGGTAAACGTAAAACGGTTCACGGTCCACGTTCTTTCATGTCAGCCAACAAGATTGGATCAGTTTTAGAATAGGCCTTTCATTGCTTGTTCCAAGTCATGAGATGTGAACATGTCTCGAAGAATTAGGGGCTGGTCTGCCTTTTCCCCTTTGGAAAACAATGCGACCAAGGGAATACTGTGGCTACCTAATGATTCTAACAATGATTTGCCTTGTTTTGGGTGTTTTGACAAATCGACCCGAATTGGAATGACTTTGTATTTTTGGTGCCATTTTAGTATTTGACTTGGTGGCAGGACAGTTTTTTCCAGAAATTTACAGTTTGGACACCATGGAGCAGTAAATTGGAGTAAGATATTCTTTTGACCAAGATGTTTTTCGAATTTCTTTGGCGAGTAAGTAACCCAGGCCTGATGTTTATCCTTATTGATATCCAAAACATGTGAGGCAATAGCAATAATTATGAACAAAAGCAAAAGACGGATGGCCCATCGTTTTTTGCCGCTCTGTTGTAAATTTGTAAAGTGTCCCCAGGCCCAGGCCCCAATACTAATCAGCCACAAGAGGATAAAGACCCGAAGATAGAGTTCTTGAGGCAGTAAAGTGAATAGATAGAGACAGGTACCAACCAGAAAAAAGCCGATCAGTTGTTCTATTGTCCGTGTCCAGTTCCCTGATTGAGGAAAATAATAGACTAATTTTGGGAAAATAGCTAGGATAATATATGGTAGGCCCATTCCCAACCCCATAGCAGCAAATACTATGCCGACAATGATCGCTGACTGGGTCAATGTCCAGGCCAAGACTCCGCCCAATAATGGACCACTACAAGGGGTGGCCAAAAGGGTAACTAATAATCCGGTTGTATATGCCTCTACTGATATTTTTGTCTTACATGTGCCTGAGTGGTGTCTTACATCAATTACCGGGAGTTCATAGAGGCCAAATAAACTCAAAGAAAGGGCAAAAACGATGGCCATTAACAAGGCTACTGCCAGAGGGTTTTGAAAGATCTCACCCCAGATCATATCTGAAATGGAAAAGATGACGGAGAGTATCAGGAAGTAAGAAATTATGCCTAAAGAAAACATTAAATTATAATGCCGGAATCTGTGACTCCGCTGGTCCTGTTCATAAATATTGTCATGAGTGGGGACAAGGCTTCTGAGCTTTAAGCTCAAAACAGGTAGGACACAAGGCATTACATTGAGGATTAAACCAGCCAGCAAGGCTAGGACAATTGCTTTACCCACCCCGTGGACCTCACGACCGGGTTTCAAAAAATTGGGCTTAAATTCCTTATTTTTTATCTTTAAATCCGGTTTTTCTGTAATTGTATTTTTATTCACTTTAGACGGTTCTTGGGATTTCAAGCGTTTACTTTTTTGCCAATAAGAGGACAAAAGTGTATTGGACAGGCTGGGGATCTCTGGCCAGGAAAGATCTTTTTTAAAGAAGGAAATCTTTTTTTCTATTGGCCAGCAGCCTTTGGCTGAACAGAGCAGGAAATCAAGATAAATGGAGAGCTTTATATTTTCAGATTGGCTATATGTAGATATAGGGACAAAAAATGGTGTTCGGGATGAATAGACGGTCTGATTGTCTTCAGAGGAGGAGTTTAGAATTGTTTGGCCGGGGGGATAATAGACTGGTAATGTCTTTTGGTTCAGCCTATTGTAGGCCGTTATTCTAGTTGGTTTACCTTGGTTTTTTGCCTTTGGTGTATAAAAATACCAGTTATCTTTAGGGTTTAAATAAATAACAGCTACCAGCTTTGCTTGGTTATAATCTTTTGCTACTGTATACAGATTTATATCATAGGTATATGGGGCCTTGTTGTTTGTTTTCGGCCAGGCCATAGATGGCAATGTGGTCAGAAAAGTGACCAGGGTCAAAAGCAATAATGCCTTTTGGAATTGATAGCCTATTTTTGGGCCGGTACAGGGTTGTTCCATAAAAACTCTCCTATAAAAAGCTCTTGGTGTGATAGTGTATATTCATAAGGAACTAAGATAGGGGTCTTTCCTTGGTCGAGTTTGATATCCCCAGGGCTTGACTCATAATATGTAGCTGAATATTATAATAATTAACCTTTATTATAAACTATTTGGTAACTGTTTGGCCCTTTGCAAGCAATTGAAAAAGGGGCTTTCTTTTGAAATCTTTAGTGATATTGTTCAAAGAACTAAGTGGTTAATAATTATGTTCAAGCGATGGATACCATGGAAGTTTCTGATTAGGAGAACAGCCAAGGCTTATGGATTGATTGATCCTATCAATTTATTGGTACGGGTCCGCCGTTTTGCTCAGCCTTCAGAGGTTCAGGAACCGATAGAACTACTGCGAGCCGGGGTACTGTTCCATGCTCGTGGATTGATCAATACAAAGGCTATTCAGCATAATCTTGATTGGATATGGCCTTATTGGGTCGAACGACAGTTCAACCCCCATGATTCATCCTTTATCCCCAGAGGCTTTGCTTTTAGCCATGTCAATATGACCCATAGAAATTGGACTGCGATTGGTCTGCCCAACCTTGATCTTTATCCCTTGGTCGATCCCAGAGGCCTAATTACTCCTATATACGACGGTTGGTCTTTAGATTTTTGGCTTATAAGCCCAGACGGCATCCAATTGTTTCCATCCAAACAAGGCAATGTGGTTCAATGGCTGGATTTAGAAAATACAGTTCAGGTCATAACCTCTGCCTATAAAGAAGGACAGCTTCTGCAAACAAAGACCAGCTTGGATATTGATAATTATGATCGTCCTTATCTAAATGTTGAAGCCAAAGCAACTTCTAACTACCAGGGATGGTTGGTTGCGGCCATCAGACCCTATAATCCGGAAGGTATTCAATTTATTCACAAAATTGACTATATAACCTCTTCTTTCACTTGGAAAGTCAATAACAAAAACAAGATACTTTTTAATGAACCACCTGACAAGGTACTCTTTTCTGAATATAGTCAAGGAGATGTTGTCCATAAGATAGATGAGAATGCTGATGAGCAAACTATATCCTGTAATGTCGGCATGGCCACCTCTGCTGCCTTTTTCCCCTTAACTGGCCGGGAAAAAGAGAATAAAATAGATATGACTATTCCTTTGGGAGATACGAAAGGTATAAAAGACATGCCGATAGGAAAAAGGGGAGATCAGATCTGGCAAGATCATCTAAACGGCACAGCTGTATTGAAGATACCGGATCGGAAAATTTCTTATCTTTATGAGACTTCGGTTAGGACCTTATTGTTACTTTCCTCCAAAGATATTTTCCCTGGACCTTATACCTATAAACGTTTCTGGTTTCGAGATGCATGTTTTATGATCAATGCCTTAATAGTGTTGGGGTGTTTAAAAAGGTCTAGATATCTGTTGGGCTTTTTTCCCGCCCGGCAAAAGTTGACCGGGTATTTTCATTCCCAGGAAGGGGAATGGGACTCCAATGGTCAGGTCTTATGGATTATCAATCAATTCCATCAATTCTCTAATTCACATTTGCCTCAAGAGTGGAAGGAGGTCATTGCTAAAGGTGCTAAATGGATAAAACGCAAACGGATCAAATCCACTACTAATGCCTTACATGCAGGACTCTTCCCTCCGGGATTCAGTGCCGAGCATCTTGGTCCAAATGACTATTATTATTGGGATAATTTTTGGTCTTTGGCCGGTTTGAGAGCAGCCGCAGATTTAATGGGGCAGGTCAAAGATAGATATCTTCAGGATGAGTTTTCTAAGGAGGCTAACGACCTTGAACAATGTATTGAAAAAAGCATTATTGATTCCTTGCCCAGGAGAAAAAACTATGACGGACTCCCGGCTTCACCTTATCGAAGGATGGATGCTGGGGCTATCGGCTCTTTGGTAGCCGACTACCCCTTGAAATTAACACCACCAAGAGATTCGAGGATCACAAAAACCATTGCTTTTCTCAAGGAGCACTGCTTTTATAAAGGCGGTTTTTTCCAAGATATGATCCATTCTGGGATAAATCCTTATTTGACCCTTTGCATAGCTCAAACACTACTTAGAAATGGGGATACAATTTATCAACAATTGATCGAAAGGGTTGCCGACTTGGCCTCGCCTACAGGTCAATGGCCGGAAGCCATTCATCCTATTACTGCCGGCGGTTGTATGGGTGACGGACAGCACGCTTGGGCCGCAGCAGAGTGGATCATGATGATACGCAATCTCTTTGTCCGGGAGGATCTAGACAAACTGATTATTGGTTCCGGGATCTTCAGCCAATGGCTTCTTGATTCCCGGGAAATACAATTTGGACCTACCCAAACCCCTTATGGACCTATTAAACTAACTTTCTTCAGGAAAGACCAGAGCTTATATCTTGAGATTACAGGGGTCAATTATACGGATAATATCCCTCTCTCTATCCAGGTTCCAGGCTATCACCGAGAAGAAGTTAATGAAATTAATCAAACGGTTAGGTTAAGTCCCATCAGAGATTCATAAACATAAAGGCTATAGGAGGTGATTGAATTAATGATCAATTCAATCTCCTTATGACCAAAGATTAGGAATTGAGGGAATAATTGTGGTCAAAACTCAATGACCCTTCCCACACCGCCTTGAATAAAGGCCTGTGGATACAATGAACTAATTTTCCGAATGTGTTGGGTGCAATGGGTCGGGCATATGGTCTGCAATCCCTGGAATAGCTCAAATTGGTTAAAACCGTGTAACCCTCCGACAATAGCGTGTACCTGGCCATATTGCGAAGCGGCATTTAGGATATCTTTCATGTCCGGGTGGGAACAGCCAACAACCAGGACCAGGCCTTTTTCTGTTTTAACTGCCAGGGACTGCTCGATACGCCCCAACTCTCCTGTGGAAAATAGATAATCGTTTATTTTTATAGATGAAGAAACAGGTACGATTTGCTCTGTTTCTTCTCTGGGCTTACAGGATTGTGGTATGTAGATCTTGACTGAGCTGTTCTTTTGGAGAAACTTGGCCAGTCCGCCGGTATGGTCAAAATGTCCGTGAGAAATAAAGACCATATCCACTGTTTGGGGGTCGATGTTCAGATAATCCATATTGGAGAGGAGGATATTGCCGTTGGCCCCGGTATCAAACAGGATCCTTGGGGCCTTGGGGTGTTCGATGTAGCAGGCAAAACCCCAATCCGAGGTACATTCCGGTAGATAGGCCGTGTTGTCATAGACGATAGTGATACGCATAAAAACTCACTCCCTTTACTTTCTGTTTTCAATCAAAGACTTTATTACCCTGTGCAGGTCATCGACTTCAGGTAAAGAAACCGATTCATGCCACAGGTATGGGCCACAGCTAGGTCACCGGCCCCAAATTAGCACAATTGTCAGATTTCAGGGTCCAAAATATACATAGCCATTGATTGTCTGCTATAATATGAAAGAATGTTGACCGT
>CAYUNZ010000179.1:0-5622 GCA_964446205.1 uncultured Desulfohalobiaceae bacterium | reverse complement strand
AAACTTGTTATTTCCATATCCGGAAATCAAAAATTTCCGGATGGGAACTAACTAGAATTTTCAACTGACTTTTTTTATCTTTATACCCTTTATGCTTAGAGATTCTAAGTATTGTTTACAAATTTTTACAGTATTGCTTGAAGGTATTTAATTTAATAAGTTTAGAATATAAGATTGATTATAGTCACAATTGAGTTTATTAGCAGTATTTTTTGAAGGGCATAAGCCAAAATGGCCAAGAATTATTTTTTTGGCGGTCACTGAAATAGAACCAGGTGGATGGAAAAGGAGAAGTCCTTGATTCAAAAATCCTTACTGCAAAAAATAGTTATGGCAGTTACTGGCATAATTTTGTTTCTGTTTGTCTTGGGACACGGGCTGGGCAACATTTCTCTATTTTGTGGTCGGGAGAGTATAAATGCCTATGCAGCCCATATCCATGGACTTGGCCCCTTGTTGTGGCTGGAGCGGATTGTCTTGTGCCTGGCCTTTGGATTTCATATTTATATAGGGATAAGACTTAGTCTGGAAAACTGGAGAGCACGTCCCACTGGTTATGTAGTCAGGAAATATCAACGCAGCAATCTGGCCTCCAGGACCATGATATATACCGGAATAATCATCTTGTTATTCTTGATCTATCATCTTTTGCATTTTACCTTCCAGATCACCAACCCTGAGATTTCAAAAATCATAGATAACATGGGCAGAAACGATGTCTATGCCATGTTGGTTTTAAATTTTAAACAAGGCTTGATAGCATTGACATATATTTTGGCCATGTTGGCTTTGTTGTTACATTTGTACCATGGCATATTGAGCTTTTTTCAGACTTTGGGCTTGAATCACGAAAGGAGCATAACCATAGTCGGCAGGGTCGGCAAGTGTTTGGCCGGGATTGTGTTTGTGGGCTTTATTTCTCTTCCTGTAGCGGTTTTTCTGGGGATTGTGGCCATATGATCTGGTATGGCTTGTAGAAAAAAACCGAGGTTACTAAGAAAACAATGATCAATGTGAAATCATTTACAGATCTTAGATCGTATTTATTCAAGGGGGCTTAGTGATACTAGATGGAAATTGCCCGAGCGGGCCTATAAACGACAAATGGAACAAGCATAGACTGGAGATGAAGCTGGTAAATCCTGCTAACAAACGTAAGTATAAACTGATTGTAGTTGGCAGTGGTCTAGCTGGGGCCTCAGCTGCTGCGACCCTGGCCGAACTCGGCTATAAGGTAGAGGTCTTTTGTTATCAAGACAGTACTCGAAGAGCGCACAGTATTGCCGCTCAAGGAGGAATAAACGCTCCCAAGAACTATCCCAATGACGGGGACAGTATCCAGAGGTTGTTTTATGATACTGTCAAAGGCGGAGACTTTCGTTCCAGAGAGGCCAATGTATATCGTCTGTCTGAGGTTAGCAATAATATTATAGACCAGTGCGTTGCTCAGGGTGTCCCCTTTGCTCGTGACTATGCTGGATATTTGGACAATCGCTCCTTTGGTGGTGCTCAGGTATCAAGGACTTTTTACGCCAGGGGGCAAACCGGGCAGCAACTCCTTTTAGGGGCTTATCAGGCTTTGGCCAGACAAGCTGGGTTGGGAAACGTTAGGATTCATCCCCGAACAGAGATGCTTGATCTGGTTCTGGTGGATGGGGAGGCAAAAGGTATAACGGTCAGGGATTTGGTTAATGGTCAAATCGATTCTTATGCCGGAGATGCGGTCATTTTGGCCACAGGTGGGTATAGCAATGCCTTCTATCTGTCTACAAATGCAATGGGATGCAATGTAACCGCTACTTATAGGGCTTATAAAAAAGGGGCCTTTTGGGCCAACCCTTGTTTCACCCAAATTCATCCAACCTGTATACCTGTTAGTAGCAGTTATCAATCCAAGTTGACCTTGATGTCCGAATCCCTTCGAAATGACGGACGGGTTTGGGTACCCAAAAATAAAGGGGATACAAGGGAACCAACCGATATATCTGAACAGGATCGGAATTATTATCTGGAGAGAAAGTACCCTGCCTTTGGCAACCTTGCTCCTAGAGATATATCTTCTCGGGCAGCCAAAGAGGTTTGTGATCAAGGGCTGGGAGTGGGACCGAGCGGTTACGGAGTCTATCTTGATTTTGCCCAGGCAATAGACAGACTGGGCAAAGGATTGGTTCAAGAAAGGTATGGCAATCTTTTTGATATGTATGAAAGGATAACCGGAGAAAATGCTTATGAGAGGCCGATGCGGATATATCCTGCCCCACATTATACTATGGGGGGACTATGGGTGGATTACAATCTTCAAAGCAATATTCCCGGTCTATTTGCCATTGGTGAGGCCAATTTTTCCGATCACGGGGCCAATCGTCTTGGAGCCAGTGCATTGATGCAAGGTTTGGCCGATGGATACTTTATTATCCCTTATACTATAGCCAATTATCTGGCTGGAGTTGCGCCAGGGGATATAACTTCTAAGTATCCAGAATTTAAAAAGTCTAGAGAAAAAGTGGAGGAAAGGATTCAAAGATTGTCTAAAATTAAGGGCCGAAAAACAGCCAGTGAATTTCATAGGCAGTTGGGTGACGTTTTATGGGATAGCTGTGGTATGTCCAGGCATAAGTCTGGCTTGGAGAGGGCCCTGCAGGAAATTCCTGAAATACGACAGGAGTTTTGGGATAACGTCATAGTTCCCGGCAGTCCATCAAGTCTAAATCAGGAGCTGGAAAGAGCCTTAAGGATTGCCGACTTTTTAGAGTTTGGTCAATTGATGGTTAGAGATGCCTTGACTAGAGAGGAGTCTTGTGGTTGTCACTTTAGGAGTGAGTATCAGACAGATGATAATGAAGCTCTTCGCAATGATGAGGAATTTTCCTTTGTTTCCGCCTGGGAATACAAAGGGGTTGATACTCCTCCGGAGTTACACAAGGAACCTTTGATATATGAGTTTATTCAACCAGCGGTAAGGAGTTATAAGTAATGAATCTGACACTGTATATCTGGAGACAAAACAATCCCCAGGATAAGGGTGGTATGGTCAAATATATAGTGGATGATATAAGTCCGGATATGTCCTTTTTGGAAATGCTGGACGTCTTAAACGAGAGGCTGGTGACTGCAGGCAAAGAACCTATAGCCTTTGAACATGATTGTCGAGAAGGGATATGTGGGGCTTGCGGTTTGGTTATAAATGGGTTACCCCATGGCCCGGGTGAAAAGAGTACCACTTGTCAGTTACATATGAGGCATTTCAAAGACGGGGACTCTATTTATATAGAGCCTTGGAGGGCAGAGACCTTTCCTGTAATCAAAGATTTGGTTGTTGATAGGAGCGCTTTGGACAAGATTGTCCAGTCAAGGGGATATATCTCTGTTGGTACCGGTCGCCCTCCAGAAGCTCAAACAATGTTGGTACCCAAAAAGGATAGCGAAAAAGCAATGGATGCAGCAGAGTGTATTGGTTGTGGTGCCTGTGTGGCAGCTTGTCCCAATGGTTCAGCTATGCTTTTTGTCGGGGCCAAGGTCACCCATCTTGCCCATTTGCCTCAGGGGCATATAGAGTCCAAACAAAGGGTCTGGGAAATGACCAGGACCATGTTTAGTCTTGGATTCGGTAATTGCTCCAATCATTATGAATGTGAGGCCGCCTGCCCCAAGAGCATTAGTCTGAGATCCATAGCTAAACTAAATCGCGAATTTCTGAAAACACTGCTGGGTAAAGAGAGTTAACATGAGAAGGATAAGGGGTGATCATGCGCTATATAGAAAGTCAAAAGATCTATGAGTGGATAAGGGATTCAATAGTTCAAGCTGCTACACATCTGCCGGAGGATGTTCTGGAGGCCTTGAACAGAGGTCTGGATTGTGAGGAACAGGAATCTGCCAGAGAAATATTGAGACAGCTTTTGGACAATGCTGAAATGGCTAGGGAAAGTGGTTTACCTCTATGTCAGGATACGGGGTTGGCCATTTTTTTTGTTGAAAAAGGAGAGGATTGTCATATAAATGGAGGTAAGATCCAAGATATCTTGAATAAGGCCATGATAGAGGCCTATAAACAAGGGTATCTGCGCAAATCAGTTTGTCATCCATTGAGCAGACAAAATAGTGGAGATAATAGCCCTGCTGTTATCCATATGGATGAGGTTGTCGGAGATGGCTTAAGAATAAAATTCATGGCCAAAGGAGGTGGCAGTGAAAATATGTCTCGCTGTACCATGCTTACTCCGGCTCAAGGTTGGCCTGGGATTAAAGATTTTGTCCTTAAGAGGGTGGCTGAGTCAGGACCTAACCCCTGCCCACCGACAGTTATTGGCTTAGGTATCGGGGGATCATTTGATTTGGCCCCTATTTTGGCCAAGAAAGCCCTTTTTAGATCCCTGAATGAGCCCCATCCAGACAAGGATTTAGCGAATCTGGAAGATGAGCTTTTGGAGGAGATTAATGCCCTGGGTGTTGGTCCCATGGGTATAGGTGGACGGACTACTAGCTTAGGGGTACGGATCAATATTGCTCCCTGTCATATTGCTAGTCTACCCCTGGCAGTGAATATACAATGTCATTCTGTCAGACATAGGGAGGTAGTGTTTGCGTGAAGATACATACTTTGAATACCCCCCTGAAAGATAAGGATGTTTTGCAGTTAAGATCCGGAGACAAGGTCTTTTTGTCCGGTCAGATCTATACGGCCAGGGATGCGGCTCATAAACGTCTGATTGAAGCCTTGGAAAATAAAAAGCAACTCCCCTTTCCCCTGGAAGGGGCAGTTATTTATTATGTTGGTCCTAGCCCGGCTCCTCCTGGGAGGCCAATTGGCTCGGCTGGACCTACATCTAGTTATCGAATGGACTCTTTTGCCGTTAGATTACATAGCTTAGGGGTCAAGGCGACCATGGGCAAAGGTAAAAGAAGCGGAGAGGTTAAAAAAGCCTTGCAACAATATAGCTGTGTATATTTAGGGGCTACTGGGGGAGCAGGGGCCTTGCTTTCCAGACATATCTTAAGCTCAGAGGTCTTGGCTTATGAAGATTTGGGACCAGAAGCGGTGCGAGTGTTGGAAGTTAAAGATTTTCCTGCCTTAGTAGTCAATGATGTCTATGGTGGAGAGTTGTATGTTACTCCCAAACTATGAAGGTTTTTGGCTTCTTAGGTTGGATTCTGAATGACTAAAGATAGAGAGGGAGAGATGAATGTTCAAAGAAGACAAGAAAAAGACAATTGCAGCTATCAATGCGGCCATCTGTAGTTACTTACAGCTAGAAGAGCAGCAATCCTCAGAACAAGAGTTACCTCAGTCAATAAGTCCTGAAAGACCTTATCCTGTGCCGCGTTTCAGTCCCTGGCTCCAAGCGGGACGGCAGGCAATGATGGAGAGGAATTACCAGATTCAGTTTCGTTTTTGTCGTTAGACAAGGCTAAAAAAGATGTAGAGTTAACCACATGCCTTTTCAGGCAAAACGAAGCATGAAAAGAATGTGAACCGTGAACCGTGAACTGTGAACCGCAAGACAAAGAGGTTAAGAAATGACTAATGACTTTCTTACTCTTATTTCTTCGGTCAATGGTTGACGGTCAACGTTCTTTACACTTATCTATAATCTGTTGCCTGAAATAAAGACGGAATAACTA
>CAYUNZ010000178.1:0-5641 GCA_964446205.1 uncultured Desulfohalobiaceae bacterium | reverse complement strand
CTCCCAGGATCAGAGAAAATGATGGCATCTGTGAATTCGTTCTGGCCTGGGCTGACGAGACGGAGATAGGCCGTGATGTTACTCTGCAAGAACCAGATATAGACAATTTAATCCGGGCCAAAGGGGCAATTTATAGCGGTTGTATGACCTTGTTAAATGAAATTGGGCTCACGATCAACGATATTGAACGTATCCTTATTGCCGGGGGTTTTGGTAGTTATATCGATTTGGAAAAGGCCATGACTATAGGTTTGCTTCCTGAGATGGACCCTGAGCGAATTACATATGTTGGTAATGGTTCTCTTATGGGGGCCAAGATGAGTTCATTGAATAATCATATCCGGCAAAATGTGGTTGAGGTAACAAAAATGATGACCAACTTTGAGCTCTCCGAGACAACCTCCTATATGGACAATTACATTGCCTCTTTGTTTTTGCCTCATACCAATCTGGACCAGTTCCCGAGATTGAATCAGAGACTTGAAGAACGCAGAAAATTGCAACAATCGTAATTGTAAAATATCGCTGACTCTGAAATGTTTGCTATTTTATAAATAAAAGTAGCACTAAATAGAACTAAATTCAAATTTAAGTCTAATAAATGTTATAATAAAAGATAAAGTAATATTAAAAATGGGTATTTAATGTAACTGTAAGCAATATGTCTTTATTTCAAGATACTGATACATTGTCTGAGAGTCCTATACCTAAATTTTGAACATTTCGTTGTATTAGATTTGTTGACAATAATTACATTTACAGCTATTGAATGTTCATTTAATAGCTTTTGAAGGGGTATTTTGCTGGATTGACCTGTCTCGAAGCAAGTTGAATTGATTGGAAGTTTTGCCTAACATAACCCTTGGTTGAGTCATCATGGATATGCTTTTGGCATTTAAAGAGAGGCTAAGGTTAAGAGTGTTGTTGCTTAGAATATAGATGATACAACTATCAGATGCAATAATGCCGAAATTGAACAACCATTACTAAAACTTCAGCTTTCAGTCTTTAGACTAGAGATTTTAACAAGTTAATAAGATTACTTGTTTTGCCTATTGATTAAATAAAATATCAAAAACAGGTCTGTTGTATACTTAAGCAAACTGACGATTACTAAAGACTCATTGCTTAACTTAAGTAATATTTTTTTCATGTAGTGCTATAATATCGTAAGCGTGAAACAGGGGTTTATGAAAAGAGGGGGATAGGTTCAGTATATAAAGTGATACTTTATAGGCTTGTATCAGGTCATAAATTGCTCGAATTTAAAGAGAGTTCTCTTTTGTCAGTCTTAAAAATTTTTAAGCAATAAGGAGTAAGTATGAGCTTAGATGTGAAAAAAGAAAATTATACCGGAAGCATAAGAAAAGTGACCTTGGGTAAGGGTGAAGAGGCCGTTACCATAGGGGGAGAGAGTTGCCTACCTTTTTATCTTTTTGAGGGCGACTTTCCTGTCAGGCCAAAGATAGCCATGGAAATTTGGGATACAGAACCCACGGAATGGGCTGAGGCAGCTAAGGAGCCTTTCAAGGATGTCCTTAACGATCCGGCAGCCTGGGCCAAGAAGTGTCAGGATGAATTTGGTGCTGATTTCATATGCCTGGAAATGAGAAGTACAGATCCTAATGGTTTAGACGCGGGGGCGGACGAGGCCTCCAATACGGTTCAGAAGGTATTAAAGGCCATTAATATTCCCCTTGTAGTCTGGGGGACGGCCAATACAGAGAAAGATACTGAAGTAATTAAAAAAATATGTCAGGATTGCGAAAACGAAAATCTGGTTATTGGTCCAGTAGAAGACGCCGGCCATAAATCTCAAGGTGCTGCTATCATGGGATTTGGTCATACTGCCATTTCTTCCTCGCCTATCGACATTAATTTGGCCAAACAAGTAAACATCTTATTGGAAAATTTGGGACTACCTCTGGACAGGATGGTTATTGATCCCACTACCGGAGGTTTGGGTTATGGTATGGAGTATAGCTATTCGATTATAGAAAGGATCAGATTGGCTGCCCAAACCTTTGGCGATGACAAACTTCAACTACCCATTATCAATAATTTATCGATTGAAAGCTGGAGGGCTAAAGAGGCCAATCAACCTATTGAAGAGAACCAGCTTTTAGGTGATCCCGAGAGAAGAGGGATCTTGATGGAGGCTGTTGGAGCGGTAAGTTATCTTTTAGCTGGATCGAGCCTTTTAGTCTTGCGTCATCCTGAAAACGTCAGAATGATTCGTTCCTTTATTGACTGTATGTTTGACGGCGGTAGCGCCAGGGAAATAGAAGGGGTCAAGAAATTATTGTCTGAAGTAGATATTGATTATGCTTCTCTTTCTCCAGAGATGGATTTGACCATCGAGGAAGAGAAAAAGGCTGCTCCCAAGGCTGAGGCAAAGCCAAAGGAGGAAAAGAAAGCTGAACCAGAACCGGCCAAAGAAGCCCAAAAAGAAGCCGAACCAAAACCTGCCAAGGAAGAAGCCAAAGAAGAATCGGCTAAAAAAGAGTCTCCAGCCGAAGCAGCACAACCGACTCCTGCTGCAGAACCAAGCAAGGCTGGACCTAGTGTCGGAACCGAGGAACTCAAGAGTATTATTAGAGATACTGTCAAAGAGGTAGTCGGAGAGTTAAAGAGTGAAGAAAAAGAAGAGGAAAAGAAAGAGGCTGAAGAAAAGAAAGTTAAGAAGGAAACCGCTGAAGACAAGGCAAAGAGAGAAATGGAAGAGCTAGAGAAGAAATGGGCAGAGGAACGTGCCCAACGCGAGGAAGAAGAGGCCAAAATTAGGGAACAGCGTAGAAAAGAGCGCGAGGAACATATGGCCAAGATGATAGAGTCAAAAGAAAAGGCTAAAGACCGTAAATTGACACCTAATTCTGAACAGCAATCCAGCATGGATAAATTGATGGATAGGATTGAACATTTTCACAGACGAAAGTGGTAGCTGGATTTAGAGAAATCTGAAAGAGTTCAAGACAAGAGCTTGGCCTTTATGATTATTTAATGAATTTTGAAGATAAAGGAGATAAAAAATGGCAGAAGAAAAAAAGAAAGCTTCTGGAGCCAAGGCAGACAAAGAAAAAGAAAAAAAAGTGGATCCAAAAACGGTTTCCATAGATCCGGCAACCCAGCAAATGCAACAAAGGGCTCAGGACCTAGGTATAGAAACTGCTTTTGATAGGGCTTTTTCCTTGAAGCCATGTAATATTGGTATTCAAGGGACCTGCTGTAAGAATTGCGGCATGGGCCCCTGTCGGCTGCCTTTGACCAAAAGTACTGATGTTGAAAAGGATGACCGTAAAGGTGTCTGCGGGGCCACAGCCAATACGGTCTGTGCCAGGAACTTTATCCGGATGATCGCTGGAGGTGCTTCGGCTCATTCTGACCATGGCCGGGCCGTTGCCGAGGTCTTTCTGGCTGCTGCCAGAAAACAGGTCCAGGATTATGAGATCAAGGATGTCAATAAACTTTTGGACTTGGCTCCATGGTATGATGTCCCGATAACAGTGGAAGAGAATGGAGAGGTCAAGGACCGGGACATCTACGAGATTGCCGAGGAGCTTGGGGAAAAGGCCCTCAATGAATGGGGTAAGGCAGAAGGCGAGCTCTATAATCTGAAGCGGGCACCCCAGGCCTTATATGAACGCTGGAAGAAGCTGGGTGTAGCCCCCAGGAATATTGATCGCGAGATCGTCGAGATCATGCACCGGACCCATATCGGTGTTGATCAGGATTACAGGCATCTTTTGGAGCAGGGAACCAGGGCAGCTATAGGTGATGGTTGGGGCGGCTCCATGTTGGCCACTGACCTTCAGGATATCCTCTTTGGCATGCCGACTCCGGTCCAGTCTGAGGCCAATCTGGGGGTTATGAAAAAGGACTATGTTAATCTCATTGTCCATGGCCATGAACCGGTCCTGTCCGAGGTCATAGTGGCTGTGGCCCAATCCGAGGAGATGGTTGAGTATGCTAAGTCCAAAGGGGCCAAGGGGATTCAGATCAGTGGTATTTGCTGTACTGCCAATGAGATTTTACAGCGTCATGGTATCCCGTCAGCAGCCACATTTCTGCAGCAGGAACTGGCCATAATTACCGGGGCCTGTGATGCTATGGTCGTAGATATCCAATGTATTATGCAAAACGTGGCTGATGTGGCCAAGTGCTTCCATACCAAGGTTATTACAACCCATCCGATAGCCAAGATGGAACAGAACAACGTCATCCATATTGAGTTTGATGATCACCATGCCTGGGAGGATTCCAAGAAGATAGTCAAAATGGCCATTGACAACTTTGAGAATCGGGGGGCAGAGGTCATGATCCCTGAACAAAAGGCCAACCAGATTGCTGGTTTTGGGGTGGAATCCATTCAGTACCACCTAGGCGGGACCTTTCGAGGTGACTACTACACCCTTAACGATAACATTATCAACGGCCGTGTCCGCGGAGTGGCTGGTGTGGTTGGTTGCAACAATGCCAGGACAGTCCATAACCGGGATCATATTACTGTGGTCAAGGAGCTTATCAAGAATGATGTTTTGGTCCTGACTACGGGCTGTAACGCCATTGCCTGTGCTATGGAGGGGCTGTTGACTCCTGAAAATGCCCAGGTCTTTGCTGGTCCGGGATTGGCAGAGGTCTGTGAAACGGTTGGTATCCCGCCTGTCTTACATTTGGGATCTTGTGTCGACAATAGCCGTATCTTGTTGGCCGCTACCGAGGTGGTCAAGGCAGGTGGATTGGGCAATGATATCTGTGAACTGCCGGTTGCCGGTAGTGCTCCGGAATGGATGAGTGAGAAGGCCATCAGTATTGGTCATTATTTCATAGTCTCCGGTGTTTACACTGTTTTTGGGTGTCATCTCCCTGTTACAGGGGCTCCGAAAGTCCAGAAACACCTTTTTGAGGAGTTTGAAAAGATCCATGGCGGCATGTGGGATTGTGAACCAGATCCGATCAAGCATGCCCACAAGATGATCGACCATATTGATAAGAAGAGGCGTGAGCTTGGGATCGAAAAAGGTAGAGAGAGGATCCTATTTGACATGGCCGATCGCCGGGCTATGTAAGATTATAGTTAAGCATGAAAGGATTAAGAAATTTAAGAATAATCCTCATTAAAGTAAGGAGGAACATATGTCGAGATTAGTCGCCTTTGCCGCTATTCAAGGCGGATATAATGTTGTTTCTAGGGTGCAGGGTCAATATCAGAGGGCTTTGGAGTCCTATGAGGCCAGCACCAAAGTCGGATTTCCAAATACTGCCTACTATCTGCCGGTTATCTATTCCTTGACCGGGATCAAGGTAGAGACCTTGGAAGATATGAAGAAGCCCATGGATTTTGCCAGAAATCTACTCCCACCTCATGTCAAGGGCAAAAACCATCTGCCATATCTAGGTCCTTTGCTGGACGCCGGGATGGCCACCTTGTTCGCATTTGAGATTCAAGAGGCCCTAAACTATTTATATTATCCAGACTATTATCTGCCAACTGCCGAGGATATAGACGAGGAAAACGGCAAGATCTGGCTGGGTGCAGCCGATGACGTTATTATGCGTAAGCGAGGGGTAGAATTTGTTGACGGTTCGGCTCCTGGATTCGCCGCTATAGTCGGAGCAGCTCCGGATGCTGAGACAGCCAAGA
>CAYUNZ010000177.1:0-5645 GCA_964446205.1 uncultured Desulfohalobiaceae bacterium | reverse complement strand
TTTCTTCGGTCAACGGTTCACGGTCCACGTTCTTTTCATATTAAACCTTCGCCTTCCAGGCTTCAACCAGACAATCCATTTCTTCACCTTTACGGATCAATCTTACCTCAAAAAAGCCTGTTTTTTCAAGCAGTTCCTTAACCTCTTCAAAGGTATAGGTGTCGCCTCCCGGGGTATTAACCAGCATATTGATAGCAAAAAGGGTGCCTGCCTTAGGGTAAGTTCGATCCGATTCCATTATATGATCTCGAATAAGCACAGCACCTCCGGGTTCAAGGGCTTGAAATATCTTGTCGAATAACTCCTTGTTCTCCTCAGGGCTATTTTGATGGATAATAGCCGATAATAGAGCCAAGTCACAGCCTTGAGGCAATTCATCTCTAGTAAAATCCCCGGCTACACACTTGACACGGTTAAGCAACCCCTCTTGCTCAAACCTCTTTTCAGCCAAGGGAATGACCTGGGGGAGATCAAATAAGGTAGCCCGGAGACTTTGATTCTTATGCAGAAAGGCTACTGTATATGTCCCTGAAGCCCCCCCGATATCAAGGAGACGGTAAAAAGGGATGGTCTCGTATTCTGTGGCAATATCCCAGGCCAGCTTTTGGGCAACAACATGCATGGCCTGAATAAAGGCCTGGCAACTATCCTGACCTTGTTCCGTAACTTTGGTCAAATTTGGATTCTTGCCTTGTCTTACAGTCTCAGTTAGATTGGACCAGGATTCCCAGATATGATTGAGGTGCAAGACCATAGGGCGAACACTTTGCTCATGATATGAAGACAACACCCTACCTTTCTCGGTCAAGGCATAAGCACCTTGTTCCTTTTGCAAATAACCATAGGCTGTCAGACAATCCAGCATTCTGGTTAGTGCGCGAAGATCAATCTGCAATAAGTCGGCAAGCTCCTCTGCAGAAGCATTCTTGACCTCTAATTGACTGAATATATCCAATTCAGCCGCCGTAAGTACACACCGACTCAGCATGTAATTCCAGACTTCCTGTATTACTACGTCGGTACTATGCATATGATCACCTTACTCACTGCTACATGCTATTTTAGATGATTAAACTACCCCTAAACTCTTGCCAAGAATTAAGTCCCAATTCCCTAGCCCTTCTTTCCAAATCACTTATGATACTAAAAGCCATATCAGGTCGAATGAAGTTGGCTGAACCTACCTGAACAGCATGAGCCCCGACAAGGATAAACTCCAAGGCATCCTCAGCCGAGGCAATGCCACCCACACCAATGACCGGAACATCAACCTCCTGACAGACTTGATAGACCATAGCCAGGGCCACAGGCTTTATCGCCGGTCCAGACAGCCCACCAAAAACTTTGGATAAACTTGGTCTTTTGGTCCTTACATCCACCGACATCCCTTTGAGTGTATTTATCAACGAGATAATATCCGCTCCAGCAGCTTCCACTGATTTGGCTATCTCGACAATACTGCTTACATTGGGACTCAATTTGACTATGACCGGCTTACCCTCAGACTCCTCCTTGACTGTTCGGGTCACCTCAGCAGCCAAAACCGGATCCTGTCCGAATTGTATACCGCCTAAACTGACATTGGGACAGGAAATGTTGGCTTCCAAAGCGGCAATTTGAGGATATTGAGCCAGTTTATGGGTTAGAGCGGAAAATTCCTCAATTGTTTGGGCATATAAATTAACGATTATAGGCACTTCTTGCCAAGGGAGACTGGGGAGTTTTTCTTCAACAAAGGCCTTTACCCCTATGTTGTGCAAACCTATGCTGTTCAATAGCCCGGCCGAAGTTTCAGTAATCCTGGGTGGTGGATTACCTTGACTGGCCGCAAGGGACAGTCCCTTGACTATTATGCCCCCTAACTGCTTTAAGTCACCAAAGGATTCAAATTCAAGGCCATAACCGAATGTTCCGGAAGCGGTTAGAATAGGGTTTTTACAAAAAAGATCACCTAATTGGACACCAAGATCCACTGGCTTAACCTCACAAGATGATATCTTCAGAGTTAAAGACCGGACCATGAAGACAGGCCTGAGTATAATCCCCGTCTGACTTAACAACAACACACCCCAGGCAAGCCCCTATGCCGCAAGCCATGTAGGTCTCTACTGAGATCTGGGTTTTGGCCCCAAACTCCTTAGAAAGATTCTGAATCTTTCGTAAGAAAGGATACGGTCCACAGGCCAAAATCTGTCCATCCTTAGAATAACCTTGGATTTTGACCCTTAGAGCCCGTTCCAGGTTCTGGAGATCCTTTTCATTCCTGTCCAAGACATCCCAGGCCAGTACCTTTTGAGCAAGATAATTGTAAGGATAAGCTTGGAGTCCCTGACGATGACCAAAAATAAGCTCCAGGTTTTCAGGTCGGGGATGATTGTTTATCAAGCCATAAAAAGGAATAATCCCCATACCTCCCGCTAGGAGCAAAGTCGGGGTGTCCGGATCATAAGCAAAACCATTACCCAATGGTCCCCAGACAATTACCCTTTGACCCTGGACAAGCTCAGTCAGTTTCAATGTACCTTTGCCGACAACCTGCCAAAAGAAGTCCAGACAAAAATGGTCTTGATCTGCTATAGAAAAAGGACGGGCCGTAAAAGGATCAACACCCCAACCCTCGGGACGAATCATGGCAAATTGTCCCGGCCTCCAAGACCATCTAGGAGAGTTTAACTGAAGATGATAAACAGCCTCTGCCTTTAAGGTTGAGACTTGAACAACCTCAAGGGACTGACAAGACTTTGGTTTAGATTCAGACTCAGTCTCTTTCATCGACCTTTTCTTCCCAATAGTTGCTCTGCCATTATACGGCCATGATCACCACCTCCGGCCATACGGGTAAGTTCCTCAACAATCTGTTCCTGCTCAAGCAGGCTACAACGGGTAAAGGTCTTTTGTCCCTCAACCTCCTTTCTAACTTGAAAGTGTCTGTCAGCCAAGCAGGCCAGTTGGGGCCAATGAGAAATCAAAATGACTTGTTGACGATTAGCCAATTCACGAATCCTCTGACCGACCTGTCCCAGAATCATACCGCCAATACCGGAATCTACCTCATCAAACAGCAAAGAAGGCAAACTGTTTTGGGACATGAGTCCAACCAGGGCCAAAAGAAAACGGGACAGTTCTCCACCCGAGGCAATTTGATCCAAAGGTTGAGGCGGTTGGCCGGGATTAGGGACCCATAAGAGACGAGCCCGTTTCTCATACAGTTCTGGGAAGATCTCCACTGACTCAAGATCAAATGAAACCTCTATGTCAGTAGAAAAGCCCAGATTTTGCAATTCACTTTCAAACTCTCGGCTAAGTTTAACAGCTGCCTCTTCCCTAGACTTATTTATCGAGTTCAAGATCTGATTAAGTTCCTTGACAAGAGTCTCTTCTTGACGGTCCAACTGTTGACGGTCAAGATTGCAGGTATCCAGAAAATTCAAATTTGAATCTATCTCTTTCTGGAGGTTCAAAATCTCTGGAAGAGATCGATTCAACTTGCGTTGTAATTGACTGAGCTGCCATAGCCGATATTGAACCTCCTCCAATTCCTGCTCACCTTCTTGAGGTAATGGCTGATGCCTGATCAGGTCGTCTAGTTCCTGCAGAAAATAACCAAAGTCCTCGATACCAGAAGCATATTCGGAAAACTTATCATCCAGACCAGCCAAGTTACTGACTACCTTTTGCAATTCAAGTATCTTGTTGATCAGCATACCCTCCGAACCATGCAACAGATCCAGGCCATGCTGAACATAATCCTGTGTCTTGGTCTGCATTTGCAAAGTACTTTTTTTGGCCTCTAATTCATTTTCCTCATCCTCGCCAGGAGCAACTTTCTGAATCTCGTTTTGTTGATATTCCAAGAATTCTCGTTGTCGTTCCAAATCCTGAACCTTATTGTCAATATCATGCTTCTTTTTACTCAACTGCCTAAGTTGACTTAATAGGTGATCCTTTTTCTGTAGCAGTTCAGCAGGGATCAAGCTGTCAAGGATATTAGTATGAAAGGAAGGGTTCAAAAGACGTTGTTGGCCATGTTGACTGGTATGGAGAATCAGCCTGGATCTAAGATCTCGAATTTTATCTTGAGAAGCTAGACTGTCATTTATATAGGCACGACTACGCCCTTTGTCGGAAAGCAATTCACGTCTGAGGATATATTCACCGTCAGATAGGGAAAAAACAGCCTCAACTTGGGCTTTTCCCCCACCAGGTCGAACCATATCGGCTTTCAGCTTTTCTCCCAATATAAAATCCAAGGCTCGAAGAATAAAAGATTTTCCAACCCCGCTCTCACCGGTCAAGACATTGAGACCTTCGGAAAACTCCAGCTCCAAATCCTGAATCAAGGCCAAATTACGTATACGCAATAATTCGAGCATAAGCGTTATTGTTCAAATTTACTTAAGATTTCCATAACCAAAGGTCTACACAATGAAAAGAGGAAATGCAAGATCTTCTTGATCTAGTTAAGCACATGTCCAAGCGGTTACAACAAAGCATGAAAAGAATGTGAACCGAGAACCGTTAACTGTGTAACCGCAAGACAAAGGATTTAAGATATAAATACTTAATTCTTATTTCTTCGGTCAACGGTAAACGGTTCACGGTCCACGTTTTTTTTATGTTAAATGAGAGGTTCATATCTAGCAAATATATACTTGGCTAAAAATTATTTGACATTCCATTGACAAAACCCTAAAGGATGAAATATATTTTTCTTTAAAGGGGCTGTAGCTCAGTTGGGAGAGCACCTGAATGGCATTCAGGGAGTCAGGGGTTCGAGTCCCCTCAGCTCCATCAGGGGGGTTAGAAGGTTCTAACCCCCCTTTTTTCATCAAGTTAGATAAAGATTACGGCGTGATGGTCACGACAAACTCTTTATTTACCAATATAAAATGAAAAAAGGAATGTATATGTCAAAATTTAAAAAAATACCAATTTTTGTAAGTATAATCTTTCTGACCATGATCATAAGCGGTACTACTGCCTTAGGGGCAACCCCAGAAATCATTGTTGATGGACCTAAATATGTAGCAATCGACAAAAATGTACAGTTGTCAGCTACAACCTCTTCGGGAATCGATGAAAAATACACTTGGTACACTACATTTGCTCCTTCAGCAACTACCACCTATTTTAAAATTGAAAATGCCACTACTTATCAATCTTTTTTTATAGGCAAAACTTGTCACATCAAAGGCTTCAAACCTGGGCCGGGACATGTTGTAATTCAGGGGTTAAAAAGTGGAGTTACAAAAAAATATGAATTCTACACTAGCTCTGATAAAGAAGTGACGTTGTTCCTAGAAGGTAACTTTATACATAATCTCTCCCATCAAACTGAATATAGGCTTGATTGCGATATCAAAACCACCCCTCCCCAAGGCAGTCAATTATATCTGGCCTTGGAGGCTAACGGACAATTTTGGTACTTGAAATCAGATAAAGTAACAAAGAAGCCAAGCCCTTTCTTAATGAATCCACATAGTAAGAAATATGAGTTATACCAATTCCCGATAGTACAAGGCTCGACCAAATTTACTTTTTATGCAGCTATACTTAACAAAGAAGCAGAACTTATAAGTAATATTGATTCAACATATTTTCTTGGTCAGATAGGGACATCTAAATAACTCAATTTTCATATCCGG
>CAYUNZ010000176.1:0-5683 GCA_964446205.1 uncultured Desulfohalobiaceae bacterium | reverse complement strand
AAATTATTCTTATAAATTTTCATTCTTCTTTTCGTGTTTTTTCGTGTGTTTCGTGAGCTAAATTCTTTTCATGTAAACCTGACAAAACATACCTACCCTAACGCATCTCATTACATCTTAATTTTTATATTTTTAGTCTTTTTTGGTTGTTTTTTGTCATTTTTGTTTGTTTTTGCTCTTTTGATTATTGTGTTGACAATAAATAACTAATATACTAATTTGCCTTCTTCTTATAATCACTTGCTGTTAAGTTTTATCCTCATTTTTACAATGATTCTAATATATTATAAAAGCAATGGTGAGAAGCCATCCAAAACTTCTAATATCCGGATATGGAGCCAACAAAATTTCAATTCGGAAAGCATGCTTCTGTCATTTGACAAGGGAATCAGCAAGTTATGATGAAGAATATCTTAATGAGTTGACTAATAATTTTGCATATAACGTAGTCAAACAAAAAAAGGCAGTTTCCGGGAGAAAACTAGGTAATTAAACATATTAAAAAGGAGGAAGGAAAGTATGTGGAGGAAGATTTTACTTAACCTAATTATCATTTCTTTTTTGGGCTTGTGGCTTGCTTTTCCAGCTTGGTCTCAAGAGAAAAAAAACACTGAGGAAGTCTTTGAGCTCGGCGAGGTTGTTGTCACTGAGAAGAAAGAAACAGTCAATTTAGCTACTACAGTATCAGAGATTACTTTAGATGACCTTAAAGCGCAAGGCTCTCAAACCGTAGCTGATGCCCTTGAATTCCTTCCTGGCGTAGATATCTCTACCGGAGGCAAGAATGAGAGACATGTCAGTATACGGGGTTTTCAGCAAGGTGATGTCAAGGTTCTTATTGACGGGGTACCTGCTCATGAGTCCTATTTTAGAACCCTGGATCTATCTATGATACCGGTAGATGCTATTTCAAAAATCAAAGTGACCAAAGGTGCTACATCAGTCCTATACGGACCAAATGCCATGGGTGGTGTGGTCAACATCATTACCAAGAAAGGGGGCAAGGAACCATTTACTTCTCTAAATACTGCTGTTGGTGACTATGACACCAGACATGCCATTTTCAATCACGGTGGTATGCTTGGCAATCTCGATTACTGGCTTACTTATGGCTATAGGGAATCAGACGGATATCCCCTGTCTGATGATTTTGACGAAGACGACAAAGATCTAGGGAAAGATTCACAATTCCATGAAGATGGAGGTAAGCGTGATTTGAGCTATTATATCAAAAGGACACTAAATGCCAAAATCGGATATAACCCGGATGAAGATACAAGACTCTATTTGACCTTTGACTATCACAACAATGAGCGCGGTGTCCCAACAGAATTTAATAGGTATTGGGCTTTTTCCAGATGGGATCAATGGGATGTCAATCTGGTTGGTGAAAAGACCTTTAATGATATTTTTACCGTAAAAGCTAAAGCCTTTTATGTTGATCACGATGACAAGCTGAAGGATGTCAGCCATGGGGATAAACAAACAAAGAGAAAATGGTTTGAATGGAGCTCTTATGATGACTATTCAGTAGGGGGAGATCTGCAGACCCATATTCAATTGGCTGATTGGAACCTGCTCAAGATCGGGTTCAACTATATAAAGGACCATCATGAGCAGCAGGACTATCTTGATAAAGATTGTATGGGAGTTAAAAGAGGATGGGATAAGCCGGGCATTACTCCAGAAGAGGAATACGAGTCTGACACCTATTCTGTAGGTATTGAGGATGAGATCCATATAAGTGATAAACTTTCTACTGTTTTAGGTGTCAGTTATGATTATTATGATCCTAAAGAAGCCTATGATCAGCCTACCCCAGATAGTACAGATGAGTTTAATCCACAGATAGGATTAGTTTACAGTCTGACTCATAAGACTCAACTACACGCTTCTGTTGGGAAAAAGACAAGATTCCCTCATCTGAAAGAACTCTACAGTGAACATGCCGGTGGTAATCCGGATCTGGATGCTCAAGAGACAATTGCTTATGAGGTTGGTGCTGAGCACAATTTCCTGGCCAATCTAAAGGGATCTGTGGCTTATTTTTATAATGACATAGATGATCTTATTGAATCTGTTGAAGCTG
Source organism: uncultured Desulfohalobiaceae bacterium (assembly GCA_964446205.1). GTDB lineage: Bacteria > Desulfobacterota > Desulfovibrionia > Desulfovibrionales > Desulfothermaceae > CAYUNZ01. Next base: position 3,594 of record CAYUNZ010000176.1, on the reverse strand, counting down.
ACGATGAAGATATCTACAAAAATATAGGCGAAGCCTATATCCAGGGTGTGGAAGCACAGATAGATTATCTTATCACTAAAAACTTTCAGTTGGGTATGAATTATACCTATCTCTCGACCGAAGATGAAGATAAGGATCGTGATTTGCCTGACAGACCAAGACACAAATTCAACCTGGATGGCAGATATCACTTTGATTTCGGTTTGTCGGTTTTTATGCAGGCTACATATGTTGAAGAACAATTTGAGTATGTTTTTAATAGAAAAACTAATACAGAAACCAAACATGAGTACCCTGACTACTTCCTGATTAATGCCAAGCTGACCCAGGATATGGGTACCTGGTGGGGTGTAAACTCCAAGATCTTTTTCCAGCTAACCAATGTAACCGACAAGGATTACGATGAAGGACGTCCTATGCCAGGCAGGAACTTTCTGGCAGGTCTTAATTTCCAATTATAATCTGGTTTAGAGTGAGCCTACAGAATTGTTTGTAAGCTCACCCTTTGAGGTAAATTGGTATGATCTCCCCAGAAGAATTATTCTTTACTTGTTTGCTCCTTAGCCTACTGACTTATGGACTGAGCCTGTTAATGACCGCTGCAAAGAAAAACAAAATGGCCTTGCTTTTCTTTGTTCTGGGATTTCTCATCCATACATTTTGTCAGATTTCCAGGGGCTGGTACCTAAGTATCTTTACACCCAACGCCATATTGGAAGAGGTCTATTTTTTGCCCTGGTCCCTGAGTCTTTTGGCTCTTATCTTCTGGTATTTAAAGGGCAATCAGTCTGTTATCTCCTCAGTACTGCCTTTGATTATTATATTTACCGGTTTTGCCCTTGTATATCCAGGGGGCGTAGCTCCCCCTACCCCACAGGAAGAAACAATATTTTCACCCCTGTTTTTTGCCTCCGAGGTCATGGCCCATGCCTTTTTTCTTTTGGGAGGCTGGTTTGCTTTCCTTTATCTGAACAGGAAAGATAAAGGAGATTTATTTCATACCTGTCTTCTCTGGGGGTTTATTTTGTATAGTTTTTCTCAAATCATCGGGGCAATATGGGCCTACTTGGGCTGGGCAGCCCCGCTACATTGGAGTGAACGTCACTTGCAGTCTGCTTCCATATGGTGTTTTTATGCGGCCTACATCCATTTAAGATTTCTATCTCCTTGGACATTAAAGAAAAAAGCCTGGTTTGCAGTTTTTGGGCTATTACTTGTCCTTGCATTTACCTATGGACACCATTTTGCTGAAATGGACAACAGGATCGGATGAAAGTGTAGCCGTAAAAACATGAGATCTAAGTGGACAGAACAAAATTCATCCGGGGGATAGTTGAGTGAGAAAAATCTGGAATTTTCTGAGTAATCTCAAATTGACTTATTGGCTTCTGCTGCTGATTTGCATCAATCTGGCTGTTGGCTCATTTTATCTCAAATATAGCTTTTCTGTCTTTCACACCTTAAACAGATATCTCATCCAGGATTGGTTACTGCAGATAGGACAGCATCATTTTATCCAGATATGGTGGCTAGTGTCTTTATTCCTCTTATTGTTTATCCTGTTTCTCAATACATGGGCCTGTACAATTAATAGACTAATCGGACTGATGAAACGCAGGCAAGGCATGACTACCAGGTCTTTTTGGGTAAAAATTGCCCCTTCCATAATTCATATATGCTTTATTATTATAATAAGTGGCCATTTCTTAAGTGAAGTTGCCGGAAGCAACAAAGTCATTAAACTTTCTCAAAAACAGGTTATGGATATTAAAGATAAGAGCGCTCCAATCAAGATTCAGGTCACTAGTTCACAAATGATAAAACACGATCAGCCAGAGGTGCTCAAAGGTCGGATCAAAGCATGTTTAGCTAACTTGGTAATTATTGATGGTCAAGATCGTTACTCCAAAACTGTCAGGATATTAAAACCTGTAATCTGGGATGGTTACAGTATACATTTAAAACTTACCAAGGCCAGAAGTGCCAACCCTGAACTCGTCTTGCAAGTCAAAAAAGATCCAGGTCTACCGTATATCATTATCGGATTCAGCCTTATGATGGTAAGTATGTGCTGGTATTTTCCTCAAAAGGGTTTAGCCTTTCAAAGTCCCAAGAAAAATGGACAAGATATGCCATTTAAAAACTGCGTCGGTTTGTAAAGTGAACATAACTGAACATTATAGGTTCCTAAACTCAAACAACAAAATAGTTTGGGGATTCTGAACAGTTTACTCTTATTACTGATCAGTTAAAAGTTTTATGTTTGAAGTGTAAGAAAAATATACAATGATTTAAAATTATTAAATTAAAAACCTTATCAGAGCCAAGTCATAGAAGAAAATAAGCAACTATTCTAGAGTGATAAAAAATCACTGACTGTCCAGTCTTATTGTAGTCAAGAGGAAAAGACATGAAGATTGAAGCCCTTTCCGGCGGGGTTAGATTCTATTCCGTTATTCTTTTTATAATCTTTTTATCAAATATCAACCCTTGTATAGCAAGGACGGAGAGAATCCCAGCTCATCCAGAAGCCCTAATAACAAAAGATAAGATAAAAGTTTATCAAAACCGATATAATGCAACCATCCTTGATGCAAGTGACACTGAAGATAAAACCTATGTTCCAAAAACTATTGAAGATGCTATCCATGTTCCTTACAGAGATTTGAGAAAGGATAGTGGCTTGATAAAAGGGATAACATTCGGATTGGAAGAAAAGGATTTTGATGCCACTTTTTTAAAAGATATTTTTCGTCGTGCCGGTGTCTGCAACAATAAACCGGTTATCGTGGTTTCTCAATTTAGGGTGGATGATGCCTGTTATCTCTTTTGGGTCCTCAAGTGGTTGGGTCACAAAAAGGTTCGCCTCTATCCATTGAACTATCTAAAAACCCTGTCCAGGAGCATGCTCACATACTCTGTTGACAAATGGTCAGATAATGACAGGGTAGGCGATTTCAAAGCCCATCCTCAGTGGTTCTGGTATGCAACAAGAGATGACATCCTTTCAGCAATCCATTCACCAAATATCGCTCTCTGGGACACCAGGACCAAGGAGTTTTTTTGCGGCACAAAGAGCAAAACCATCCGCGGTGGTTCTGTGGCAACAGCAAAAAATTGGCCCTTTTATAGTATCTGGCAAGATCGATCTATGTCTCAACTGGATTGGTCAATGATATCAAAAAAGCTTAAACAGCTATTTTCAGATCCGAACAGCCAAACTGAAGGAGCAAACACTATTATTACAATTTGTAATACCGGACATTGCTCCACAGTTGGAGTCTTTGCCTGGCAATGCGGATACAAATGGAAAAATTTCGATGCAGGTTGGAACTTCATGGCCTATGACGGAACTCTTCCGGTTATAAATATCAAAAATTGAATTTCCAGATCAAGTTATTGTCTGTATTAACCCCCATGCCCTGACGGGCACAACGAAGCATGAAAAGACTTTATCCGGAAGCCAAGACAAGTCTGCTTGATTCTTTTTTTCTTCGGTTAACCGCTGACGGTTAACCGAAGAAAGCATGAAAAAAACATTTATATCCAATAACCTTCCATTTACCCATCAAACAATCAATATAATCTACCAAC
>CAYUNZ010000175.1:0-5780 GCA_964446205.1 uncultured Desulfohalobiaceae bacterium | reverse complement strand
TATTTATAACCATCTTATTTAACTGTATTTAATCTTATAACTATTAACCGATAACAGTTAACCCTCATGCCCTGGCGGGCACAACGAAGCATGAAAAAATTGAACTGTAATACGATGTAATTGTTAATTTTTTGATTCTTATTTCTTCGGTCAACGGTAAACGGTCCACGGTCGACATTCTTTTCATATTAACTGCTAACTGTCCATTTTTTTGGTGAGCTTGTGGTACCTGCCAAGACATTTTGATTGTTGGTCAATAATCCAAGCTCATGTTTTTTCTAACCTGGGAGAGTGTCTGTTCTGCTTTTTCTCTGGCAAGTTGAGTCCCATGCTCTATAATATCATTGATCTGATCAGGTCTTTTGATAAGTTCATTGCGCCTTGTTCTGATCGGTTCCAAGAATTGTTCAAGCTTTCGGAAAAGGAGCTTTTTACACTCCATGCATCCTCGGGTGGCCTTTGTACATCCCTCTTCAATCTCTTGAAAGTCTTGGTCAGGATCAAATAGCTGTAGATAGGGGAAGAGATTGCAATTATCAGGGTGACCTGGATCTTTCAATCTTTTTCGGTTTGTATCAGTAAGCATGGACATAATTTTTGAGTGCAAGGAGTCAGAGCTTTCCCCAAGATAAATGGCATTATTATAGCTTTTGCTCATTTTTCGACCATCAAGCCCTGGGAGTTTGGGTGACTGAGTGAGCTGATCTTTGGGTTCAGGGAATAGATCACCGTATAGATAATTAAATCGTCTGGCAATTTCTCGACATAGCTCTAGATGTGGTAGTTGATCCTGTCCGACTGGGACCATTGTTGACTTGTACATGAGGATGTCAGCAGCCATTAAAACAGGATAGCCCAAAAAACCAAAAGTGTTAAGATCCTTGGTGATCAATTCCTCCTTGATTTCCTTATAAGTCGGATTACGTTCAAGCCAGCCAAGAGGAGTGATCATTGACAAAAGCAGGGAAAGCTCAGCATGCTCTTTGATATGTGACTGGAGGAAAAAGACACTTGACTCTGGATCTAATCCGGAAGAGATCCAATCAACAACCAGTTCTGAGACAAAATCCCGGATTCTAGGCGAATCGGCATACTCACTGGTCAGGGCATGCCAATCGGCAATAAAAAAGAAACAATCGTGTTCTTGTTGTAAGCTGGTCCAATTTTTAAGGACTCCAAAATAATGTCCTAGATGTAATGGGCCTGTGGGACGCATTCCTGATACAATTCTTTGTTTATCACCCATATAAATACTTACTCCATGCCCTTAGCCATTTGCTTTTCTTTTAGGATAAACTATTATTCCTCAACTTCCCCTGTTCATTCTTTTTTCTTCGGTCAACGGTCCACGGTTCACGGTCCACATTCTTTTCCTGTTAATCTGTCACATCGGCAACAATAAGGAACTAAACACCTTGATGACCGGGATGAAGATCTTTTGGCCAACTCCGGCTATTAGTAGAATAATAAGTAGAATAAACCCATATTTACTGTAGTGCATATATGTATTGGCCCAACGGGGCGGTAAAAGACCTGCAAGGATATTGCTGCCGTCAAGTGGTGGAATCGGCAGGAGATTGAAGATACCCAAACCAATATTTATCAATACTCCTGCCTGACACATATACAAAAGAGGTTTTAAAATCTCCTGTAACATGGGATTGGAGGAAGTACCAAATACAAAGAGGATACCTTGAAAGATCAGGGCAAAGGCAATGGCAAGAATGAAATTGACCAGAGGGCCGGCAAAGGAGACAATAATAATACCACTCCTGGGTTGTCTAAAGTATTGGGGGTTGATAGGTACTGGTTTGGCCCAGCCCACTTTGACCAAGAATAAGGCTATCGCCCCAATAGGGTCTAGGTGTTTGATAGGGTTCAGGGTCAATCTACCGGCATTCTTGGCCGTTGGATCGCCTAATAAATAGGCTGAATAGCCATGGGCTACTTCGTGAAAGGTTATGGCCACAAGGACCGGTACAGTCAGAATGGCTATCTCTTGGATGAATGAAGCTATGTTTGACATGGATCAATCCGCTATCATTATATTTGATTTAGGGCAAGAAAAAGATTATACTCAGAAACAGTTATATTGCAAATAGTCAGATTGATAAAGAGGAGCAAGAGAGATGAAAGTATTTTCCTGCCTCCCGTTTATTCTTTGTCTGATCATATTACTAGCAGGCTGTGGAAACAAAGCTCAGCAAGGTGGTGTAGTTGGTGGATTGTCCGGGGCTCTTGTCGGCTCGCATCTAGGACCAGATGATGAACACCACAGACTGGAAAATGCATTGATTGGGGCTGGAATAGGGGTTTTACTTGGGTATGCCGTGGGTAATGAACTAGACAAATATGATCGGGCTCAAATTGGCAGGACCCTAGAATATACACCCTCTAATCAGACCAGAGAATGGATAAATCCAGATACCAGGAACAGATTCCAAGCAACTCCAAAGGCGGCTTATAAAAGCCAAGGTCACGTCTGTAGGGATATTATGATTGATGCCTGGATGGATGGACAGAAAAGACAGGTTAAGGCCAGGGCCTGTCGCAGACCTAATGGTCAATGGGAATTGGTGGACTGACCTATACAGAAATTTTGTAACTGTTTAGAAACCGTTTGCAACTTATTGAAAAAAAGGGCTTTCTTTTGAACTTTTTAGTGACTGGCCAGTTAAAAGTTATCTGTTATCGGTTAATAGTAAAATGACAAAGTATCATTAAATCAAAAGCTTATAAAGTTTATATGTCAGTAATGACTAATAAACAGAATTAACGATAATTCCAGAAAGTTACATAAAGAGTTTTGACTCTTAAGTTCTATTGTTACAAAATTCAGTTGGATTCAGTCAATGAATTTTTATTAGCGAATAATTCAATAATTTGATCAGGCAAATTTTGAAGTTTCATCACTGAGCAAAATGCAACAATGGCCGATCAAATGGGAAGCCATAGCCATTCCCGATTTGTTGATCTGTCTTTAAAATCATTTCAGTCTAGATCAAATTTATTTTGTTTCTTTAGTCTATTTTTTCTTGACAGGGAATTAATTACTGCTTATAAGTTTGTTGTTGGCCAAATTGGTTGGCCTTTTTTTAATTTTTTTTGGAGAAGTGTAATTTTATGAGCAAGAAGATGTACATTGGAAATCTGCCGTTTCAGTCCACAAAGGAAGACATTCAGAATCTTTTCAGCCAGTTTGGTGAGGTTGAATCAATCAATCTCATTACAGACAGGGAAACCGGAAGATCTCGAGGTTTTGCCTTTGTCGAGATGCCTGTTAATGAGGCAAATGCAGCTATGCAAAATTTGGATGGTACAGAGTTTGAGGGTCGTAACCTCAAAGTCAATGAGGCCCGTCCACGGACATAGATAATTTCCCTTGACATCTAAGCTGATGTTAAGGGTTTCGGCAGAAAAAAAACCGCCTTTTTAGGCGGTTTTTTTTATCTTAAGAGTCAAAACTCTTTATATAATCTTCTGTACTTATTGTTAATTCTATTTATTGGCTATGATTGACAAACAAGCTCTTTAACCTTTTGATTTAATGATATTTTGTCATCTAACCATTAACCGATAACAGATAACTCTTATCTGTCCAGTTAAGTTGTAAATTATTTGTTTTTAAAGAGACCCTTGATCATCTGGCCAGGGTCGATTTTTTCTGATTTCTGGTCCTTATTGCTGTCATGCCCCAATTTGTCCAAAATGTGTTTTTGAGCTTGGTCTTTGATCTCTTTGCGGCCAAGCTCCTGTATTAGATTCATAATATTAATTGTGTAATTTGGATCGGTTAAGGAGCCTGAAAGCTGGATAGGTATGGTAATGGCCCCTTTTTTGTCCAATTCAATTCCTGATTTTTCCTTGAACTCTTTGGTCAATTCGGCTTGTAGGGAATAATTGATGTCTTGTTTTACCAGATCAATGCTTCCGGAACCATTCAGCCTAAGGAGCGGGGAAATCAGGGATACTTTGCTTTCCTGGGCTATCCCGTTTTGCAACTTAGCAGAGACCTTAAGTTGAGAGAAATTGGTATCTTTTGTTTCGGAAGTTTTGGGATTTTTCCCTTTGATTGCCCGTATCTTATTGCCTATTAACCGGGGAATATTTAGTCCTTGGATGGTTCCTCCATCCATAAAAAGGGACAGATCGCCGTTTACATGCCTGAGCCAGTCTTTAGGGGTAGTGCCAGTGGTAGCCATATTGGCATCAATGTTGACCGCCCCGGTAAGATAGCCGATCTCGGCCACATCTTTTAATAGCAGTTCAAGTTTGACCTGACTCAATTCCTGATTAACCCTTATCCTTGGGGTCTTATGCCGCAGGTCAAGCCTTGTAGTAGTATATAAGCTCCCTTCATATAAATTAGCTTTAACTGGGTTTATTTCTAGAAGCCCATTATTGGCTGTGAGGTCAAGTTGCAGGTTATTTAGTCTGATATTCTTTACTGTAAGCTCCTTTACCTTGATCTGTCCTTGTATATTCAACTTACGAAGGGTCTCAAAAGGAAGCCCAGTGTTTTTGTCCTTAAGAGCAGGTCTCTTTTTGTCTGATCCTGATTTTTCTTTATCCCCTTTTGGTGGCATATAACGGTCCAAATTCAACTTATCTACCTCCATGTTCAGTTTGATTGCTGGTTGGGCTATGTTTTTGACAGTGATTTGGCTATTAATGGAGGTCTGATCAAATTTGGCCTGTAAATCTGAGACTTGAATGGATTGTGAATTGTAGCCAAAGTGCAATTTTGCCTGAGCAGAGGTAAGGACATTACTGTCCCTGGTGGTCAAAGGAGTCTGACCCAGACGGCTTAAAAGCTTTTTGGGGTTGAATCTGGCTAACTTTATATCCCCCTGCAAAACTGGATTCTGGAACATGTCATGCCCGGTTATTGATCCGCTTAGACTAATACCATAGGTCTCTACGGAAAAAGTCTCGATCTTGGCTTTTTGTTTAGCAAGATCAATCATGGCTTTCATCCTGATTTTTAACTCACCTTTATTGGCTGGGATAATCGGCCCTTTGAATTGGGAGGAGAGTTCAAGGTCGTTGATTGAGAAGCGGCGTTTTTCCAAATCAGCCAGGACTTTCCCATTGCCTTCAAGACTCATGGAAACCTTTGGCTGGTCGTTTTCCATTTGCAAACTAAATTGAAAGGGGAAAGGCTTTTGAAGCTGAACAGGTCCGGCGCTCAGGTGAACATCATTTAGTCTCAGTTGCGAACCAGTAGACTTGTCTGTCCAATTGATTGTACCTTTCTTGACAGTTAACTTTTTGACACTAAAGGAAGGCAAGGATGCAGTCTGTTTCTTTTTAGAGGTCTTTGTCGCCTTTTCAGTAGTTTTTTTGCCAGCTAGGTCCTCCCAGTTAGTCTTGCCCTTTTTGTTTTTGGTCAGGTTGATAGTGAAACCCCTTAGTTCAACCCCTTTGACCTGTATGTCCTTGGAGAGTAAGGGAAGCAGCTTTACCTTGACCCCCATGCTTTCAACCTCAGCTAAATGATCCTTGGCAAAACCCTTGGTATTGGCCAGAGATAGATCCTGAATGTGTACCCCGATCCAGGGAAAAAGGGAAAGCTCGAGATCACCGTGGATATTCAGTTCCCGGCCGATCTGTCGAGAGGCCAATTTTTCGATTTGTCCCTTATAGGCATTGGGATCAATCGCAGTGACGGCAATAATGATAGCCAGAATGATAAGGGCAATCATACCGCCAATACAATAGATTGCAATTTTGATAGGTTTGTTCATAGTTATTATCCTTGTCTTAGGATCATTAGTTAA
>CAYUNZ010000174.1:0-5815 GCA_964446205.1 uncultured Desulfohalobiaceae bacterium | reverse complement strand
ACTCATTGTCTTGTTGGATGACCTGGCACTCGCTATGGCCAAATCCTTTGATAAATGTCACTTCAGACATATAACCTCCAATTTTTTTGTTGTTTACCTACATGCCCAAATGGAGCACACCGAAGCATGAAAGCAGACGTTGACCTCCGCCGTCGTCCGGAAGAAATAAAAAGAAGTCTGATGCTTAGGCAGACAAGATCATCATTCTTCGGTTAACGGTCAACATTCTTTTATGTTAACTTATTGAATATAATTATTATCAGTATAAGGTAAGTTGTCAATACTTGTTTATGAATTGTTTTTAATGCCTTGAAATTTTAGCGATAATATGCTGATCAGAGAGGGGTCTATAGCTTAGGTGTATTAAGTGTATTAAGCATCTGAAAAAGAGGGCTTGCTAATGCATATAGCCTTTGGCTAGGAAGAAAAGTGATACTAGCTAGTGGCTAAGCCAACTCATTCCTTTTTTTCGCTCGTTCGGCGTTTTTCTTCTTCTCTTATCTCTCTTCTCAGGAGCTTCCCCACCTTTGATTTGGGCAGCATGTCCCGAAATTCAACATAGCCAGGGACCTTGTATGAAGCCAGCCTGTCCCGGCACCACTTGAGCAGCTCTTTGCCACCAACCCCCCGGACGTCTTCCTTCATAATGACCATGGCCTTGATCCTCTCTCCGACCTTGGGATCGGGCAGGCCGACGACACAGGCCTCAATGACCGCATAGTGGTCCTGAAGGACCGATTCGACCTCAGAGGCCGAGACCCGGTAGCCCTTATGTTTGATGATATCAGCCGATCGTTCCATATAGGACAGTTGTCCGTCCGGTTCCTTGTAGACGAAATCACTCATTCGATAATAGGGCTGACCATTTATATTGACAAAGGACTTTTGGGTCTCTTCCGGCTTATTCCAGTATTTTTTTAAGGTATAGGGCGAAGTGACCAGGAGCTCGCCGCTTTCTCCGTCCGCCACCTGCTCCAGGGTCTCGGGATCAACAATTATGCACTGTCTGCTGGCCAGGGGATAACCTATGGTCATTGGCTTGGGTTCCTTGTCGATCAGGCTGTAAGTCACGTGACCTGCTTCTGTAGACCCATAGACCTGATAGATTGGTTTATCCAAAAGCTCTTTCCAGCGGTTGAATACTTCCTGCGGCAATACATCGCCACCACAATAGCAAAAAGATAGTGAGCCAAGGTCATAATCACTTAGTCTGTCATTTTCCAGGATCATCCTGTAAAGGGCCGGAACACCCAGCATCCAGCGAACTTTATACAGTTGGATGGACTGCAGGATGGCATCTACCTGGGGCATGGGCATAAGGACTGTGGTGTTGCCTTTGTTCAGACCAATGGCCATAAAAAAGCCCAGGGCCATGATATGAAAGAGCGGGTTGACACCGATATATACGTCACTACCTTCTTTTAGATGTTCTCCGGCAATGTCTTCGGTCACGTCATTGACATAGGAGGTCATCCCGATGTGATTGCCCGGGACCCCTTTGGGCCTACCTGTCGTACCGCCTGTATAGAGGATATAGGAAAGATCCTCCCAGGGGTCCAGCTCGACGGACAACTCCTTGAGCGGTCCTTTTATAAGGGATTTGAACTGATAGACATAGTCCTCTTTGACCACCTTGCCGTGAGAAACCTTGTCAAAGAGAAAGCCGGCAAACCTCTTCCAGGCTGGAAGCAGGTCGACCAGATTGGTGACAACCACTCTTTTCAGATCCGTTTTGCCGTATACTTCCTGGACATAGCCAAAATTGGTATCCAGACAGATGACAGTTTCCGCCCCGGAGTCTTTGATCATGTATTCCAGTTCATAAGAGGTGTATATGGGGGATACGGGGACAATAACCGCGCCGGCCTTCTGGATCCCAAGAAAGGCGATAACCCATTGGATAGAATTGGACAGGTATATAATGACCTTGTCCCCTTTTTCGATCCCGAGTTCCTTGAGAGAAGCGGCAAACCTCTCGCTCATCTCACTCAAATGGGCATAGCTGTATCTTTGACCCAGGTATATAACAGCCGTGTTTTGAGGGTATCTCTGACTCATTTGATCGAATCTGGTAAAGGTCAGCTCTTTGCTCAGTTCTTCTTGACTTGTCTTCATCCCTTGTTTGTCTCCGGGTGTTGATTGAATGATTCTTTAGTTTGGTTAAGGTAAATTCTTAGGAGGCCCACAATCTACTGGACTCCAAAGTAGGCTGCACGGATATCCTCATTGTTCATCAGTTCGTCTCTCGAGCCCTCCATGACCGCCGATCCGTTCTCCAGGATAAAGGCATAGTCAACAATTGGTAAGACCGGTCGGGCATACTGCTCGGTGACAATTATGGAGATCCCTTTTTCCCGGCAGATCTCTCGGGTGGCCTGGACAAGGGTGGATTGAACCCTGGGACTCAGGCCCATGAGCGGTTCATCCAGCAAAAGGAGCTTGGGCTGGGCCATCAGGGCCCGGCCGATAGCCAGCATCTGTTGTTCTCCGCCACTTAAGAAACCTCCCAGTCTCTTCTTTAGTTTCTGTAGTTCCGGAAACAGATTGAAGACATAGGACAGGGTCTCTTTGGCCTGAAAGCGTGAAGCCAGATAGCCTCCCATTCGCAGATTCTCAAGGACACTACTTTCACTGAATATCCTTCGTCTTTCAGGGCAGAGGACAATGCCCAGGTTTGCTCTCTGGCTGGGTTTCAAAGAGATAATGTCTTGCCCGTTATAGAGAATTTGTCCAAAGACGCTGATCCTTTCACCACCGATCATCTCTTCTTTTTTCTTTATGTCGTTTATGATCCCGGACAGGACGTACATCAGGGTCGATTTCCCGGCACTGTTGGCCCCAAAAACGCCAACGATCTGGTTGTCATGGCAATGGACATTGACGTTGTTCAGTCCGACCATGTTCTCGTAGAAAACCATCAGATTACTGGCATCAAGCATATTCCAATCCCTCTCTGGTCTCATCGGAGCCAAAATAGGCCTCCTGTACCTTGGCGTCGGCCATGACCTCATCCGGGGTGCCTTCAACAAGCTTTTGACCGAAATTCAGGACCATGACCCTGTTGGCCACTCGGAACAGCTCCCGCAGACGGTGCTCTATCATGATCAGGGTGACACCTTCATCCTGAAGACGCTCTATAAGGGGGACCATGCTGGCAATCTCGCTCATACTAAGTCCGGAGAATATCTCATCGCAGATAATCAGTTCCGGGTTCAGGGAAAGGCATCTGGCCAGCTCCAAACGCTTCAGGTATCCGGTAGACAGGGTGGAGGCCAATTTGTAAGGCACATTCGAGTCTCGCTCAAAACCAATTTCTTCCAAGAGATCAATGCCAACAGTCTCCCTGTCCCCCAGTTTGCCTCCGCCTCGCCACCCACCTGTCCTTTTGGCTCTGGGCGAAAAAAGGGGGATGATCAGGTTCTTAAAGGCCGGCAGGCTGTAATAGGGCCGCATGATCTGGAATGTCCTGGTTATTCCCATATCAGCAATCTTGTGGGCCGATTTGCCGCTGATCTTTTTGTCCCGAAAATAGACCTTGCCGGAATTGGGCTTTATAAAGCCGGTAATACAGTTTATAAGTGTGGTTTTTCCGGAGCCGTTGGGGCCGATAATGCCAAGGATCTCATTTCCCCGGATATCGAAGCTGATATCATTGACAGCCATGATACCGCCAAAGGACTTCTTGATATTTTGAGCACTCAATATGGGCTGTTCGCTCATACCTGTATCCACCTTTCAAACTGCTGATATTTCCTCTGGGCATAGACCATTATACCTTCGCTACGAAAGACTATGAATCCTGTAAGGATCAAGGCATAGAAGACGATCCTCAGAGTCCCAAAGGCACGTAATAATTCCGAGATTGGTACCAGGATAAGGCAGCCGATGACCGGCCCGATCAGGGTCCCTCCACCACCTATGACTGTAGCCGCGATGGGCAGGATGGAGAAATCCAGGGCAAAGAGGGAAATGCCTGCCCACATATAACTGTGGACAATGAAGGCCCCGGCCAGACTTCCGATGGCAGCGGAGATAAAGACGCCCAATGCCTTGTATAGATTGATATTTATTCCAGAGGCCCGGACTGATTGATCGTTGTCTCTGACTGCTCGAAACATCAGGCCTATGTCCATATTGAGCATCCTTCGCATACAAAAGAGAAAGGCCAAAAGGACAATGATTATGGAATACTGCTGGGTCCAGTTCCCTGCAAAACCCTCTACACCAAGGATGCCGTCTGTGCCTCCCAGGATATCCAGGGCAACGATCAGCCGATCGAAAAAGAGCGGATACATGAGGGTGACAATGGCAAAATAGACTCCTCTTAAGGAGATACAAGGCAAAAGTAGCAAGGTGCAAAGGGCTCCTCCGCCTACTGTGGCCATGGGAATGGTCAGCATTGGTGGTAGACCGAGGGATGTGTTTAATACCGCAGCTATATATCCGCCGGTACCCAGAAAAAAGGCTTCACCCAGGCAGACGAGTCCAACAAAATAGGCCAGGAAATCAAAGCTTATGGCCAGAAGGGCATAGACACAGACAATAATAAGCACCCTTTGCCAATACATGCCAGGTACGACAAAGGGCAGGCATAAAAGCCCGGCGATCAAAAGGAATCTGGGGAAGATCAGATAGGCCAATTCCCGCCAGGACATCAAGGCATAGATCCTGTCCGACCTGACCTTGATACCCCTGTCTATCCTCTCCTTGCGAAATTGTTGTTCCTTCATTGTCTTACACCCTTTCTTCAAGTTCCTTTTGTCGTCCAAAAAGACCGGATGGCTTCAGGATCAGAGTCAGGATAATGGCCAATAGGACAACCACCATTTGATACTGAGCACCTAGATAGGAAACAGCCAGTATCTGGGCAAAACCGATCAAGAAGGCTGCAATAATAGAGCCCATCCAACTCCCCAAACCACCTACTATACATACGGAAATGGCCAAAATAAGTACCCTGTAACCGTTGTCGACAGTTATATTGCCGAGCGGCAGCAGGAGGGTACCGGCAAAGCCTGCCAGGACAGCACCAAAGGCCATGGCCAGAATGGCCATTCGGTCGGAATCTATGCCCAGCATCAAGGCGGCCCTTTCGTCCTGGGCCATGCTGCGCAGGGCCAGACCGATCTTGGTATAATGGGTAAAGGCCCAGAGCAGGGCGACTACAACAGCACCGATAATAACGACCAAGACCCTGTGCAGATCTACTGGGGTCCCGCCTATGGTGATTGTTCCATCCCAAAAAGTAGGCAGGGTATAGGTCATGCCTTTAAAACCCCACCATCTGAATCCTTCCAGGATGGCCAGACCAATGGCGTAGGAGGCAATGATCTCGGATATGGGCATTCCCCTGACCCGGATAAGTATAAGTTGATATATGAGGCCGCCGATGACGGCCACGACAATCAAAGCCAGGACGATACTCAGGAAGTAGTTCAAACCCAGGGCATGAAAAAAGCTCCAGGTAACAAATCCACAGACAATATAAAGTGCCCCGTGGGCAAAGTTGGCCACCCTGCTGATACCGTATATCAGGGCAAACCCGAGGGCAATCAGGGCCAGGGAGATACTGTTGACTATGCCGTAGACCAATATGTCCATAAAGGCCTCACTTGAAGAAATGATATGAAGTTAATATGAAAAGAATTTAGCCCACGAAACACACGAAAAAACACGAAAAGAAGAATAAAAATTTATAACAATAATTTTAGAAGGTTATTGGCAACTTTTCATTGTTCGTTGTGCATGCCAATGCATGGGCGTTAACATGAAAGAATTTCCTTATCATATTGAAATATAGAAATAAAACAACCAC
>CAYUNZ010000173.1:0-5837 GCA_964446205.1 uncultured Desulfohalobiaceae bacterium | reverse complement strand
CAATTCCTGTGCGGGACTCGTTACACAAATCTCGAAGGTCTTCCCTTGAGCGCACAGGGCAAGGTGGCAATATATCCCGGTCAGGATATCGAAATGGTAACTATCCGGATAGACTGGTCTTCTATTCTCTCCGCAGACCTCTCATCCAGAGTGCCCTTGAACAATCCTTCCAAGGACTGGTCAGTTGAGGTCCAAGAGAGTCATCTCAACTTGAACGCTCTCCAAACCGCAGTTGAGGGCCTTGTCCCAGGATCTCTGGATATCCGGGGAACACTGTCCTGGACCGGCACTTTGTCTAAGACCGATAACTCCCGGAAAATCCGCGGCCGAATGCAACTCGATGACCTGGGGCTGAGCCTCAAGTCAAAGGGTGTTGCCGTGAGTTCTATGGATATAGATCTGCCTTGTCTCTATTCTTTAGACCCTTCTGATAAGGGCGACTTCCGGGACAATTCTGTTGCTGTCCCATGGGGATGGGTCAAACCAGGACAGATAGATATCATGGATGACAAGGTCCAAATGAGTCCAATTCGCCTTCGACTGGTTGGAGAACATCTTCAAATAAAAAACGCCATTCAGTTCAACTTCCGGGGAATCAGGGCGGCGCTCAAGGACCTCAAGCTGAAGATTCCCTGGACTGGAGCATGGCAGGCCAGGGGGGATCTGGAACTCTCAGACCTGAGTCCGGCCGGATTCCTCCCTGATTGGACTGAGAAAGAGGACAATATTCAGGGGACCATCCATTTCGTGGCCTCTCCTGTAGCTATGACAACACAAGGGGACCTAAAGGGCACTCTGTGTGACGGGCAAGTCCTGATTCAGGATTTTACTCTCCGAGACCCTTTGGAAGCAAACCGTTTGCTGACTATGGATGTCCAAATAAGAAATCTGGATTTGGAGCCCATGAGCCAGAATTTAGGAATCGGACGTATCACCGGGAGGTTGAATATCACCCTGGACCATCTGGGCCTAGCCTATGGACAGCCAGTACGATTCCATCTACGGGCAAGGTCTCCAAAAAATGCCCAAACGGACCGGAATATTAGTTTACAGGCTGTCAACTCCTTATCTATCATTGGAACCGGACAAGGGCTTTCTGGGCTTGGAATTCGTCTCTTTGCGGGTTTTTTCAAACAATTTGCATATGAACAAATAGGCCTGTCTTGTGTTTTGGCCAATGATATCTTTTCCTTGAATGGCTTGATCCATGATGATGGGGTCGAGTATATTGTCAAACGCAAGTGGGTTGGGATCAACGTGGTCAATAACAACCCCAATAATATGATTACCTTCTCTGATATGCTGGACCGTTTGAACCGCGTCTTAAAGCAAGATTTCTCTGATGAAGAAAAACAGTAAATGGAGGACACACCATGGCCAAGACCCAGACCAAATTTATCCTACTACTTTGTTTTTTTGTTTGTATTGCCGCTTGTGTGACAGTCAATATCTACTTCCCGGCAGCTGAAGTGGAAAAAGCCGCGGAAAAAATTGTCGACGAAGTCTATGATCAAGAAAAGAAAGCCCCCTTGGACAACTCATCAGATCGGTCTGCCTGGCATAAGTTCCTGGCCCACCTCGGACCACATAAGGCCTGGGCCCAAGATGCGACAAGCATTAGTAACGCAGCCATCCGCGGCCTGAAGCAAACCCTGGCCAGACATCATCAGCAACTCAAGCCATTCTATGATCAAGGCGCTCTGGGTATTACCAGGGACGGGTATTTGGAGATCCGGAATATCTCAGACTTGAATCTGGGAAAGGTAGCCAAGCTTCGCAAACTTGTTAAGCAAGACAATCAGGCCAGGAAGAATCTATACCAGGAAGTGACCTCTGCCTTGAATCTTGATCCATCCCAGATCAACAGGGTGGAAAAGATCTTTGCCAAGAAATGGAAGGACAAGGCCTCCTCTGGATGGTGGGTGCAGAAAGACGATCAGGGCTGGACACGGAAGTGATCCTGTGGGCATAGGCTGGCCTCTCAATCCTGACCATTATTCTGCCAGCTGAAGTCTGGGATGTCATAAGACAGGCCGGGGAAATAAATTGTTAGATCCAGTCTATTGGATTTCCATATAATTGGCAACATGTCTGTTTTCTATCTGTTTTCCCATTTTGTATGCTTTTTAGATAAGATTTTCCCTGTCAGGCCAAAGGCATGGGCCTGGATAAACACCCCCGGCCATGCCTATACAAGTGATCGAGCATGCTGTATCCCCTATCCCCATTGGTTAACGGAGGACAAGTATTGGCCACATGCTCCAAATCTTCCAGGTGCTTACGCCAGTGATCCAGATAGAAAGACAGCGGCCGGGAAAAGTTTTCCCCAACCAAGCCGTCCAAAAACAATCTGCTGATCTGTTTTTCCCGGAACAAAACATGCTGAGAAAGCAAAATAACCATCCGCTCTTCTCTGCTCATTTGCTTGAAGAGCTGCTTGAGCACTCCTCTGGCCCGGGGTTGGTACATCCAAAAGTAGAGAAGATCCAGGGCATTGACTATAACGATATTCACCATTTCCCGCTTTTCGTATTCAATACTCTGCATAAGTTCCTTGGTCGACTCCAGCATGGATAAGACGTCGTCCATGGGGAACATCCGCTCCAATTGGTCATAGGTATTAAACAAATGTTGAAACTTGCTTGTATAGTCCAGGATCCTGCGCCGGATATACATGGCCCGGTCGGCCAGGCCTTCAATTATCCCAGCCACGCTATCCGAAGCAAGTTTGGATATAATGGCCGCCCATTGCTGCAAGATGACTTGTATCCCTACTACTCCGAATAGACCCAGGATGCCCCCGGCCATCCAGTTGAGGACCAAAGCCAGGGGAATGGCCAACACGCTACGGAAAAAATTGCCGATCACCGCTCCCCGGGGCAGTCCCCGAAGAAAATTGTGTGTAGACAAATACAGCCCATTGACTAAAGAGATGGACGCATAAACCAAAGTCGGATGGGTGCCCACTGTGGCTCCGAATCCATGTTCCAAAACCAAAGTCTTTATAAGGTAGTCCAACAGGGGTACAGAAAAACCGGTAAACATCAAAGAATCTGCCAGCCGATCCCAACTGACATAGTTGTTCCACTTAACAAGGGAAGGCCGATTGATTCCCCCACAGGCCAGCATGGACTGAATAATGTTTCGAACACCGGTTATGGCAAACCATATCAAGGCCCCGAAATAGGTGAGCAGCCACCAATCCTGGCTGAAAAAGAATGTCAGAAAGGCGGGAATAAAACCAAGACCGATCTTACCCCCAATCCGTAATTTCGTATTCAGATAATTCCAGATATGCCTGAGACCTCTGAATCCACCCTTCTGGTCTTCCCCTCTGCCCCGAACCCCTCCCAGGGTAAAGATATTGCTTTTGTTGGCAGTCGACAAAAAGTACTCCTCGACCACCCATTCCCGCCTCTTCTGCCGGCCCAAACTCTTCAGGCAGGGCATGCGGCTTATAAAGCCGAAAAAAGATCGTTGACCATTGGGCTCGGTTTTCGGAAGATACGAATCCCGAAGGTATGACCTGACTCCGATAGCCACACTTTTATGGGCAGGCCCCTTTTTGCTTCGCGAATTCATCTCTTTTCTGGCCAGCTTAGGCAAAGACTCAGTCAGAACCAATCCCATCCCGTAGACCCGATCGGACCGGCCGGTAGAATCGGTGCCAATGCAACCTCTTAATGGTCTATCCCTGTAAAAAGACTGAAAGGCGGAAATCTCACACAGGATCTCCAGCAGCTTTTGTTTCCTTTCCTCTCCATTTGGAGCATGGGTATCTGTTTCCTGGATAAACTGGCTCAAGTATTTCTTCAGTTTGATAACGTTTCCCGCATTGATGGCCTTTTGCAGCTTGATAATCCTTTCCTGATCGTATTCCCGTCCCAGGACCTGGTTTTTGAGATTTAAAATCTCCAGGTGGGAAATAAGACCTTGACAGTCATACAGCAGTTCAACCACATCCTGGACCTGCAGATCACAAAGATTTAAGATAATACTGGAATTGGAGTGTAAACCGTGCAGCCTGAAAGCCAGTTGAGCCGGACTCAAGGTCAAAAGTTCCGGCAGATCTTCTCCGCTGAAAATATCCGGGACATCCGGATGCTGCTCCGGGCTTAAGTATTCTTCGACAATGTCGTATATGTCTAATCCACATACATACCCATTGGCCGACATTTCCGGTTCCATTGAGCCGGAAGAAGGGTCCTGCATATCTTTTTCCTGCAGTTCTTTGCCAATCAATTCATGGATGTACTTGGCTAGATGCAGGACAGAGACCTGACCTTGTCTGACAGATTCCTGAAACTCTTCTTCATCCAATTGGTCTAAATGAAGACCCAGCCTGTCGTTGAGATGGGGCAAGTGATGACGGTTGAATGAATGAAGCAAACCAAGAACATAGTCTTTGTTCCGGTCCAAAACCTTCTTACCCTGGAGCATGAAATTATGAACACTGGGAGTCTGTAAGAATTCCACGAATCCTTGGAAATCGCGTAATCCCCGAGGAACCCATACCAGACGCACCTGTTTGTCTCGAAACAATACGCTGAACTCGATTCCGATCCGGACCTGCATATCCATGATGGCCGCAGCTTCCAAAAGCTCTGTTGCCGCCTCCTGCGAGACATGATTGTAGTAAATAACCGTGAGACTGCGGATACCCTTGATCCAGGCGTCCATGATCAGGTGGGTAGGGGACTTGCGACCGATGGTGTTCACATCGTGCACATGCTCGTCAAAGGCTACCTGATTCCATTCTTCCGGCATTTCCAAGAGGTGATAATTTTTGAGCTGAGCCCGGATCTGTCTAGGTTTGCCTTGAGCTACAGCCGAAAAATCCCTGGCCAGTTCCAGTTGCCGGCGGCAATCGCCATGGCTGCGGACCATGTTTTTCATGATCTCGATCAAGACCCGGGCGGCATTAATTCGCAAGGAACCTTGGGAGGTATACAGGACTTCGTCCCGGAGAGAACATAAGGCCTTGATCCGATCTCCGGCTTGGCCGCTCTCCAGGGAACCCAGGAGCTGAATAACGGAATAGGCGATGCGCAAAGCCTTGGGAGCGGCCATCTCTTTGATCCCGTGAGGATGAAGATATGGGGCCAGGAGTTCCTTATAATCGGTAAGAGCCGGTTGACTATAGACCGTATTCACCAGGCGCAGGAGATCATAGTCACTTTTGTCAAAAAACAAGCTGGAGATATTATCTATATCCGGGCAATTGAATTCTGAGCCATTGCTCATTTAGTTCATTTCCTGCAACAGTTTCTCGTACAATTGGACGTCCGCTTGGCTGAAGAGCACAAACCTGACAAGCTTGACTGAAGCCAGGTCAGGAATGGTCTCCTGAGTTGTGCGCAAGGCAATCTGGGCAGCAGCCTGCAAAGGATAGCCAAAGGCCCCACTAGATATGGCCGGAAAGGCGATGGAAGAAAAACCTTTTTCATCGGCCAAAACCAGGGCGTTTCTATAACAGGAGGCCAAAAGCTTCTCTTCTGGCTTGTCCCGGCCATATATGGGGCCCAAACAATGAACAACATGCGAGTTCGGCAGATTGTGAGCTCCGGTAATCACTGCTTCTCCAGGCTGAATTGGGGCCAATGGCCGGCACTCTTCTTCCAATCCAGGACCTGCCGCCTTATGCAAGGCCCCAGCCACCCCGCCACCTCTGAGCAATTGGGCATTGGCGGCATTGACTACAGCATCTATGTCCGATTGGCGGGCTATATCCCCCTGGACGCATTCAATTGTGACTCCTTGAATCTTTTTGGCTGTCATAATTGTCACCTCCTTTTCAGCCTTACCTCCGGCAAATCTGAAATACTTTTTGCAAGTGC